>NZ_JBHSKO010000022.1:0-148499 GCF_042657305.1 Pseudonocardia zijingensis | reverse complement strand
GACGCGGCGTGCGATCCGGCAGCCGTGGTTCCAGCCACGTCCACGCCTCATCCGACAGAACCCGACGCTCGGCCACGACCCCATCCTGACCGACAACCCAGCCAAGATCCGTCAGACACTCCCTAGGGGTCCTTCTCGGTGCGGAAGAAGCGCTCCGCGCCCGGGTGCAACGGCACCGGCTGCGTGCCGATCGCGGCCCGCAGGTCGATCGTGAGCGCGGCCGGGCTCACGGCCGCCAGCTCCTCCTGGGCCGCGAACAGGCCCTCCACCAGCGCGTCGGCCACGTCGTCGGGCATCTCGGCCCGCACGATCAGGAAGTTGCGCACGAGCAGCGTGGTGATCGGGTCCGGGATGTCGTAGGTGCGGGCGGGCACCGTGCCCGCGGCGTACTCCGGGTACGCGGCCCGCACCGGCGTGATCAGGTCCTCGAGGTTCAGCAGGCGGATCGGCAACGACTCGGCGAGGGCCGAGACACCCCGCGTCGGGAGCCCACCCGACCAGAAGAACGCGTCGATCTCGCCCCGCAGCACCGCGTCCACCGAGTCGTTGATGCCGAGCTGCACCGCCTGGAAGTCGGTGGCCGGGGACAGGCCCGCCACCCCCAGCAGGCGCTCGGCGATCACCTGCACCCCCGAGTCGGGCGCACCGACCGACACCCGGGCGCCCCGCAGGTCCGCCAACCCCGTGGCCGCCGACGAGGCCGGCACCACCACGTGCACCACGTCGTCGTAGATGCGGGCGAGGGCACGCGGCGAGCGCGGGTCGTCCGCCGTGGTGCGGGCGAGCCGCGCCGCCGCGGTGTCGACCTGGCTGAACACCACGTCGGCGGTGCGGTCCGCCAGCCGGTCCAGGTTGTCCACCGATCCCGCCGTCGACAGCACGGTGGGGCGGGCCACCAGGTCCAGCCGCGCCTGCCAGGCGTCGGCCAGCGCGTTGCCCAGGTTGTAGTAGACGCCCTGCGTGCCGCCGGTCGCGAGCGTGAGGCGGACGTCCGCGAACCGCGAGGAGCAACTCGGCACCCCCGCGAGGCCGAGCGCGGCGGCACCGGACAGCAGTCCCCGCAGGAACGCGCGCCGCTCCACCATGCGGGCATCCTGCCGTGCCCCGGCCGGTGCAGTCGACCGGGCCGTCACGGCCTACCCTCGAACCACGTGGCCGAGCTGGCGAGGCCACCATCCAGCGCAGCCCTGGGGCACGGCCCCGACGAGCGGAGCGAGGAGGGGGCGTGACCCGCAGCTACACCATCCGCACCTACGGGTGTCAGATGAACGTGCACGACTCCGAGCGGATGGCCGGGCTGCTCGAGGCCGCGGGCTATGAGCGGTCGGCCTCCGACGAGGCCGACGTCGTCGTCTTCAACACCTGCGCGGTGCGTGAGAACGCCGACAACCGCCTCTACGGCAACCTCGGCCACCTGCGGCCGGTCAAGGCCGCGCGGCCCGGGATGCAGATCGCCGTCGGCGGCTGCCTCGCCCAGAAGGACCGCGACACGATCGTCCGCAAGGCGCCGTGGGTCGACGTCGTCTTCGGCACCCACAACGTGCACGCGCTGCCCGTGCTGCTGGAGCGGGCCCGGCACAACCAGGCCGCCCAGGTGGAGATCGCCGAGTCGCTCGAGGTGTTCCCCTCCACACTGCCCGCGCGCCGCGAATCCGCCTACGCCGGCTGGGTCTCCATCTCCGTGGGCTGCAACAACACCTGCACGTTCTGCATCGTCCCGTCGCTGCGCGGCAAGGAGAAGGACCGCCGCCCCGGCGACGTCCTCGCCGAGGTGCAGGCGCTCGCCGCCGACGGCGTCCTCGAGGTCACGCTGCTCGGGCAGAACGTCAACTCCTACGGCGTCGAGTTCGGCGACCGCGGCGCCTTCGCCAAGCTGCTGCGCGCCTGCGGCGACGTCGAGGGCCTCGAACGGGTGCGCTTCACCTCCCCGCACCCGCGCGACTTCACCTCCGACGTCATCGCCGCCATGGCCGAGACGCCCAACGTCTGCCCGCAGCTGCACATGCCCCTGCAGTCCGGCTCCGACGACGTGCTGCGCCGGATGCGCCGCTCCTACCGCTCCTCGCGGTTCCTCGGGATCCTCGACGAGGTGCGCGCGTCGATGCCCGACGCCGCCATCTCCACCGACATCATCGTGGGCTTCCCCGGCGAGACCGAGGAGGACTTCCAGGCCACCCTCGACGTCGTCGAGAAGGCGCGGTTCGCCCAGGCGTTCACCTTCCAGTACTCGCCCCGCCCCGGCACCCCGGCCGCGTCCCTACCCGACCAGCTCCCGAAGGCCGTCGTCCAGGAGCGCTACGAGCGGCTCGTCGCACTGCAGGAGGAGATCTCCTGGCAGCAGAACCGGGCCCTCGAGGGCCGGGTCGTCGAGGTGCTCGTGTCGACGGGGGAGGGCCGCAAGGACGGCGCCACCCACCGCATGAGCGGCCGCGCCCGCGACGGCCGCCTCGTCCACTTCACCCCCGGCGACCTGGCCATCCGTCCCGGCGACATCGTGGAGGTCACGGTCGGCTACGGCGCGCCGCACCACCTCGTCGCCGACGGCCCCGTCCGGTCCCACCGGCGCACCCGCGCAGGCGACGTCCACGAGTCCGGCACCCGCCCGGGCGGCGCAGCCACAGGCCTCGGCCTCCCGGGGTTCGGCGCGCCCCCCGCCCAGCCCGCGGCGGCCGCGCCCGCCTGCGGGGTCCAGGCGTGACCGACGAGGGGAACGAACGAAAAGTGCCCGAGGAACTCGCCGCGCTCGACGCCGAACTGCGCCGCGCCGAACGACGCGCCGAACACCGCATCGACCCCGGGCCGTCCGCCCTCGTCATCGCCGTCGCGATGTTCGCACTCCTGGGCGCGCTCCTGCTCCCCTGGACCGGCTCCGTGCAGGGCTGGCAGGTGCTCGCGGGCCTCGCCCCGCTGGGGCTCCTCCCGCCGCTGTTCGCCGGCACGTCGCTCACCTTCGGCCTCGTCTGCTCCGCCCTCGCCCTCGCCACCCGCTGGTTCGGCCTCGCGTGGCTCACCGCGGTCGGCTGCGGCATCTCCGTCGTCACCGGGGTGTGGGCCATCTGGTCGCGGCAGGTCGCCGTGCCCACCGGCGCCCCCGGCCCCGGCATCGGGCTGGTGCTCGCGGCCGTCGCCGTCCTGGTGCTCGCGGCCACGTGGGCGCGGGTGGCCATGCGGCGCTGAGGCCCGAGGGGCTTTGCACATCGGTTGTGGTGCTGGCGCACCGGTTGCAGTCGGTGTGTCGGCGCGAGAGTGGTGTGGGCCTTTGAGGCGGCTGCGCCGGGGTGCTCGCACATCGGTTGTGGTGCTGGCACATCGGTTGCAGTTGGTGTGTGGGCACCACTGGTGGTGTGTCGGCCCTCGAAGGCTGGCGTCTGGGCTTGCACATCGGCTTCAGCAGTTCCGTACGGGCCGGCGTCAGGTTGGTCGGCTTCGCGGCGGCTGCGCGTCGGTGCTCGCACACCAGTTGTGGTGCCGACACACCGGTTGCAGTTGGTGTGTGGGTGCGAGAGGTGGTGTGGGCCTTTGGGGCGGTCGCGCCGGGGTGTTCGCACATCGGTTGTGGTGCTGGCACATCGGTTGCAGTTGGTGTGTGGGCACCACTGGTGGTGTGTCGGCCCTCGAAGGCTGGCGTCTGGGCTTGCACATCGGCTTCAGCAGTTCCGTACGGGCCGGCGTCAGGTTGGTCGGCTTCGCGGCGGCTGCGCGTCGGTGCTCGCACACCAGTTGTGGTGCCGACACACCGGTTGCAGTTGGTGTGTGGGTGCGAGAGGTGGTGTGGGCCTTTGGGGCGGTCGCGCCGGGGTGTTCGCACATCGGTTGTGGTGCTGGCACATCGGTTGCAGTTGGTGTGTGGGTGCGAGGGGTGGTGTGTGGGCCTTTGGGGCGGTCGCGCCGGGGTGTTCGCACATCGGTTGTGGTGCTGGCACATCGGTTGCAGTCGGTGTGCGAGCGCGCGAGGTGGTGTGCCGGCGCCGGGGCCGCCTGCCCGGCGTGCTGGCACAGCAGCGGCAGTCGGTGTGTGAGCGCCCCGGGTCGTATGTGGACCCGGGCCCTCACCACACCGACGCGGCCTCAGCGGTGTTGCAGCGCCTGCTCCGCCGTGGCCAGCCACTCGCGCCACTGGTCGGCCTGGCTCTCGGCCCGCTCGGCACGGCGGGTGTCGCCCGCGGCCCGTGCCTTCTCGGCCTGGGCCTCGAACTGCGCCACCCGCTCGCGGAACTGCGCCACCCGCGCCTCGGCCTCGGGGTCGGTGCGGCGCCACTGGCGGTCGGCGGCCTCGCGCACCTTCTCCTCGACGGCGCGCAGGCGCGCCTCGAGCGGGCGGATGTCGTCGCGCGGGACCTTGCCGATCTCCTCCCAGCGCTCCTGGATGGTGCGCAGGGCCGCGCGGGCGGCGGTCGGGTCCGACGTGTCGATCTTCTCGGCCTCCACGAGCAGGGCCCGCTTGGCCTCGGCGTTGGCCGCGAACTCGGCGTCGCGCTCGGCGAAGGTGCCTGCCCGGCGGGCGAAGAAGCTGTCCTGCGCCGTGCGGAAGCGCTGCCAGAGCGCGTCGTCGGCCTCCTTCTGCGCGCGCCCGGCCGCCTTCCACTCGGCCATCAGGTCGCGGAACCGGGCGGCGGTGGGCCCCCAGTCCTCGGAGTCGGCGAGCGCCTCCGCCTCGACGACCAGCTCCTCCTTGCGGGCCTTGGCGGCGGCGCGCTGGCGGTCGAGGTCGGCGAAGTGGGAGCCGCGGCGCCGGTTGAACGACTCGCGCGCCTTGGAGAACCGCTTCCACAGCTGCTCGTCGGTCTTGCGGTCGATGCCGCGGATGGTGCGCCACTCGTCGAGGATCGACTTGAACCGGTCGCCCGCCTGCTTCCACTGCGTGGCCTCGACGGCGAGCTTCTCGGCCTCGGCGGCGAGCGCCTCCTTGCGCGCGACGGCGGCGTTGCGCTGCGCGTCGCGGGCCGAGCGGGCCGCGTCGACGGCGGTCTCGGCCGCGGTGACGAGCTCGTCGAGCGCGCGGCGCAGCCCGGCGAGATCGCCGACGACGGTGGCCTCGTCCAGCCCGTCGCGGATGGTCTTGGCGCTGCTCAGCGTGTGCTTCGGGTCGCCGCCGCCCGCCGCGAGCCGGGTGGCGAGCAGCTCGACCTCGGTGAGCATGTCGTCGAACCGCCGGGCGAAGTGCGCGAGCCCCTCCTCCGGCTCGCCCGCCTGCCACGAGCCGACGACGCGTTCGCCGTCGCCGGTGCGGACGTAGATGGTGCCCTCGGCGTCCACCCGGCCCCACCGGCCCGGGTCGGCGCTCGCCGGTGTGACGGCGCTGTGCACCACCTGCTCGACGACCGGGGCCGCGACGGGCTCGACCGGCCCCGGGCGGGGCGGTGGCGCCGGGCGGGGCGGGGCCGGCCGCGCGGGCGGGGGCCCGGGGCGGGGTGGCGCCGGTACCGGACGCGCGGAAGCAGGCGGGGCGGGCGCCGCGGGTGCGGCGGGCGGGGACGGGGCTTCGCCAGGCGTCGCCCCGTGATCCGCGGGCGGTGTGGCGGGTCCGGGATCGGGCTCGGTGACCGGCTGCGCGGGCTCCTCGGCCGCGGACGGCGCGACGGCCTGCCCGCTCGGATGGACCGGGCTGTCGGCGGCGAAGGCGGGGCCGGCTGCAGCGGCCTCCACGTCGGCCCCGGGTTCGGCGCCTGCTCCCGCGCCACGCACCGGCGTTCGTGCCGCACCGTCGGGTGCGGCCCCTTCCTGGTGCGGTGCCCGTTGCTCCACCGGCTCCGGCGTTGCGCTCCCCTGATGCTCCGACACGGTCGTCCTCCTCGCTCCGGCCCGCCGCGAACGGCGGACGCCCCGCCCGGAGGCGAGGCCGTGCACATCGGCCGTGGCCGGTTCCGCGGAACCGGTGGCCGTTCGCGATTCAAACAGCTCCGGGGGCCGACCGGAACAGCCCGGACGGGCGCTGCACCCCGGACGGCGCGTCGGAGGCGCCGACCGACCGGTTCCGGTGGGCCGCATACGCTGCGCTGCGTGCTCACGATGGCCGCGGTCGCACCGGAACCGCCGCTGCTCGCGCGGGGCCCGCGCGCATGAACCGGTTGGTCGCCGTCGTCGGTCCCACGGCGACGGGCAAGTCGGACCTCGGCGTGGCGCTGGCGAGGGCGCTCGACGGCGAGGTGGTCAACGCCGACGCGATGCAGCTCTACCGCGGCATGGACGTCGGGACGGCGAAGCTCACGCAGGCCGAGCGGGCGGGCGTGCCGCACCACCTGCTGGACGTCCTCGACGTCACCGACACGGCCGCCGTGGCCGCCTACCAGCGGGACGCGCGTTGCGTGGTCGAGCGCCTGCTGGCGGCCGGGCGCACCCCGGTGCTGGTGGGCGGGTCGGGCCTGTACGTGCAGGCGGTGGTGGACGAGCTGGAGTTCCCGGGCACGGATCCGGCGTTGCGCGCCGAGCTGGAGGCCGAGCTGGCCGAGCGCGGGCCGGCCGCGCTGCACGCGCGGCTCGCGGCCGTCGACCCGGCGGCGGCGCAGGTGGTGCTGCCCTCGAACGGGCGCCGGATCGTGCGGGCGCTCGAGGTGGTGGCGCTGACCGGGAAGCCGTTCCCGGCCCGGCTGCCCACCGGCGGCCCGCCGCGCTACGACGCGGTGCTCCTCGGGGTCGACCGGCCCACCGCGGAGCTCGACCTGCGCGTGGCCCGCCGGGTGGCGCGCATGTTCGCCGGTGGCCTGGTGGAGGAGACGCGCGGGCTGCTCGCGCGGGGGCTGCGCGAGGGGCGCACGGCGTCGCGGGCGCTCGGGTACCAGCAGGTGGTGGCCGCGCTCGACGGCACGGGGGACCTCGCCGCGGCGGCCGCCGACACGGTGGTGGCCACCCGGCGGTTCGTGCGGCGCCAGCGGTCCTGGTTCCGCCGCGACCGGCGGATCCACTGGCTGGACGGGGCCGATCCCGATCCGGTCGGTGCCGCGCTGCGCCTTCTTTCGCAGCACGTAGGCTCGTGAGGTGGTGCGTTTCAGCAAGGGGCACGGCACGGAGAACGACTTCGTGCTGCTCCCGGACCCCGACGGCGAGCTCGACCTGACGCCCACCCGGGTGGCCGCGTTGTGCGACCGCCGCCGCGGCATCGGGGCCGACGGCGTGCTGCGGGTCGTGCGCTGGGCCGCGCTCGGCGACGGCCCGCCGCCCGAGCCCGGCGTCGAGTGGTTCATGGACTACCGCAACGCCGACGGCAGCGTCGCCGAGATGTGTGGCAACGGGGTGCGCGTCTACGCCCGCTACCTCGAGCACGCCGGCCTGCTGCCCGAGGCCGAGATGCCGCTGGGCACGCGGGCCGGGGTGCGCACCGTGCGCGTGACGGGCGGCGAGATCTCGGTCGACATGGGCCCGGCCACGGTCGGCGCGGAGAGCACGGCCCAGGTGGACGGCCGCACGTTCCACGGCGTGGCGGTGGATGTCGGCAACCCGCACCTGGCGTGCGTCACCGACGGCCCCCTGTCGGTACTGGATCTGAGCCGCCCGCCCGGCCACGACGACGCCCTCTTCCCCCACGGGGTGAACATCGAGTTCGTCACCCCGCTGCGGGACGGCGTGGTCTCGATGCGGGTGCACGAGCGCGGGGCGGGGGAGACCCGTTCCTGCGGCACCGGCACGGTGGCCGCCGCGGTCGCGGTGCTGCGCGACGCCGGGCTCGACACCGGCACGGTGCCGGTGCGGGCGCCGGGAGGCAGGCTGCGGGTCACGGTCGGGGCGGGCACCACGGTGCTGCACGGCCCCGCCGAACTCGTCGCGCACGGCGAGATCGCCGCCGAGTGGTGGTCTCAGGTCTGAGCCGGCGCGGGGAGGTCGCGCAGGCGCCGCAGCGGCGAGACGAGCAGCCAGACCGGGCAGAGCACGAAGCCCACAGCCGTGACGAGGAGCGTCGCGCGCAGCCCGGCGAGCTCGCCGAGCGCGCCGCCGAGCAGCCCGCCCAGCGGGATCGTGCCCCAGACGAGGAAGCGGATGCTCGCGTTCATCCGGCCGAGCAGGTGGTCGGGGCAGACGGCCTGGCGGAAGCTCACCTGGGCGACGTTGTAGACGACGCCACCGTACGCCACGGCCGCGGTGCCGAGGGCGAACCAGGCCAGCCCGGCGCCCGGCGTGGTGAGCGGGAGCACGAGCGCCACGGGGCCCGTCGCGAGCAGGGCCAGCACGAGCGTGCGCCCCTGCCCGAGCCGCCGGATCCAGGCTCCTGCGGTGACGGCGGCGAGCACACCGGCCGCGCTGCCTGCGGCCAGCACGAGCCCGACGACCGCGGGCGGTTGCCGAAGCTCGCGGGACAGGAACAGCACGGACACCGCGGCGAGGACCCCGCCGAACAGGTTGGCGGTGCCGGTGCACAGCACGATCGGGCGCAGCAGCCGGTGGCCGAGGACGTAGCGCAGGCCCTCGGCCATCTCCGCGCGCACGGTGCGGCCCGGGTCGCGCGGGGGCACCGTCTCGCGGGTGCGCATCCGGGCGAGCAGGGCCGCGGAGACGAGATACCCGACGGCGTCGAGGAGCACGGCGGCCGCGGCGCCTGCGAGCTGCACGAGCCCGCCGCCCATGGCCGGGCCGGCCGCCTCGGCCGCAGCTCGGGTGGACTCGAGCTTCGCGTTGCCCTCGACCAGGCCCGCGCGCCCGACCACGGCCGGCAGCACGGACTGGTAGCCCACGTCGAACAGCACGGTGGCCACGCCCGCGAGCAGCGCGACGGCGAGGAGGTGGCCGAACGTCAGCACACCCGCGGCCCACGCGGCCGGGATGCTCGCGATGAGCGCGAACCGCGCGAGGTTGGCCCCGATCATCACGGGCAGCCGCCGCACGCGGTCGAGCAGCACGCCCGCGGGCAGCCCGATCAGCAGGAAGGCCCCGCGTTCCGCCGCCACCAGCAGCCCCATCTCCCACGGGGTGGCGCCGAGCGCGGTGGCGGCCAGGAGGGGGAGCGCGAGATGGCTGATCATGATGCCGACCTGGGCGACCGACTCGCCCGCCCACAGCAGCCGGAAGTCGCGGTGCCGCCACAGGGTCACGCACCCGATCGTGGACGACCGATTGGAAAGCGTCAATCGGTACGGTGGTGCGGTGTCCGCGACGCGCCGGCCCGCCACCGAGGCCGAGATCGCCACGCTGTCCTCGGCCGTGCGGCTGCGCATCATCCGGCTGACGCTCCAGGAGCCGCTGACGAACGCCCAGATCGCCGCGGCGCTGCACCGCGACCCCGCCACCACGCTGCACCACGTGCGGCGCCTGGTCCGCCACGGCTTCCTCGAGGCGCTCCCGCCCCGGCCGGGCCCGCGCGGCTCCACCGAGATCCCCTACCGGGGCACCCGCCTGTCCTGGTCGCTGAGCGGCGGCGAGCACGATCCGTCGCTCGCCGAGGCGCTGTTGCAGGCCTACCTCGACGAGGTCACCGAGGTGGGCGTCGCCGCGCTGGAGCAGAGCAGGCTCGCGGTGCGGCTGGCGCCCGCCGACGCCGCCGAGCTGCGCGCGGAGCTCTCCGCGCTGCTCGACCGCTACGCCGCCCGCCCGGAACCGCCGGACGGCGAAGGGGTGGCCGTCTACCTCTCGATCTACCCCGCTTCCGGCGCGCGACGCACCGGGAATCAGACAGGACGTACCAGGCGTTGACGTGGGAGCATGACTTCCACGATGACTGAACCCGCCCTGTCCGCCCCCGCCGACGACACCCTGCGCCCCACCCGGGGCGACTACGAGCTCGAGGAGCGCAGCTCCCTGCGCCGCGTCGCGGGCCTGTCCACCGAGCTCGCCGACGTCACCGAGGTCGAGTACCGGCAGCTGCGCCTCGAGCGCGTCGTGCTCGTCGGGGTCTGGACCGAGGGCAGCGCCGAGCAGGCGCGCGCCTCGCTCGAGGAGCTCGCCCGGCTCGCCGAGACCGCCGGATCCCAGGTGCTCGACGGCCTGATCCAGCGCCGCTCGCGCCCCGACCCCGCCACCTACATCGGTGCGGGCAAGGTCGACGAGCTGCGCGACGCCGTGCTGAGCGCAGGCGCCGACACCGTGATCGCCGACGGCGAGCTCTCGCCCGGCCAGCTGCGGCAGCTCGAGGACAAGCTCAAGGTCAAGGTCATCGACCGCACCGCGCTCATCCTCGACATCTTCGCCCAGCACGCCCGCTCCAAGGACGGCAAGGCGCAGGTCGAGCTCGCCCAGCTGTCCTACCTCCTCCCGCGCCTGCGCGGGTGGGGTGAGGCGCTGTCGCGGCAGGTCGGTGGCCGGGCCGCGGGCGGCGTCGGGATCGGTGGCCGCGGCCCCGGCGAGACCAAGATCGAGCTCGACCGCCGTCGCATCCGCCACCGCATGTCCAAGCTGCGCCGCGAGATCTCGGGCATGAAGCAGGTGCGCGAGACGCAGCGCGGCGTGCGCCGTCGTGGCGAGGTGCCCTCGGTCGCGATCGTCGGCTACACCAACGCCGGCAAGTCGAGCCTGCTCAACGCGCTCACCGGCGCGGGCGTGCTCGTCGAGAACGCGCTGTTCGCCACACTCGACCCCACCACCCGGCGTACGTCCACCGCCGACGGGCGCACCTACACGCTCACCGACACCGTCGGGTTCGTGCGGCACCTGCCCCACCAGCTGGTGGAGGCGTTCCGGTCCACTCTGGAGGAGACGGCCCAGGCCGACCTGCTCCTGCACGTGGTCGACGCCTCCGACGCGCTGCCCGAGGACCAGATCAAGGCCGTCCGGCAGGTCCTGGTGGAGATCGGCGAGGAGCACGGGGCGATGCCCCGCGAGCTGCTCGTGGTCAACAAGACCGACGCCGCGGGCGACCTGGGCCTGGCCCGGCTGCGCCACCTGCTGCCGGAGGCGGTGTTCGTCTCCGCCCGCACCGGTGCCGGGGTCGCGAAGCTGCGCGAGCGCATCGCCGAGCTCCTGCCCACCCCGGAGGTCGAGGTCGACCTGCTCCTGCCGTACGTGCAGGGCTCGCTCGTCGCGCGCGTGCACACCGAGGGTGAGGTGCTGAGCGAGGAGCACACCCCCGAGGGCACCCGGATGCGTGCCCGCGTCGGCGCCGAGCTCGCCACCGTCGTACTGCCGTACGCCCTGGCCGGCACGGAGCCGGCCGCCCTGGAGAACGGCGCCGTCAGCTGATCGGTCTCCTCGTCGCACTCGCGTTCGCCGGCGTGCCCGCGCCGGAGCCGGTGTGCGCCCTGGACGACCCGCGGCTCGACGAGCTGTCCGGGATGGTGGTGCACGACGGTGGCCTGTGGGCGTCGAGCGACGGTGGCCGCAGCGTGCAGGTCCACCGCATCGACCGCACCGACTGCCGGGTGATCGACACCCGCACCGCGGACGTCGACCCCTACGACGTGGAGGACCTCGCCCTCGGCCCGGACGGTGAGATCTGGGCGGCCGATCTCGGCGACAACGAACGCCGCCGCGACACGGTGGCGGTGGTGGTGCTCCCCGAACGCGGCGAGCCCCGCCTGCACCGGCTCACCTACCCGGACGGCCCGCACGACGCGGAGGCCCTCCTGGTCGACTCCCACGGCCGCCCATTCGTGATCACCAAGGAGGTCGGGCGGCCGGCCGGGCTCTACCGCACCGCCGAGCCGCCCCAGGGGGAGGGGCCCACCCCGTTGCTGCCGGTCGGGGAGCTCGCCCTGCCCGTGTCGGACACGCTCGGCGGTCCGGTGGGCGGGATCGGGACGCGGCTGGTGACCGGAGCGGCGCGGAGCGCCGACGGTGCGGTGGTGGCGGTGCGCACCTACACCGACGCCTGGCTCTTCCCGGTGAGCGACGGCGACCTCGTGGCGGCGTTCAACCAGACGCCCGTGCGCGTGCCGCTGCCCGACGAACCGCAGGGTGAGGCGCTGGCGTTCGAACCCGACGGTGCCCTGCTGTCGGGCTCGGAGACCCGCGGCGGCGTGCCGGGCGAGATCCGCACGGTGGCCGGGGCCACCGCGCTGGCCGGGGAACCGGTCGCCGTGGCGCCGCTCCCGCCCGCACCGGAGATCGTGCCCGACCCCGGGCCGCCGCCCTGGCTGCCCGCTGCGTTGGGCGGCGGCGCGGTGGTGGGGGTGTTGCTGCTGGTGACGGCGGCGGCGTCGCTGCGCGGCCGGTCGCGGAGGTGACGAGCGGGCTCGGACTCAGAGCCGCCGCAGCACCGCCACCACGCGTCCGAGCACGGTGGCGTCGTCGCCGGGGATCGGGTCGTAGGCCGGGTTGGCCGGCATCAGCCACACGTGGCCGTCGCGGCGCTTGAACGTCTTGACGGTGGCCTCGCCGTCGATCATGGCGGCCACGATCTCGCCGTTCTCGGCCACGGGCTGCTGGCGCACCACCACCCAGTCGCCGTCGGTGATGGCGGCCTCGATCATCGAGTCGCCGCGGACGTTCAGCAGGAACAGCGTGCCCTCGCCGACGATCTCGCGGGGCAGGGGGAAGACGCTCTCGACGGCCTGCTCGGCGAGGATCGGGCCACCGGCGGCGATGTTGCCCAGCAGCGGGACGAGCGCGGGGGCGGGGTGCAGGTCGTCGGCGGCGGTGGGGGTGCTCGCGGTGGTGGCGGGCGCCTCGGCGGCCGCGTCCTCCGGGCCGCGCACGTCGACCGCGCGCGTGCGGTTGGGGTCGCGGCGCAGGTAGCCCTTGCGCTCCAGCGCGCGCAGCTGGTGGTGCACCGACGAGGTGGAGGTGAGGCCCACGGCGTCGCCGATCTCCCGCACGCTGGGCGGGTAGCCGAACCGCTCGACCCAGTCGCGGATCACCTCGAGGACCTTGCGCTGCCGCGGCGTGAGACCCGCGGACTCGGCAGGCGGGTCCGGGAACGTGCTCACCTGTGCGGTGCCTCCGGCTCCGTTGCCCGGGTCGTCCCGTGCCATCTGCTGCGCCTCCTCCTCGTGGGCGGCGCGCGGGCCGCCCGCTGGGTATGGGGGTGGGTGCCACAGGTGCGGCCGCCACCGTCGTCGCATACGAACCTAGCCCCGATCGGGCCTCACGCCAAACACATGTTCGAACGACACGCCCGCGTTTCTCGATTCTGTCGGACGGCAGTGGTACACACTTCGCACAGACGTTCGAACACTTGTTCAGCTTGCGCCACGGCGGAAGAGCGGAGGCGGCGAAATGCACGAGCGGGGCATGCACGAGCGGGGGGCGAGCGCGGTGCCGGTGCTCGACCGGCGGGTGGGCGAGCGGGCGCGGCCGCCGCGCAGGCCGGCCAGCGGTCCGCGGCCCGTGCGGCCGTCGGTCAGCGCCGTCGCGGTCCGGCCGCCCGAGGCCGAGCGGCCGCGCGGGGTGCGGGCGGTCGCCCGGCGCGTCCCGTTGCCGGTGCCGGCGGTGCGCACGCTCGCGCGGGTGCGCGTGGTCCCGGGTGTCGCGGGCTCCCTCGCGCGGCTGCGCCGGGGGCTCGCCGGTGTGGCCGTCGCGCTCGGGGCCGCGGTTGTCGTCGCGGCGCTCGGCGTGGTGGCCGACGGCGCGGCCGCGGTCCGCACGGGGGAGGCGGCGGTCAGTGCGCCGCCCGGCACCATCGTCGTCACGGTCGGCGCCGAGCGCACCCCGTGGGAGGTCGCCCAGCGGATCGCACCGGGGGCGCCGGGGGAGCGGTTGGCGGGCCTCGCTGAGCAGATCGTCACCGACAACTCGCTCGGACCGGTGCCCCTGCGCCCCGGCCAGGTGCTCAGGGTGACGTCCGGCTGACGCTGCGCGGCGGCCGGGAGGTGGTCTCGCGATGTTCGTCCCGTTCGGTCGACACACCCGTACCGATAGGGGTGTCCTGCTTCCCCTGCCCCTACATGTTGTGGTTACACTCGTGTCGTTCGACAACAGGTGGGGTTCTGCAGAAGGGGGAGGAAGCCGATGCGCTGCCCGTTCTGCCGCCACTCGGACTGCCGGGTCATCGACTCCCGGGAGGTCGACGACGGCCAGGCCACCCGTCGCAGGAGGTCCTGCGCGGCGTGTGGCCGGCGGTTCACGACGGTCGAGGAGCCGGTGCTCGCCGTCGTCAAGCGCAGCGGCGTCACCGAGCCGTTCAGCCGCGACAAGGTCGTCAGCGGGGTCCGCAGGGCCTGCCAGGGGCGGCCCGTCGACGAGGACGCGCTCCAGCAGCTCGCCCACCGCGTGGAGGAGGCCGTCCGCGCGGGCGGCACCGCCGAGATCCCCAGTCACGAGGTGGGCCTGGCCATCCTCGGCCCGCTCCGCGAGCTCGACGAAGTGGCGTACCTGCGCTTCGCCAGCGTCTACCGGTCGTTCTCCTCGATCGAGGATTTCGAGAAGGAGATCGCCGACCTGCGCAGACCAGCGGGCGCCGAGGCGCCCGACTGACCCACTGCGCGCCCCCCGCCGGACCGGCAGCCAGCCGGCCGGTGATCCGGCGTGCCCGCCACCTGGAACCGAACGTCTGCACCGCACCGCCGCCACACATCCGCCGCACCGCAGGAAGCGCGCGTCGAGGTCCCCAGCCCCCGGCGTGTGCGCAAGGAGAGGGAGAGCATGACCGAGACCGTCGGCGCCGCATCGGGACGCGGCAAGAGGAGCAGCGCAAAGGGGAAGCAGGCGGGGCTCACCGTCGAGCGGCTCTACACCACGCCCGGGGTGCACCCGTACGACGAGGTCACGTGGGAGCGCCGTGACGTCGTCATGACCAACTGGCGCGACGGCACGGTCAACTTCGAGCAGCGCGGCGTCGAGTTCCCCGGCTTCTGGTCGATCAACGCCACCAACATCGTCACCAGCAAGTACTTCCGGGGTGCCGTCGGGTCGCCGCAGCGCGAGTCGAGCCTGCGGCAGCTCATCGACCGGGTGGTGGGCGTGTACCACCGGGCGGGGCTGGAGCACGGCTACTTCGCCACCGAGACCGATGCCGAGGTCTTCGCCCAGGAGCTCACCTGGATGCTGCTGCACCAGGTGTTCAGCTTCAACTCGCCGGTGTGGTTCAACGTGGGCACCAGCTCGCCGCAGCAGGTGAGCGCGTGCTTCATCCTCGCGGTCGACGACACGATGGAGTCGATCCTCAACTGGTACCGCGAGGAGGGGCTGATCTTCAAGGGCGGGTCCGGCGCCGGCCTCAACCTCTCGCGCATCCGCTCGTCCAAGGAGCTGCTGTCCTCCGGCGGCACGGCGTCCGGCCCGGTGTCGTTCATGCGCGGCGCCGACGCCAGCGCGGGCACCATCAAGTCCGGCGGTGCCACCCGGCGGGCCGCCAAGATGGTCGTGCTCGACGTCGACCACCCCGACATCGAGGAGTTCGTCGAGACCAAGGCCAAGGAGGAGGCGAAGATCCGCGTGCTGCGCGACGCGGGCTTCGACATGGACCTCGGCGGCTCCGACATCACCTCGGTGCAGTACCAGAACGCCAACAACTCGGTGCGCGTCACCGAGGAGTTCATGCGTGCGGTGGAGAGCGACTCGGAGTTCGGGCTGCGCGCCCGGATGACCGGCGAGGTCATCGACCGGGTGCCGGCCAAGAAGCTGTTCCGCACCATCGCGCAGGCCGCGTGGGAGTGCGCCGACCCGGGCATCCAGTACGACAGCACCATCAACGACTGGCACACCTGCCCCGAGTCCGGCCGCATCTCCGCGTCCAACCCGTGCTCGGAGTACATGCACCTGGACAACTCCAGCTGCAACCTCGCCTCGCTCAACCTGCTGAAGTTCCTCGGCGACGACGGGCAGTTCGACGCCGCGCGCTTCCAGAAGGCCGTCGAGCTGATCATCACGGCGATGGACATCTCCATCTGCTTCGCCGACTTCCCCACCGAGCCGATCGCCGACACCACCCGCAAGTTCCGCCAGCTGGGCATCGGCTACGCCAACCTCGGCGCCCTGCTGATGGCCACCGGGCACGCCTACGACTCCGAGGGCGGCCAGGCGCTCGCCGCCTCGATCACCTCGCTGATGACCGGCGCGGCCTACAAGCGCTCCGCCGAGCTGGCCGGGGTCGTCGGCCCGTACGAGGGCTACGCCCGCAACGCCGAGGCCCACCAGCGGGTCATGCGCAAGCACGCCGCCGCCAACGACGACGTGCGCACGTTCGTCGCGAGCGCGCCGGTCCACAAGCTCGCCACCAAGGTGTGGCAGGAGGGCCTCACGGTCGGCGCCCGCAACGGCTGGCGCAACGCGCAGGCGTCCGTGCTCGCCCCCACCGGCACCATCGGCCTGATGATGGACTGCGACACCACGGGCATCGAGCCGGACCTGGCGCTGGTCAAGTTCAAGAAGCTCGTGGGCGGCGGCTCCATGCAGATCGTCAACCAGACGGTGCCGCGGGCCCTGGCCAAGCTCGGCTACCAGGGCGAGCAGATCGAGGCCATCGTCGAGTACGTCGGCGAGCACGGCCACGTCGTCGACGCCCCGGGCCTGCGCCCGGAGCACTACGAGGTGTTCGACTGCGCCATGGGCGAGCGGTCCATCGCGCCGATGGGCCACGTCCGGATGATGGCCGCGGTGCAGCCGTTCCTGTCCGGCGCGATCTCCAAGACGGTCAACATGCCGGAGTCGGCCACCGTCGAGGACGTCGAGAAGATCTACATGGAGGGCTGGAAGCTCGGCCTCAAGGCCCTGGCGATCTACCGCGACAACTGCAAGGTCGGCCAGCCGCTCTCGGCCGGCAAGGAGGCCCGCAAGACGGAGTCGGCCGAGGAGGCCCCCGTCGTGGTCGAGGCGCGCCCGGTGCGCCGGCGGCTGCCGAAGAAGCGCCCGAGCGAGACGGTGTCGTTCACCGTCGGTGGTGCCGAGGGGTACCTCACCGCGGGCTCCTACCCCGACAACGGCCTCGGCGAGATCTTCGTCAAGCTGGGCAAGCAGGGCTCCACGCTCGCGGGCGTGATGGACGCCTTCTCGATGTCGATCTCGGTGGGTCTGCAGTACGGCATCCCGCTGGAGTTCTACGTCTCGAAGTTCTCCAACCTGCGCTTCGAGCCGGCGGGCATGACCGACGACCCGGACGTCCGCATCGCCACCAGCGTGCTCGACTACCTGTTCCGGCGCCTCGCGCTCGACCACCTGCCGTACGAGAAGCGCGCGGAGCTGGGCATCTTCTCGGCCGAGGAGCGGTCGGCGCAGGTGGCGGCCACCGACTACGGCTCGGGATTCGGTGAGGTCGACATGGAGGGCCTGCGGTCCTCGGTCGACGCGGCACCGGCCGCGGAGAAGGAGGCGGAGCCGAAGGGCGCCGCTCCCGCCCCGGTGGAGGTGGGCAGCTCCACCGAGCTGCTGGAGCTGCGCCTGGGTAAGGCGGCCGACGCGCCGCTGTGCATGACCTGCGGCACCAAGATGCGCCCCGCCGGCTCCTGCTACCTGTGCGAGGGCTGCGGCTCCACCAGCGGCTGCAGCTGACACCCGGGTGTGCCGGGCCGCCCTCCGGCGGCCCGGCACACCGCTTCCCCGAGCCCCATGATCGCCGGCCGGGCGCGAAACCCGACACCTGGCGTCGGGAAACGCGCCAGTCCACTGATCATGGGGCTGCTCCCGCCGCTACAGGACCACCGGGCAGCCGCAGCGCGCGAAGCGCCGGGTTCAGCGGAACCCGCGGGCGCCAGCCCGGTGATCACCGATCGGGCGCGAAACCCGACACCTGGCGTCGGGAAACGCGCCAATCCGCTGATCATGGGGCTGCCCCGCGCTCCTCCCGCCACTGGACCACCGGCGAGTCGCCCCGCAGCTGACAGGACGTGCTCGTCCACGAGTCCGGGAGGGCGCGATGAGCATCTCGCAGCGCGCCCACCGGATCGGTTGATTCCTACCGCGCCCAGCACGCGACCGCAGCGCGCGAAGCGCGGGCCCGCCCACAGGAGGGTCGGTGGTTCCACCCCCCGAGACGGGTGGGGCCGAGAGTGGTGCATCTCCGACAGACCGACGCGAGCCGCGGTGAGGATCGCGCGCCATCCCCGCCGAACGGGCACCCACGCGCGAGCCGCCCGCCGCCGGGTTCAGCGGAACCCGCGGCGCCGACCTCACGATCGCCGGACGGGCGCGAAACCCGACACGTGGCGTCGACGCGCCGGTCCGCCGATCATGAGGCCGCGCCGCCCGGGTCAAACCGTGAGGCGGAGCAGCCGCGCCGGCTTCTCGCGGTGCGGGCTGCCGAACCGCTCCCCGGCGGTGGTGACCCACGCGCGGGTGCTGTCGTGCGGGTCGAGGGCCACGGCGGTGCTGGTCTCGATGCCGTCGGCGAGGCCGGCGAGGTCGCGGCGGGTGCCGTCGGGGGCGAGTTGCACGACGCCGTCGAATACGTGGGTGGCGAGGAACATCCGGCCGTCGGGGTGGATGTCGAAGTCGTCGGCCAGCAGCTGCTCGGCCACGGTCTCGAGCTCCCCGCCGGTGTCGCCGAGCGGTACCCGCAGCACGAGGGCGCGGGCGGTGCTGGTCAGGTAGAGGTGCTCGCCGTGGACCGCGACGCCGTTGACGCCGGGCACGCCCTCGGCGGCGTCGCCCGGGGTGAGCAGCTCGTGCTCCAGCCAGACCGTGGAGCGGCCTGCGCCGGGTTCGACGGTGAGCACGAGCCCGCGTGCCGAGTCGGCCACGAAGAGCCGGTCGCCGGATCGGGCCATCCCGTTGCCGAAGCGCAGCTCGGGCAGATCGCACACTTTCTCGGCGCCGTGCTCGCCGACGTGGTCGAGCCGCCAGCCCGCCTCGCCGATCCGGCCGGACACCACGAAGGCCCCGTCGGCGTCGGCGGCGATCCCGGTGGGCATCGCCGGGAGCTCGGCGGCGACGGTGCGGGTGCCGTCGGGCGCCACGCGGTCGACGCGGCGGTGGCTGGTGAGCGTCACCAGCCAGCTGCCGCCCGGGCCGGGCGCGAGGTTCTCGGCGAAGGTGCCCGGCTCCCACTCCGCGACGATCTCGACGGCGCTCAGTTCTGTCATCTCCTCGCGGTACGGTCCGATCAGGCTAGCGAGGCAGTCCCGCTGTTGATCGGAGGCCCGATGACCAGGTTCGTCGTCGATCCCGGCGTCGCGCTCCACCTGGCGGGCACCGGCGTCGAGATCCCGGGCGCGCACCGGCTTCTCGCGCCCACTCTGCTGCGCTCGCAGACGTTGACGGCGCTGCACGAGTCCGCGCACCGCGGTGAGCTGACGGCCGACGTGGCCCGGGAGCGTCTCGCGCGCCTCGGCCGGTTGCCGATCCGGCTCCTCGGGGACGCCGTGCTCCGACGGCAGGCCTGGGACCTGGCCGACCAGCTGGGCTGGGCGTCCACGCTCGACGCCGAATACTTCGCGCTCACCCAGCTGCAGGCCGACGCGTTCGTCACGCTCGACGCGGAGCTGGCACGCCGCGTGGAGGGGGTCGTCGCCACCGCCTCGATCGACGACGTCCTCTCGCCCGGGTGACGACGAGAGGGGGAGCGGTCCTGGTGACCGGTGGCACCGGCACCCTGGGCCGGGAGGTCGTGCGCGAGCTGCGGCAGGCCGGGCAGCAGCCGCGGGTGCTCAGCAGGCGGCGCGGGCCGGGGCTCATCACCGGCGACATGGTCACCGGGGCCGGGCTGCACGAGGCGGTGCGCGGCGTGGCGGTGGTCGTGCACGCGGCCACCCGGCCGGGGCACGACGTGGAGGGGATCAACCGCCTCGTGGCGGCCGCCCGCAGCACGGGTGCGCAGCCGCACCTCGTGCTGATCTCGATCGTGGGCGCCGACCGCGTGCCGCTGCCGTACTACAAGGAGCGGTGCGCCGTGGAGGATGCGGTGGCCGGCTCCGGGCTGCCCTGGACGGTGCAGCGCACCACGCAGTTCCACGCGCTGCTCGACCGGCTGTTCGGCCTGGCGGCGCGGCTTCCCGTGCTGCCGGTGCCCGCGGGCACCGACGTGCAGCCGATCGACGAGCGCGAGGTCGCCGCCCGGCTCGTGGCGCTCGCCGGGGCGGAGCCGGCGGGGCGAGCCCCGGACCTCGGCGGCCCCGAGGTGCGCCCGTTCCCCGAGCTGGCGCGCACGTGGCTGGCGGCCCGCGGCAGGCGCAGGCCGGTGCTGCCCGTGCGGGTGCCCGGCCGGATCGCGCGCGGCTACCGGGAGGGCGGGCACCTCACGCCCGAGCACGCGGAGGGCCGCGTCACGTTCGCCTCCTACCTCGCCGAACGGCGGTGACGCCGCTCCCGGGACCTGTGCAGCTCACCACACCGGCGTGCGCGCGCGGTGGCGGGCCGTAACGTGCGGGGCGTGTCGCAAGGGAGGCCGCGAGTGATCGCCGACGACGACCCGGCAGGTGACTGGACGGCGCCAGGGGTGTACCGCTGCGCCCCGGGTGTGTACCGGATACCGCTTCCGCTGCCCAACGACGGCCTGCGGGCGGTGAACGTCTACGCGCTGGCCGACGGCGACGGGCTCACGCTCGTGGACGCCGGGTGGGCGCTGGCGCAGTCGCGGGAGCAGCTCGAGACGGCGCTCGCCGGGCTCGGCGCGGGCCTCGGGGACGTGCGCCGGTTCCTCGTGACCCACATCCACCGCGACCACTACACGCAGGCTGTGGTGCTGCGGCGCGAGTTCGGCATGCGCGTGGCGCTCGGGCGCGGCGAGCAGCCCGGTCTCGAGGTGCTCCACCGGGCGCGCCCGGGCCGCAGCCACCACCGCGAGCAGCTGCTCGGGCTGGGCGCCCGGGACATCGTGCGGGAGCTGGACAAGCGCACGCCGCACACGGACGACCCGTCCGAGTACGAGTACCCGGACGAGTGGATCGACCACGGCGCGCAGATCGTGGTGGGGGAGGGGTCGCCCGACCGGCGGGTGCTGGAGGCGGTCGCGACGCCCGGGCACACCCGGGGCCACGTCGTGTTCGCCGACCCGGCGGGTGAGCTGCTGTTCGCGGGCGACCACGTGCTGCCGCGGATCACGCCGTCGCTCGGGTTGGAGCCGGTGCCCTCGGCGAGCCCGCTGTCGGACTTCCTGACCTCGCTGGAACTGGTGCGCTCCCGCCCCGACGCGATGCTGCTGGGCGCCCACGGGCCCACCGGCATGCGGGTGCACCAGCGGGTGGACGAGCTGATCGCCCACCACGCGAAGCGGCTCGACACCACGCTGGCGGCGGTCCAGGACGGCCACTCGACGGCCTACGAGGTGGCCCGCGTGCTGCTGTGGACGCGACGCGACACGGCGTTCGGGGACCTGGACCTGTTCAACCGGATGCTCGCCACCATCGAGACCGGCGCCCACCTCGAGGTGCTGGCCGAGCGCGGTCTGGTCACCGTCGAGGATCGGGACGGCATCCGCCACTACACGACGTGATAACGATTCACTCCCCGTAGGTCGAGCGCGCGACACTGCGACCATCCGGTCGTACCCTCTCCGCCATGAAGAGGCGGCGATGAGCGGGGCGGCGGGGCGCACGGTCGCCCGTGCCGCGCTCGGCCTCGCCACGTGCGTGCTCGCCGTGGCGGGCGTCGTCGTCGCCACGGACGGCACCACCTTCCCCGCGCTCGACCCGCCCACCGTGGCGCTCGCGCCCGCAGCGGCCTCCCTGGAGTGCGCCGCCGCCGGCCCGTACGAGGCGCCGGCGCGGGGCAACATCGGCGTGCCCGCGGGCGTACGGCTGTGCCCGGGTGCGGCCCGCACGGTCACCGCCGCCGGCGCGGTGGTGGACGGCTGGGAGATCCGCGGGGGCATCGTCGTGGACGCGCCGGACGTCGTCGTGCGCCGCAGCCGCGTGATCGGCGACGGCACGCAGCGGTTCGGCATCGTCACCACGGACCGGGGGTCGGTCCGCATCGAGGACGTCACGCTGGTCGGGGACTTCCCGGAGGCCGCGATCGGCGGGGACCGGTGGAGCGCGGAGCGGGTGGAGATCGCCCGCGTGACCGGGGACGGCGCGCAGCTGGGGGAGCGCTCGCGGCTACGCAACAGCACCGTGCGCGACTTCGTCCCGCCGCCGGGCCGGGAGGCCTCCGCCCTGGTGGTGCGCGGCAGCGGCCGCGACGTGCTCGTGGAGGACAACGAGATCGACGTGGGCGACGGCCCCGGCAGCGCCGTGCTGCTCGACCCGGACGACGCCGCCCCGGCGGACGAGGGGTCGATCCTGATCCGCGGCAACGTGCTCGGCGGCGGCCGCTACACCGTGCGCGAGGACGAGCCGGGCGTGCCCTCCGACGTCCGGATCAGCGGCAACCGCTTCCGGCGTGACGCCGGGGAGGCGCCGCTGCGGGTCTCGCGCCGGGCCGTGCTCGAGGACAACAGCTACCTCGACGGGGCGGGCCTGCCGGACTGGTGACCGGGCCTGCTCCAGCCCCGGGCGGTGTGGCCTGCGACACGCCCGGACGTACCCCCCGGTTTGGACGTGTCGCGGGGTTGCGGGCAGACTGATCACCCACAACCGAGATCGGCGGACACAGCGCGCGAGGGCGTAGGGGAAGACGTTCCTCGTCGACGTTGGAGGTCTGCAGTGAACGCACGCGGCGTGGTCTTCGTCCACTCGTCGCCGACTGCGGTCTGCCCGCACGTCGAGTGGGCGATCTCGGGCGTGCTCGGCACCAAGGTCGCGCTGCAGTGGTCCCCGCAACCCGCTGCGCCCGGCCAGCTGCGTGCCGAGTGCACCTGGACCGGGCCTGCCGGGAGCGGTGGTGCGCTGGCGGGCGCGTTGCGCGCGTGGCCGATGTTGCGGTTCGAGGTGACCGAGGAGCCGAGCCCCGGCGTGGACGGCGAGCGGTTCTGCCACGTCCCGACGCTCGGGTTGTGGACCGGGCGCACGAGCGCCAACGGTGACATCGTGGTGGGCGAGGACCGGTTGCGCAGTCTCCTCGAGGAGGTGCCCGCGAGCCGGCTCGCGGGGCGGATGCAGGAGCTGCTCGGCACGGCGTGGGACGACGCGCTCGAGCCCTTCCGGCTGGCCGGCGACGGCGCCGCCGTCACGCTCCTGCATCAGGTGGGCTGACCCGGCCTCCTGCTCCGTTCGAGGCTTAGCATTGCTCCGAATGCACGGCGGGGCGACCCTCCGCCGGGTCCTCGAGCGGAAAGAAGGCGACGGTGAGCGAGACCGCGCAGCCCGTCGGCGTGCCGAACCGCACCGTGTTCGGCCACCCCATCGGGCTCACCAACCTGTTCGGCGTGGAGCTGTGGGAACGCTTCTCGTACTACGGCATGGTCCTGATCCTGGGCTACTACCTGTACTACAGCCTGGAGCAGGGCGGCCTCGGGCTGCCGCAGGCCACCGCGACCGGCATCGTCGGCGCCTACGGCGGCACGGTCTACCTCAGCACGGTGCTGGGCGGCTGGCTCGCCGACCGCGTGCTCGGCATGGAGCGCATGGTCTTCTACGGCGGCGTCGTCGTGATGCTGGGCCACCTCGCGCTCGCGGTGCTGCCGGGCCTGACCGGGGTGGCGGCCGGCCTCGCCCTGGTGGCGCTGGGCAGCGGGGCGTTGAAGGCCAACGCGTCGTCGCTTCTCGGCACCCTCTACGCGAAGGGCGACCCGCGCGCCGACGGCGGGTTCACGCTCTTCTACCTGGGCATCAACCTCGGTGCGTTCGTCGGCCCGCTGATCACCGGCCTGCTGCAGGACTCGATCGGGTTCCACGTCGGCTTCGGCGCCGCGGCCCTCGGGATGGCGCTGGGCCTCACCCAGTACGCGGCGTTCCGGCGCAACCTCGGCACGGCCGGACGGGAGGCGCCCAACCCGCTCCCGGCCGCGGCCCGGCCGAAGGCGATCGGGATCGGGATCGCGATCGCCGTGGTGATCGCGGTCGTGGCGCTCACCGGCGTCGTGCCGCTGGCCGCGCTGCCGCGGGTGATCAGCGTGGTGCTGGTGCTCGCGTCGATCGCGTACTTCGCCACGATGCTCGCGAGCCCGAAGGTGACCGCGCCGGAGCGCACGAAGGTGCGCGCCTACATCCCGCTCTTCATCGCGAACGCGGCTTTCTGGTCGCTGTTCCAGCAGATCTTCACGGTGCTCGCGGTGTACTCCGACGAGCGGATGGACTGGAACATCCTCGGATGGACGGCGCCCTCGTCGTGGATCGGGTCCCTGGAGCCGATCTGGATCATCGTGCTGTCGCCGGTGTTCGCGGCGGTCTGGACCCGGCTGGACCGGCGCGCCCCGACCACACCGCGCAAGTTCGCGTACGGCGTGATCGGGATGGGCGTGGCGTTCCTGCTGTTCCTGATCTTCGCGGGCGGCACGGGGCCCTCGACGCCCGCCGTCGCCGTGCTGGCGATCCTGGGCGTGTTCGCGGTGTCGGAGCTCCTGCTGTCGCCGATCGGCCTGTCGGTCACCACGAAGCTCGCCCCCGAGTCGTTCCGCGCGCAGATGATGGCGCTGTACTTCTTCTCGGTGGGCCTGGGCACCTCGATGTCCGGGGTGCTCGCGCAGTTCTACTCGGTCGACTCCGAGTTCGCGTACTTCGGCCTGAACGGGGTGGTGGTGATCGCGATCGGCGTGGTGCTGCTGGCGTTCACCCCGTGGATCAGCAGGCACATGGAGGGAGTGCACTAGGCCCCTGGCACCCGTTTGGCAAACTGATCACGAACGGGACCGGAGGGGGTCTGCGGTGCACGAACGTGGCGTGATCCGGTGACGCGGACGGCGACGGCGGTCGTCGCGATCGTCCTCGCGGCGGTGGTGATCGTCGGCGGCGCCGCGGCGCTCGCCTCCCGCGGACGGGCGGCGGTGCCCGAGCTGCCCAACCAGGGGGTCGGCTCGGACGAGGTGGAGCTCTCGGCGGGCGCGGCCGCCGACCCGAACGCCGAGGCCGTGCGTGAGCAGCTGCAGCGGCACTACGACGCGATCAACGCGCGCAACTACATGCAGTGGCGCGCCACCGTGGTGCCGGCACGGGCGGCGGCGCTGGGCGAGAAGGAGTGGCAGGAGGCCTACTCCACCACGCGCGACGGCTCGATCCGGGTGGACCGCATCGACCCCGACCCGGAGGGCGGGCTGCTGGTGCGGGTGCGGTTCATCAGCATGCAGTCACCGGAGAACGCGCCCGCCGACCTGCGGGTGGAACGCATCTGCTGGCGTTCCACGCTTCCGATGCGCGGAACGCCGCCCCTGATCGACGTGACCGGGGGCGGCAGTTCCGGGCGGGAGGCCTGCTAGACCGTTCAGGGCTTCGTGAAGGCGACGGCCGCGTTGTGGCCGCCGAAGCCGAACGAGTCGCACACGGCCGCGGTGAGCTCCATCTTGCGCGGCTCGCCCGCCACCACGTCCAGCTCGACGCCGGGGTCCAGGTTCTCGAGGTTGAGGGTGGCCGGGATGACCCCCTCCTTCACCGAGAGCAGGGTGATGATGCTCTCGACGGCGCCCGCGGCGCCCACGAGGTGCCCCAGCGCCGACTTCGGTGCCGTGAGCACCGGGTGGTCCCCGATCGCCGTGCGGACGGCCCGGGTCTCGCCCACGTCGCCGGCCACCGTGGAGGTGGCGTGGCAGTTGACGTGCCCGACGTCCGACGGGTCCAACCCCGCGTCGCGCACCGCCTTCGCGATGGCGCGCGACTGCCCGAGGCCCTCGGGCTCGGGGCCGGTGATGTGGTAGGCGTCGGCGGTGAGCCCTGCGCCCGCGAGGCGGCCGTGCACGGTGGCGCCGCGGGCCGCGGCGTGCTCGGCCCGTTCCAGCACCAGCACACCCGCGCCCTCACCGAGCACGAACCCGTCGCGCGCGGTGTCGAACGGGCGGGACGCGCGCTCCGGCTCGTCGTTGCGCTGCGAGAGCGTGCGGGCCTGCACGAACCCGGCCACGGTGATGCCGGTGATGCAGGCCTCGGCACCGCCGGCGAGCACCACGTCGACCTCGCCGCTGCGCAGGAGGGTCAGCGCCCAGGACAGCGCCTCCGCCCCGGATGCGCACGCCGAGACCGGCGCGTGCACGCCGCCGCGGGCCCCGTACTCGATGCTCACCCAGGCCGCGGGGCCGTTGGGCATCAGCATCGGCACGGTGAGCGGGGAGACCTTGCGCAGGCCGTCCCGCTCGAGGAGGTCGTCCTGGTCGAGCAGGGTGACCGCGCCACCGATCCCGGTGCCGATCACGACCGCGAGCCGCTCCGGGTCGACCTGGTCGCCCGGCTCACCCAGACCGGCGTGCTCCCAGGCTTCCTTTGCGGCGACCATGGCGACCTGCTCGCAGCGGTCGAGGCGCCGGGCCTTGACGCGCGGCAGCACCTCCGTCGGCGCGACCGCGAGCGGCGCGGCGATCTTGACCGGGAGGTCGTGGCGCTGCACCCACTCGTGCTCGTCGTCGTCGATGCGGCGCACGCCGGAACGACCGGACAGCATGGCGTCCCAGGTCGATGCGACGTCCCCACCGAGCGGGGTCGTCGCGCCGAGCCCGGTGACGACGACCTCGACCTGGGAGGTCACTGGTTCTTCTGGATGTAGTCGACGGCGTCACCGACGGTCTTCAGCTCGGCGAGCTGGTCGTCGGGGATCTTCACGCCGAACTTGTCCTCGGCCTGCACGGCGATCTCGACCATCGACAGCGAGTCGATGTCCAGGTCGTCGACGAAGGACTTCTCGGCCGACACCTCGGCGGTGTCGATGCCGGCGACCTCCTCGACGATCTCGGCGAGCCCGCTGAGGATCTCGGTGTTGTCGGCCACGGTGTTCTCTCCTTCTGTGGGGGCTTCGGGGTCTGGTACTCGGCGTAGCGAGCGGATCCTAGGGACAGATGACGACCTGGGCGGCGAAGGACAGGCCCGCGCCGAACCCGGCGAGCAGCGCGACGTCGCCCGAGCGCATGCGCCCGTCGGCGCGCATGTGGTCCATGGCGAGCGGGATCGACGCCGACGAGGTGTTGCCGGAGTGGACGATGTCGTCGGCCACGACCATGTCCTCGCGGGCACCTTCCTTGCGCAGGCGCCGGGCGACGGCGTCCACGATGCGCAGGTTGGCCTGGTGCGGCACGAAGACGTCGATGTCGGCGGGCGTGAGCCCGGCCTGCTCGATGGCCTTCAACGCCACCGGGGCGATCTTGGTGGTGGCCCAGCGGAAGACCGCCTGCCCCTCCTGGGCCAGCGCCTTGGTCTCGGGGTTGATGTGGATGGTCTGCGCCATGTCGCCCGCGCTGCCCCACGTGAGCGGGCCGACGCCCACCGACGACTCGTCGGCTGCCGGGCCCAGCACCACGGCACCCGCCCCGTCGGCGAAGATGATCGCGGTGGAGCGGTCGGTCCAGTCGATCCAGTCCGACAGCTTCTCGGCGCCGATCACGAGCACGTGGCGCGAGGACCCGGCCCGCACCAGGTCGGCCCCCATGCCGACGCCGTAGGAGAAGCCGGCGCAGGCGGCGTTGAGGTCGAACGCGCCGGGCGCCGGGATGCCGATGCGCTCGGCGGTCTGCGCGGCGGCGTTCGGGATCCCGTTGGGCATGGTGCAGGTGGCCACCAGCACCGTGTCGATCTCGGTGGGGGCGAGGCCGGAGTCCTTCACCGCGCGCGAGCCGGCCTCGGCGGCCATGTCGACCAGCAGCGTGCCCTCCTCCGCGATGCGCCGGCTCTCGATGCCGACCCGCTCGCGGATCCACTGGTCGTTGGTGTCCATGCGCTGGGCGAGGTCGTCGTTGGTGACGACGTTCTCGGGCTGCGTGCTGCCCAGGCCGAGGAGGCGAGCGCCTGCGGCGGGACGGGCGGTGCGGAGCGTGATCTGTCGGTTCGGGCTCACGTGTCGGCTCCCGCGTGCTCGGTGATGAGGTCGACGGCCTTGTCGAGGTCGTCAGGGGTCTTCAGGGCGAGCGTCACGGTGCCCTTGAGCTCACGCTTGACGAGCCCCACGAGCGTGCCCGCAGGCGGCAGCTCGATCACCGCGGTGATGCCGAGCTCGCGCAGGCGCGCCATGCACGCGTCCCAGCGCACCGGCTTGGTGACCTGCGCGACGAGTCGCCGCAGCGCCTCGGCGCCGTTGGTGACGACCTCGCCGTCGGCGTTGGACAGCAGCGGGCGCACCGGGTCGGCCGGGGTGACGCCCTCGGCGTGGGCGCGCATCGCGTCCTCGGCCGGTGCCATGAAGCGGGTGTGGAACGCCCCGGCCACCGGGAGCGGGATGACGCGGGCGCGCTCGGGTGGCGCGGCGGCGAGTTCGGCGAGAGCGGACTCCGGTCCGGCCGCGACGACCTGCCCCGCCCCGTTCCGGTTGGCCGGGTCGAGACCCAGCTCGGCGAGCCTGGCGAGCACCTCGTCGGGTTTCCCACCGAGCACCGCACTCATACCCGTCGGGGCGAGCGCGCATGCGGCGGCCATCTCCCGGCCGCGCACGGCGGCCAGCGACACGGCCGCATCGGGGGAGAGGACCTCGGCCACCGCGGCGGCGGCGAGTTCCCCGACCGAGTGCCCGGCGGCGGGAGCTGCGGCGGGCAGCCCGGTGCCGATGCGGTCGATGAGGCGGGTGGCGGCCAGCAGCGCGCTCGCGACCACCAGCGGCTGGGTGACGGCGGTGTCCTTGATCTCGTCAGCGCCTGCGTCGGTGCCGAGCCGGCGCAGGTCGAGACCGGTGGCGTCGGACCATCGGGCGAGGGTTTCCTCGGCCGCGGGGTCGTCGAGCCACGGGGCGAGCATGCCCGGGGTCTGAGATCCCTGGCCGGGTGCGAGCAGGGCGATCACGGCACGTAGCAAACCGGGCCGGGGCGGGGTGCCGGAATGCCTCGCCTCCACGAACTCCGGACGAAGGTTTTGGAGGTTTCCTCCAAAGACGGGATGGCGATGATCGCTCCGGCCTGCGCGTCGTGGACACCGCGTTGTGGGATGCTCGCAGCTCAGGAGCCGTTCGACGGCTCGCCGCCCGCGTCGAGCCGGGCCGCGAGCACGGCGATGCGGAGCACGAACGCGTCGCGCGGATCGGTGGGGCGCAGGCCGGTGAGCTCGCTCACGCGCCGTAGCCGGTACCTCACGGTGTTGGGGTGCACGTAGAGCGTGCGCGCGCACGCCTCCAGCGCGCTGCCGCTCTCCAGGAAGGCCTCCAGGGTGGCCAGCAGCTCCCCGCCGGCCGCGGCGACCGGCTCGACCACACCCGTGACGAGCCTGCGGTGCGCCACCTGGTCGCCGGCGAGCGCGCGCTCGGGCAGCAGGTCGTCGGCGGCGACGGGCCGGGGTGCGCCCGGGCGCGCGGGAGCGGCGCGCAGGCCGGCGAACGCGTCGCGGGCGCTGGCGTGTGCCCCGGGCAGGTCGGCGGCCCGCGGGCCCACGACCACCGGACCCTCGCCGAACGCCTCCACGACCGTGCCGATGTCGCCGCCGGTGTCCAGCCCCGGCGGCTCGGAGAGCAGCACGACGAGACGGTTGCCCTGCACCCCCACCAGCACCGACTGGCCCGAGCGGTCCGCCTCGCGGCGCACCTCGGACAGCAATGCCTCGTGGGCCTCCGGGGCCGGGCTGCCGACGACCACCCGCAGCGGCTCGGTAGGGTCCCAGCCGAGCGCGGACGCCCGCGACACGAGCCCGTCGGACCAGCTGCGCGCCGTGCTGCCGGACACCACGCGCGGCCCGCGGACCACGGCGTCGACGACGAGCGCCTCCACCCGCGCGTCCCACGCGCCACGGCTCTCCGCCTCGCCCGCGTACACGGTGGCAGCCGCGAACGCGATCTCGCGGCCGAACCGCAGCACGCCCTCGACGAGCGCCCGTCGCTCGGCCTCGTCGGCGGCGAGCGGCGGCAACTGCTCCTCGAAGACCTCGGTGGCGATCCGGACGAGGTCGACGGTCTGCGACAGCGTCAACCGCCGTGCGAGATCGCGCGGGGCGATCCGGAACGCCTCGGCGGTGAGCCGGGGTGCTCCGAGCGAACCGGCGACACCCTGCTTGCCCATCCACGCGACGAAGTTGGCGACGCCCGTCTGCGTGACGAGCTGCACGCCCGCACGCAGATCAGCCGACAGCCGCGCGAACCAGGGGTGGCATCGCGCCATCGCCGTGAGACAGGCACCTGCCAGGTCGCCCGCGGCCAGCTCGAGCTTGCGCAGAGTGGCCGGGGACACCCTGGAGGAGGTGGATGCCCCGTCGTCGGTCACGCGGGGCAGCATCGCACGCCCCGCTCCACCCGCGCCGGAGCGCGGGGAACCTGCTTAGTGTGAAATCGGCTCTCAGCCGAGCGGAGTGACCTTGGTGGCCTGCGGACCCTTCTGCCCCTGCTCGATGTCGAACGACACCCGCTCGCCCTCGTCGAGGCTCTTGTAGCCGTTCTTCTGGATCGCCGAGTAGTGCACGAACACGTCTGCACCACCACCGTCAGGAGCGAGGAAGCCGTAGCCCTTCTCGCTGTTGAACCACTTGACGGTGCCCTCTGCCATTCCAGCTCTCCTCGTGCCTGGTGCCGGGGCACTGCCCCCGGCCTCGCGCCGCCTGGCGCTCAACGGTCCGCGCCCCGGTCGGGACGCCGTACACGATCACCCGCGGCCGGCGTCGCGCCGGAGCGTATCGTGTTCGGGCGTCCCTGCCGAGAGCCAATGACCAGCCTTTTTCACCTTTTTCTCACGCCACGCCGCTGTCGCTCGTCTGCGGTCCGGCCGCCTGCGGATCGTCGATCCGGTACTTCGCGGCGGCCTCGGCCACCGCTGCGCGGTCGAACTCGCCGCGTGCCGCGAGCGACGCCAGCGCCGCCACGGTGATGGATTCGGCGTCGACGTTGAAGTGCCTGCGCACGGCCGGGCGGGTGTCGGACAGGCCGAACCCGTCGGTGCCGAGGCTGGTGAACGGGGCGGGTACCCACTGGCGCACGAGGTCGGGCAGCGCCCGCATCCAGTCCGAGGTGGCCACCACCGGGCCGCCCTCGCCCAGGGCGCGGGTGATGTAGGGGACGCGCTGCTCGGCGTCGGGGTGCAGCAGGTTGTGCTGCTCGCACTCGACCCCGTCGCGGCGCAGCTCGCCCCACGACGTCACCGACCACACCTCGGCCCCCACGCCCCACTGCTCGGCCAGCATGTCGCGGGCCTGCAGGGCCCACGGCAGCGCCACCCCGGACGCGAGCAGGCGCACCTGCGGCCCCTCGGCCCGCGGGCTGGCCGCGTACCGGTAGATGCCGCGCAGCACCCCGTCGACGTCGAGGTCCTCCGGCTCGGCCGGCTGGACGTAGGGCTCGTTGTAGACGGTGAGGTAGTAGATGACGTTCTCGGCGTCCTCGCCGACCATGCGCCGCAGCCCGTCCTTGACGATGTGCGCCACCTCGAACGAGAACGCCGGGTCGTAGGCGACGACGGCCGGGTTGGTGGCAGCGAGCAGCAGCGAGTGCCCGTCGTTGTGCTGCAGGCCCTCACCCGTGAGGGTGGTGCGGCCCGCGGTGGCGCCGATGAGGAACCCTCGGGCCATCTGGTCGGCGGCCGCCCAGATCGAGTCGCCGGTGCGCTGGAACCCGAACATCGAGTAGAAGACGTAGACCGGGATCATCGGCTCGCCGTGCGTGGCGTACGAGGTGCCCGCCGCGGTGAACGAGCCCACCGACCCGGCCTCGTTGATGCCCTCGTGCAGCAGCTGGCCCTGCTCGCTCTCGCGGTAGGCGAGCATGAGCGAGGCGTCCACGGACGTGTACTGCTGCCCGTTCGGGTTGTAGATCTTCTGGGTCGGGAACATCGAGTCCATCCCGAACGTGCGTGCCTCGTCCGGGACGATCGGCACGAACCGGTGCCCGATCTCGGGGTCCTTCACCAGCTCCCGCAGCAGCCGGACGAACGCCATCGTGGTGGCGACCTCCTGCTTGCCGGAGCCCTTGCGCACCACGTCGTAGACCTTGTCGCCGGGCAGCACCAGCGGTTTCGACGCGGCCCGCCGCGACGGCACCGGGCCGCCCAGCTGGCGCCTGCGCTCGAGCATGTACTGGATCGCCGCGTCGTCCTTCCCCGGGTGGTAGTACGGCGGCAGGTACGGGTCCTGCTCGAGGGCGGCGTCCGAGATCGGGATGCGCTGCTCGTCGCGGAACTGCTTGAGGTCGGCGAGCGAGAGCTTCTTCATCTGGTGGGTGGCGTTGCGCCCGGCGAAGCTCGGGCCCACGCCGTAGCCCTTGATGGTCTTGGCGAGGATCACCGTGGGCTGGCCGTGGTGCTCCAGCGCCGCCGCGTACGCCGCGTAGACCTTGCGGTAGTCGTGCCCGCCGCGCTTGAGGTTCCAGATCTGCTCGTCGGTCATCGGCTCGACGAGCGCCTTCGTGCGCGGGTCGCGCCCGAAGAAGTGCTCCCGGACGTACCCGCCGTCGTTGGCCTTGTAGGTCTGGTAGTCGCCGTCGGGCGTGTTGTTCATGAGGTTGATCAGCGCGCCGTCGCGGTCGGCGTGCAGCAGGGCGTCCCACTCCCGGCCCCAGATCACCTTGATGACGTTCCAGCCGGCACCCCGGAAGAACGCCTCCAGCTCCTGGATGATCTTGCCGTTGCCGCGGACCGGGCCGTCCAGGCGCTGCAGGTTGCAGTTGATGACGAACGTGAGGTTGTCCAGGCCCTCCGTGGCCGGGATGTGGATCAGGCCGCGTGACTCCGGCTCGTCCATCTCGCCGTCGCCGAGGAACGCCCACACGTGCTGGTCGGACGTGTCGCGGATGCCCCGGTCGTGCAGGTAGCGGTTGAACCGCGCCTGCATGATCGAGTTCATCGGGCCGAGGCCCATCGACACCGTGGGGAACTCCCAGAAGTCCGGCATCAGCCGCGGGTGCGGGTACGACGGCAGCCCGTGGCCCGGCCCGCCGTGCGAGAGCTCCTGGCGGAACCCGTCGAGCCGGTCCTCCGAGAGCCGCCCCTCCAGGTACGCGCGGGCGTAGATGCCCGGGGAGGCGTGGCCCTGGATGTAAACCTGATCACCCCCACCCGGGTGATCCTTTCCCCGGAAGAAGTGATTGAAGCCGACCTCGTAGAGCGTGGCGGACGAGGCGTAGGACGAGATGTGCCCGCCGACCCCGATCCCCGGACGCTGCGCGCGGTGCACCGTCATCGCCGCGTTCCACCGGATCCACCGGCGGTACGCCCGCTCGGTCTCCTCGTCGCCGGGGAACCACGGCTCGCGGTCGGTGGGGATGGTGTTGACGTAGTCCGTGCTGGTCAGCGACGGTACGCCGACGTGACGCTCCCGCGCCCGCTGCAGCATGCGGAGCATGAGGTAGCGGGCCCGCTGCTGCCCTGCCGCGTCGAGGACGGCGTCGAAGGAGTCGAGCCACTCCGCCGTCTCCTCGGGATCGATGTCCGGCAGGTGGGCGGCGAGCCCGTCGCGGATGACGTGCACGCGCCGCGGCCCCGTCCCGGAGGTCCGGGCACTGCCGTCGGTGTTCTGGCCGGTCAAGGGATCTCCCTGCCTTGCTCTAGCTGAGTGGGTCCATGTCCTTGTCGTCCCCTATCGTGCCCCTCGGCGCTCGATCTCGTAACGAGTGGTTGCGCGCCGCGCAGTCGTCGTGTTCGGATTCCGCCACCAACGAGGCCGGGGTCGGGGGACAGGGCACCGGCAACGAGCAGTGGACGAGGCAAAGGGGTACACGCGTGGTCGCCGCGGATGATGCCGGACGTACGTCCGACATCGCGGGAAAGCTCGGCGTCGAGCCGGGCATGGTCGTCCAGGAACTCGGCTGGGACAGCGACGTGGACGAGGCGGTGCGCGACGCCGTCGAGGAGAGAGCGGGCGACGAGCTGCTCGACGAGGACGCCGACGACGTCATCGACCTCGTTCTCATGTGGTGGAGGGACGGAGACGGGGACCTCGTCGACGCCCTGATCAACGCGATCGGCCCGCTGGCCGAGAACGGCGTGATCTGGGTGCTCACCCCCAAGACGGGCCGTCCCGGGCACGTGGAGCCCAGCGAGATCGCCGAGGCAGCGCCGACGGCAGGGCTCTCGCAGACCTCCAACATCACGGTCAGCGACGGATGGGTGGGATCGCGCCTGGTGGCGCCCAGGGCGGCGGCCAAATCGCGGCGCTGAGCGGGGCGTACCGGAGCTCCTGGTCGGGTCCACCCGGCTAGGCTGCCCCGGACGGCACCGCTCGAACCCATCGAGGAGATCTGCCCATGGCGCCCGAGGTCGGCACCGAAGCACCCGACTTCACCTGCAAGGACCAGAACAACCAGGACGTCACGCTGTCGTCGTTCCGCGGCAGCCGCAACGTGCTGGTGGTCTTCTACCCGTTCGCGTTCTCCGGGATCTGCACGGGTGAGCTGTGCGCGATCCGGGACGACCTGAGCACGTTCCAGAACGACGACGTCCAGGTCCTCGGCGTGTCGGTCGACCACGTGTTCGCCCTCAAGGCCTGGGCCAACCAGGAGGGCTACCAGTTCCCGTTGCTGTCGGACTTCTGGCCGCACGGCGAGGTGGCGCAGGCCTACGGGGTGTTCAACACCGACCGCGGCATGGCCGTGCGCGGCACGTTCCTGGTGGACAAGACCGGCGTCGTGCGCTTCGCCGAGGTCAACGCCCCCGGCGAGGCCCGCGACCAGGAGGCCTGGAAGAAGGCACTGGCGTCGGTCGCCTGACCTCCGCCGGGCCGCCCCGGCGGCCCGGCACAGGGCGCGTAGCTCAGCGGGAGAGCACTCGGTTTACACCCGAGCGGTCGCAGGTTCGAACCCTGCCGCGCCCACCATCTCCGACCACCGAGGCGCCGGCTTCGTCAGCCGGCGGCGAGGCGTGACGGCACCGGGGCGGGCCCGGCCGGCGAGACCGCGTGGTGGCCGCGAGCGCCTGGTCCGCGCGAGGCGTACTTCGCGGTCGTGGTGACCGCCATGGTGTGCTGCTCGTGCTGAGTGGCGCGAATCAGTAGTACTTGAGGGTCGGCCGTTCACTCTGGTGTGCTGCTCGGCCCGCCCGGACGTTCGGGCTTGCGTGCCCGCACGATCGCCGACGCGGCGTGCGGGTGCACCCGGTGCGTCTCGACGATCTCGACGTTCTGCAGGCCCGCGCCGGTGAGGGCCGTGCGGTACTGCTCGCGGGTGAGGGCCCCGGCCACGCAGCCGGTCCACTGCGCCACGTCGGCGCGGGTGGCGGCGTCCATGTCGGGGTCGGCGATCACGTCGGACACCGCGAGGCGCCCGCCGGGGCGGAGTACGCGTGCCGCTTCCCGCAGCACGACGGACTTGTCGGCGGCGAGGTTGATCACGCAGTTGGAGATGACCACGTCGACGCTCGCGTCGGGCAGCGGGACGTCCTCCAGGTAGCCGTGGAGGAACTCGGCGTTGTCCACCCCGGCTTCCGCGGCGTTGCGCCGCGCGAGCTCGAGCATCTCGTCGGTCATGTCCAGCCCGATCGCCCGCCCGCCGGGCGTGACCCGCCGGGCGGAGATCAGCACGTCCGCCCCGGCGCCGGAGCCGAGGTCGAGCACGACCTCGCCGGGATGCAGGTCGGCCACAGCGGTCGGCACGCCGCAACCCATCGACGCCGCCACCGCCTCCGCGGGCGCGCCGGCCGCCTCGGCCGGGTCGTAGAGCTGCCCGCCGAACACCGGTTGCGCGGTGCCGGCCGGCCCGCAGCAGATCGCCGCCCCGGTGGCCGCTGCGGCGTAGCGGGCCCGCACGGCCTCGCGGATCCCGGCGACGCCGGGCTCGGTCATCGCGTCGCTCCTCGGCTCGCTCATCATGACCTCCCTGTCTCGATGGCTGTCGAATCAGGAGGTTGCTCTCTGTTTTGATGGCTGTCAAGGTAGAGAGATGTCGAATCAGGGGTGCTACGAGCCGCTGGCGCGAGAGCCGCCGGTGCGCCTGCGCCCGCTGTCGCTGATCGCCTCGCACGAGGGCGGCGAGGCCTGCGTGTGCGACCTGACCGGGGTGTTCGACCTGTCCGGGCCGACGACCTCCCACCACCTGAAACTGCTGCGCGAGGCGGAGCTGATCGTCGGGGAGCGGCGCGGCACGTGGATCTACTACCGGGTGCTGCCCGCCGCGCTCGCCCGGCTGGCGGGCGTCCTCGACACCGGCCGCACACCCGCGGCGGTCGGGCCATGAGCACGCCCGCCGCCGCGGTGCCGTCGATGTTGTTCGTCCGCGTGCCCGGGCGAGCGCTACCTCGATCGGGCCGGCCGGCGGGCCCGCGAGCTGCTCGCCGACCTCTGACCCCGCCGGCGGAGCCGTGTCATCCCCCGAGGAGCTCCACGACCGGTCGCTGCGGGTCGTGGCGCGCCCAGCCCGGGTCGCCGGTCGAGGCGAACGCCACCCACGCCCCGTGCACCCGGGCGGCGAGCCCGGCCGGCGCGGGATCTGGGCCGAGGAGACCGCGGTCGCCGTGCAGCCACGGCTCGTCGGCGATGTCGAAGACATAGGGCAGCTCGACGGTGTGGGTGGCGCCCAGCCGCCCGTCGAGCGCGGTCGAGCGGTGCCCGAACGCGTAGGCGTGGGTGCGCCCGCCGGAGAGCCGGGCGTGGGCATCGGTCATCCGCGCGGTGCCCGCGCCGAACAACGCCTCCCCGAGCACCGCGGACCGCAGCACACCCGCGCTCGCGCCCGGCCGGGCGCGCCGGTGCCGGTCGAGGAGGGCCTGCGGGTCGGCGTGCACCGTGGCGGCCAGGTCGAGCACGTCCTGCTCCGTGGACGTCTCGTACTTCCCCTGCGGCACCAGGTAGAGGTGCCCCTCCTCGGTGGTGGTGCCGATCAGGAGGTCGACCTCGCCCGCCGGGCCCTCGGCGAGGGCGTCGACGGGCTGCTCCGGCAGCACCAGGCTGAAGGGGCTGAGGCCGACCAGGGGGTCGGTGGCGGTCGCGGTGCGCAGGTCGAGCCCGGCCAGCGCGGGCAGCACCTCCACGAGACGCTCGTCCGGCACCTGCGCGAACGCCGCGGCGGTGGGCGCCACGTCCAGGGCCGCGGCCGCGGCGGCGGTGACGCGCCCGGCCTGCTCCGGGGTGAAGGCGCCGGTGCCGCTCCCGCTCTGCACGATCGCGCGCCGGAACAGGCCCTTCGCCTGCGGCGAGGCGAGCAGGGCGCCGACGAGCGTGGCACCCGCGGACTGGCCGGCCACCGTGACGGCGTCCGGGTCGCCGCCGAACGCGGAGATGTTGTCGCGCACCCAGGCGAGCGCCGCGAGCACGTCGAGCATCCCGCGGTTGGCCGGGGCGCCCTCGAGGTCGAGGAAGCCGGGGATGCCGAGGCGGTAGTTCACCGTCACGAGGACGACGCCGTCGCGGGCGAAGGCGCGGCCGTCGTAGAGCGCGGCCCGGTTCGAGCCGGTGACGAAGCCGCCGCCGTGCACGAACACCAGCACGGGGCGCTTGGCACCGTCGGCCGCGGGCGTGCGGACGTCGACCGTCAGGTACTCCTCGCCGCGGACCCAGCCGGGGCCGAAGTACGGGGTCATGTCGAGCCGGCCGAAGTCGCGCACCGGCTGCGGGGCGGTCGGCGAGGCCTGCGTGCCGTCGCGCACGCCGGACCAGCCCGGGTGCGGTGCTGGCGGGGCGAAGCGGGCGGCGCCGGTCGGGGCCGCCGCGTAGGGGATGGCGCGGTAGAGCTCGCCGGCGGCGTCGCGGGTGCCGCGCACGGCGCCCGCCGGAATGCGCACGATCGGGTCTGCCTGGTCGGGCACGGGGTGGTTCCTCCCTGGTGCGTGGGTGCTCATGCGATGCGGGAGAAGCCCGCCCAGTCCTTGATCGCGAACTTCGACCCGTCGCGCACCACCTCGGCGGCGCCGTGGCCGCCCAGGTGCGCGGGGAGCACCAGCGCGGTGGTGTCGGCGGCCCGGCCGAGCAGCGTGCGCCGGGTGGCCCGGGACTGGACGGGGTCCTCGCAGAAGCAGGAGTTGGTCTGCGGCTCCACGAGCTGCTGCGCGGTGTGCACGAGGTCGCCGACGAACAGGGCGTTGTCGGACCCGGACTCCAGCACCAGCACGGCCGACCCGGGGGTGTGCCCGGGGGCCAGCTCGAGGCGCAGGTTCGCGTCGATCCGGTAGGAGTCGTCCCACAGCTGGATCAGCCCGGCCTCGTGCACGGGGGCGACGCTGTCCTCGAAGACGTTCTGGTTGCCCCGGCCGAACACCGACGGGTGGCCGTTCGCCGGGTCCCAGAAATCGAAGTCGCGCTGCGCCACCAGGTAGGTGGCGTTGGGGAAGGTAGGCACCCAGGAGCGGCCGTCGAGCACGGTGTTCCAGCCGACGTGGTCGATGTGCAGATGGGTGTTGACCACGACGTCGACGTCCTCCGGGCGCACCCCGGCGGCCGCGAGGTTGTCCAGGAAGTCCGTGTCCAGCCGGCTCCAGACCGGCGCGTACGGGCGTTCCTTGTGGTTGCCGACGCCGGTGTCGACGAGGATCGTGCGGCCCTCGCTGCGCAGCAGCCAGGTCTGGAGGGCCGTCCGGCACTCGTCGTTCTCGGCGTCCCAGAAGTCGGGTTCCAGCCAGTGGCGGTGCTCGTCCCAGGAGCCCTCCGGGCTGTCCGGGAAGAACTGGGCCGGGCTCATCCCGACCGGTCCGTAGTACTCCTTGACGCGCGTCACGGTGACGTCGCCGAGCGTGATCTGGTCCACGCCGCGCCTCCTGCAGGGGGTGAGGTGATCGGATGACCCGAGCCTCGGACCCCTGGTGGGGACGGGCCACACCCGCGTTGTCCTACCCCGCGCAGGGTGTGGCCCGCGGCGTCAGCGTTTGCGGAAGATGCGTTCGCGCCGGACGTGGTCGACCGCGACGGCGGTGACCAGGATGGTGCCGATGACGATGCTGTTGTACTGCGGGGGGATCTCGGTGAGCACGAGGGCGTTGTCGATCAGCGACAGCAGCACCGCGCCCAGGGCCACGCCCTGGATCGACCCCATGCCGCCCATGAGGCTCACCCCGCCGATCAGCACCGCGGTGATGACGATGAGGGTGGTGCTGGTGCCGCCCGCCGTGACCTGACCGGCCCCGACGCGCGCCGAGTAGACGATCCCGGCCAGCCCGGCCGTGCCCGCGGCGAGGACGTACAGGGCGAGGTCGATGCGCCGCACGCGCAGCCCGTTGGCGACCGCGGCGGCGCGGTTGCCGCCGAGGGCGCGGACGTTGACGCCGAAGCGGGTCTGCTCCAGCAGGAACCAGAACAGCAGGCCCACGACGAGCGCGATCAGCACCACGTTCGGCACCCCGAGGGTGCTGCCCTGCCCGATGTCCTGGATCACCTGCGGAAGCGGGAGGACGTCGTTGCCGCCGGTGACCAGGTTGTCGACACCGCTGAGGAGGTAGAACACGCCCAGCGTCGCGATGATCGGCGGCACGTGCCAGTACGTGATCACCAGGTGGTTGACCACACCGACGAGGGCGGCCAGCGCCAGCCCGCCGAGCAGGGCGATCGGCCACGGCACCTCGGACACCAGCATCGTGCTGCCCATCAGCGCGGCGAGGGTGAACACCGCGCCCGCGGAGAAGTCGAGCCCGCCGCCGATGATCAGCATCGCGGCCCCGCAGCCCACCAGGAAGTAGATGACGCTGCTGCGCAGGATCTCCAGGAGGTTCTGGGCGTCCAGGAACAGGCTCGACCGCGACGCCGCGAGCGCCCCCACCACCACGATGACCAGCAGCAGGGTGGTCTCCTGGCGGGCCAGGAGGTCGCGCAGCAGCTCGCCGCGGGTGCGCCGCGGATCCGCGGAGCCCTGGTGGCCGGTGGCCTGCCACGGGGCACCGGTGCGCACGGCGCTCACCGCCCCACCTCGGCGGTGGCCGCGTCGCCCGCGACGGCGCCGGTGATCATGCCCACGACCTCGTCGCGCGTGACGTCGGCGACGGTTCGGGTGCCGACGGTGCGGCCGAGCCGCAGCACGGTGACCTTGTCGGCGTGCCGGAACACGAAGTCGAGGTCGTGGCTCACGCAGATCACGGCCTTGCCCGCCGCCTTCAGCTCGTCGATGATCTCGCCGACGTGCGCGGTCTCCTGCACGCCGAGCGCCGCGGTGGGCTCGTCCAGCAGGATGATCGGCTTGTCCATGCGCACCGCCCGGGCGATCGCGACGACCTGGCGCTGACCGCCCGACAGGAGGCCCACCGGGGTGCGGACGTCGCCGACGCGCACCTTCAGCGCGCGCAGCACCGCCGCGGCCTCGCGTTCCATCCGTCTGCGGTCGAGCACGACGCCGAAGCGGCGCGGCAGGTTGCCCAGCGCCATGTTCTGCGCGATGTCGAGGCATTCGACGAGTGCGAGGTCCTGGTACACGACCGAGACCCCGTGGTCGTGGGCGTCCGCGGCGGAGTGGCGCAGCGCCATGCGCTCGCCGTGGAGGAGCACGTCACCCGCGTCGGCGGCGTGGATGCCCGTGATGATCTTGATGGTGGTCGACTTGCCGGCCCCGTTGTCGCCGACGATCGCGTGCACCTCACCGGCGTGGGCGTCGAACCCGACGTCCTCCAGCGCGGCGACCGAACCGAACGACTTGCGCACGCCCCGCAGGCGCAGCGCGGGTGGTGCGTCCACCGCCATCAGACCCACCCCCGGGCCAGGTAGCCCTGCACCTCGTCGGCTCCCACGACGACGGTCTCCACCGGGATCGGCGCGGCCGCCCGGCCCTCGGCGACGTCGACGACGCGGTCGACCATCGCCTTGCCCAGGCCGCACACGTCCTGCAGGAGCATCAGGTTCGCCGTGCCCTCCGCGATCGCCTCGGAGCCGCCGTTGTCGTGGCCCACGGCGGTGAGGAACGTGCGGCCGGTGAGGTTCTTGGCCTTGATCGCCGCCACCGCGCCCGGCGTCACCGTGCCCATGTGGGTCGCGATGTCGGTGATGTCCGGGTGGGCCGCGAGCAACGCGTTGACCTGCGGCAGTGCCTTGGCGGCGTCGTCGCCGGTGTAGACCTCGCCCGCGATCGTCACGTTGTCGGTGCGCGCGGCAGCCGCCTTGATGCCGTCCAGCCACGCCTTGCCCAGGCCCGTGTCGGCCGCGGCGACGAGCCCCAGCACGTGTTGACCGGGCAGGGCCGAGATCCCGCCGACGACCTGCTCGCCGATCGTGCCCCAGTCGGGCCCGGCGTTGACGTCGGCTCCGCTGTCGGGGCCCTCGGACCCGTAGTACGTGCCGGTGACGATCTGCTTCGACTGGGCCTGCTTCAGCACCGGGGCGAAGCCCTCACCGGCGGGCAGGGTGACGATCGCGCCGGCACCCGTGGCGATGGCCCGTTGGAGCTGCTGGATCATCGCGCCGGAGTCGATGGTCTGCCCGCTCGGCCCGCTCTCCCGCAGCGGCACGCCGCGTTGCCCTGCCTGCTCCTCCATGCAGTCGCCCAGCAGGCGCCACGTCGGGTAGTGGGGGAGCGGGTTCACGAACTGGATGGAGCTGAGCGCGGGGTTCGCGGGTGCCGCGGCCGCGCTGGCGTCGTCGCCGGCCGCGCAGCCGGCCGCCGTGGCCGTCAGGAGGGCGAGTACGGGCGCGACGAGCCGCGCGCGCCGCCTGCCCACGGTGGGGATGGGTGACACGGTTCCTCCTGGGGGTGACCCTCGAGGTCAGGACGGCCAGGACGGCGTTGTTCCCGTCCGGATGAGGTGGCTGACGGTGTGGGTCAGCCGGGTGAAGGCGCGATCGGCCGCGGGGATGCACGGCGCGAAGTCGATCCAGCCGTGCACGAGCTCGGGGTCGAGTTGCACGGTGACGGGCACGCCCGCCTCCCGCAGCCGCCGGGCGAAGTCCTCCTCGGCCGAGCGCAGCCGGTCGTGCCCGGCGATCACGAGCACGGCCGGTGGCAGCCCGGCGAGCGAGGCGGCCTGGCCCGGGTAGGCGTACGGGGTCCCGGTCCCGGGCGGGGCGTACCGGTGGAAGTGGTGGCGCAGGTCGTCGCGCGTGATCCGCGGGTCCCCGGTGTCGCCCAGCATGCTGGGGGTGTCGAGGTCGTCGTCGGTGGCCGGGTACACGAGAACCTGGCCGTCGATGCGGGGGCCGCCCTCGTCGCGTGCGCGCAGCGCCACGCACCCGGTGAGGGTGCCGCCCGCGCTGTCACCCGCCACGAGGAGCGGCAGGTCCGGGTGCAGGCCCGCCGCCCATGAGACGGCGTCCCACGAGTCGTCGAACTGCGCCGGGAACGGGTGCTCGGGCAGCAGGCGGTAGTCGACCGACACCACGGTGGCGCCGGTGTCGCGGCTGAAGCGGCGCGTGACGAACTCGTGGGTGTCGATGTCGCCCGCCACCCACGCCCCGCCGTGCAGGTACACGAGCACCGCGGTCGGGGTGCGCGGCCGGTAGACCCGCACCGGGATGCCACCGCCTCGGCCGGGGACGACCTCGTCGACGACCTCGTGGACGGCGATGGGCTCGGCGTCGCGGGTGAACGCGTCGATCGCGTCGCGCATGCCCTTGCGCATCTCGTCGGCGGTGACGTCAGCGACCGGGACGGGCGGGCCGAGCCGGGCCAGCAGAGCCGTGACGTCGGGGTCGACGGGCTGCTCGGTCACGCCACGCCCCCGGATCCCACCGCGGGCCGGGCGGCGGCGGGCGCCGGAGCCAGGGTCGGGGCCATGTCCGTCAGGTGCGTCTCGGGGAGCATCCGGGCGCACACCACGCTGACCAGCGCCAGGGCGGCGAGCATGATCCCGACCGCCATCGGGCCGAAGGTCACCGCGAGCGGCGCGGCGATCATCGGCGGCACCGTGCCCCCGAGGATCGCGGCGAGGTTGTAGGCCGCACCGGCGCCGGAGTAGCGGTGCCGGGTCTCGAAGAGCTCGGGGAACATCGCCCCCATCGGGCCGTGCTGCACGCCCACGATCGCCAGGGTGACCACCAGCCCGATGCCGAAGGCCCACCCGGTGCCCACGCCGAGCAGCGGGAACAGGACCAGCGCCCACACGGCGGCGGCCGCGCACGAGGCGATGACCAGCCGCCTGCGCCCGATGCGGTCCGAGAGCCGCCCGGACACCACGGTCATCGTCCCGAAGGCGATGCCCGACGCGATGCCCATCGCCAGCACCGTCTGCCGGCTCAGCCCGACGCCGGACGCGCTGGCCCCGTAGCTGGTGAGATAGGCGGTGCCGATGTAGAAGAACGCGAACAGCGCGATCCCCGTGCCGCCGCCGAGCAGGATCGTGCGGGCCTGCGAGCGGATCGCCGAGACCAGGGGAGCGGTGCCGAGCTGGGCCGAGGCCTCCCGCTGGCTGCGGGCCCGGACGAACGCCGGGGTCTCCTCGATGTTGAGCCGGACGTAGAGCCCGACGCCGACGAGCACCGCGCTCACCAGGAACGGGATGCGCCAGCCGTAGTCGAGGAACGCCTGGTCGGTGTCGCCCAGCACGAGGCCGGTGGCGAGGAAGGTCGCGTTCGCGAGCACCAGCGCGATCGGCGCGCCGAGCTGGGGGAAGACCGCGTAGAAGCCACGCTTGCCCGGAGGGGCGTACTCGGCGGTGAGCAGCACCGCGCCCGTCCATTCCCCGCCCACGGCGAAGCCCTGGGCGAAGCGCAGCACCACGAGCGCGATCGGCGCCGCGACGCCGATCGTCGCCGATCCCGGGAGCAGCCCGATCAACATCGTGGACACGCCCATCAGGACGAGGGTCGCCACGAGGGTGCGTTTGCGGCCGAGCCGGTCGCCGAAGTGGCCGAAGAAGATCGCGCCGAGGGGCCGCGCGATGAACGCCACCGCGAACGTGGCGAAGGACGCCACCGTGCCCGCGGTGGCCCCGAGCACCGGGAAGAACACGGTCGGGAAGACGAGCGCCGCCGCCGTGCCGTAGATGAGGAAATCGTAGAACTCGATCGTGGTGCCGACGCCGCTGGCGATCGCCACCCGGCGCATCGTCGCGGAGTCGGGGGTGCCGGTCCCGGCTGCGGGCGTGGTCATGACAGGGCCCCTTCCGCGACGGCCGGGGTGGCCGGGCGGGCGCCGGCCAGCCGCTGCTCCCGCTGCGCCAGCAGCTGCTCGACCACGGCGGCGGGTGCCTTCTCCCGGGATCCGGCGTCATGGGGAGGGTCGGGGTCGTACTCCATCATCAGCTGGATCTCCTGCGCGGTGCGCTCCCCGGCGATGCGCTCCGCCAGCCCCAGCGCCATGTCGATGCCGGCGGACACCCCGGCGGAGGTCACGTACTTGCCGTCCACCACCACGCGATCGGCCACCGCCGTGACGCCGTACTCGGCGAGCTGGTCGACGGCCAGCCAGTGCGAGGTGGCCCGGCGACCGCGCAGGAGCCCGGCCGCCGCCAGGATCAGTGATCCCGTGCAGACCGAGGTGGTCCAGGTGGTGTGCGCGTCCACGGCGCGCAGCCAGCGGTGCAGCGGCCCGTCGGACATCTGGTGCCGCTGGCCGGGCCCACCGGGCACGACCACGACGTCCGGGTCGGTGACCTCGTCGAAGGTGGCGGTGGCCACCACGGACAGGCTGCCGACGGTGTCGGGGACCGGGCCGGTGCGCTCGGCCACGATCACCGTCTCGGCCCCGGGGAGGCGGCTCAGCGCCTCGTAGGGCCCGACGGCGTCCAGGCTGGTGAATCGATCGTAGAGGGGAATGGCGATCTTCATGATCTTCTCCGTCCCGGACGGCCGCACGCGCGCGGGAAGCCCCACCGGGGTCGCCGGCGTCGGCGTCAGCGCGGTTCAGCCTTGTGCAGGGGGTGCCCCGGCTCGGGAGCCCGGGGAGCGGCCCAAGCATAAGAACGCATGTGACCTGCACGACTGTTCGCGACAACGAATAGGACGGTAGATTTCCGTGCGATTGCCCAATGACGGCCGGCCGGGGTGAACGCGATGACACGGATGACCGGCACGGCCGACGACACCGCGCTGCCGCTCGCCCGGATCGTCGACAACCTCGGGCCCACGCTGCTGCGCGTGGTGCAGGGGAATCGGGAGCGGGCCGTCCGCAGCCTGAGCATCGTCGATCCCGTCGACGGCGGTGCCGTGGGCGCGGCCGCCCTCGTGCTCGGCATCGGCGTCACGGACGCCGCCCGGGCCACCGCCCTGCTCGCCGAGCTCGGTGCGGCGCAGGCCGCCGCGCTGCTGCTCAAGGCCCCGCCGGCGGCCGACCCCGACGTGCTGGCCGCGGCCGCGGCGGCCGACGTCGCGGTGCTCGAGGTGAGCAGGGGAGTGGCGTGGGGGCAGCTGTTCCTCCTGCTGCGCCGGTTGCTCGAGCATGCCGACACCGGCGCCTCCGAGGACGGCGCTGGCGACCTGTTCCAGCTGGCCAACGAGGTGGCGGCCCTCGTGGGCGCCCCGATCACGATCGAGAACGCCACCGGCGGCCTGCTCGCCTTCTCCGTGGGGCAGGAGGACACCGACGACGGCCGGATCCGCACCATCCTCGGCAGGCAGGTCCCCGAGCAGTACCAGCAGTCGTTGCAGGACGAGGGCGTGTTCGGCCGGCTCACACGCACCACCGAGCCCGTCTACATCCCGTCGTTCGCGCCGGGGAACCTGCCGCGCACGGCGATCGCCGTGCGGGCGGGCGACTCGGTGCTCGGCTTCCTCTGGGCGGTCGTGCGCGAACCGCTGCCCGAGCGGAACCTCCGTGCGCTCAAGGCCGCCGCGGCGATGGTGGCGGTCCAGCTTCTCCACGAGCGGGTGGTCACCGCCGCGGGGCCGCGGCTGCGCAGCGAGCAGCTCACCGTCCTGCTCAGCCGCGACGGCGACCCGGTGGAACCGGCGCGCCGGCTCGGGGTCTCGGGGCTGAGCCTCTGCGTCGTCGCGGTGGAACTGGAGGGCGGGTCGGCCGACGCGGAGCGGGCCGCGGAGCTCCAGCGCATCTACGACGCCCTGGGCATCCACCTGCGCCTCGTGCACCGGGCCACCGCGGTGGCCACGCTCGGGGACGTCGTCTACGGGCTCGTGCCGGCGCCGACGGAGGAGGCCGCGCTGCAGGTCGTCGAGGAGTTCGTCAAGCGGTCCGGCTCGCGCACCCCCGTGCGCGCCGGGGTGGGCCGCGTGGTCGACGACCCGGCGCACCTCGCCGTCTCCCGGGCCGACGCCGACGACGTGCTGCGCGTGTTGCGCTTCTCCGGCCGCCCGGCGGCGTCCGCGCGCTCGCTGCGCACCGACCTGATGATCCTGCGCATGGCGGACGTGGCGGGCCTGCGCGAGATGCCGCAGGACGGTCACGTCGCGCGGCTGCTGCGCCACGACGCCGAGCACGGCACGAACCTCACCCGCACGCTCGAGGCCTACCTCGACCGGTTCGGCGAGGTCAGCCGAGCTGCCGCCGACCTGCACGTGCACCCCAACACGTTCCGCTACCGCCTCGCCCGGCTCGCCGAGGTGGCCGGACTGGACCTCGGCGACCGCGACGCCCGGCTGCAGGCGATGATCGACCTGCGCCTGTACCGCCACCGCGGCCTGCGCTGAGGCCTCCCCCTGTGCCGGCAAGGTGGCTTTACTGGCGTAATGGGCCGGCAGAGCCACCTTGCCGGCATTGCGTGCCGGCATTCGAGGAGGAGCCTTCATGAGCCTGCCCGTGCCCGTGGACGACGGGGCCGCCGACCACCTCCCCGGGCTCTCGGTGCCTCACCTGCTGCTGCCGAGCACGTCCGGCGGCAGCGTCGCGCTGGACGGGCTCGGCCCGGGGCGCACCGTGCTGTACGTCTACCCGAGGACCGCGGGGCCGGACGGCGTGGTGCCCGACGGGTGGGACGACATCCCGGGAGCCCGCGGCTGCACGCCCGAGGCCTGCGGCTTCCGCGACCACCACGAGGAACTGCTCGCCGCGGGTGCCACCGGCGTGTTCGGGATCTCCGCGCAGGACACCGCCGAGCAGTGGGAGGTGGTGGAGCGCCTCGGCCTGCCGTTCGCGCTGCTGGCCGACCCGGGGCTCGGGCTCGCCGCCGCGATGCGGCTGCCGACGTTCGACGTCGCGGGGGCCACGCTCTACCGGCGGCTCACGCTCGTGGTGCGCGACGGCGTGGTGGAGCACGTCTTCTACCCGGTGTTCCCGCCGGGTGAGCACGCGCAGGAGGTGCTCGCGTGGCTGCGGGCCACCCCCCGGATCACCGAGCCCTCTCGAGGGTGCGGGTGAGGGTTGGCGGGCGCCCGGTGCGGGTATCGACGCGAGGTGTCCGAGGTCGATGATCGTCAGACGAGGGAGCGGCTCGCCGCCGAGGTGTCGCGCCGTGCCCGGGAGCGTGGACGCACCGTCGCCGTCGCGGAGTCCCTCACCGGCGGGATGATCGCCGTCGACCTCGCGGCCGCCGAGGCCGCGAGCGAGTGGTTCCGCGGTTCGCTGGTCGCGTACGCGAGCGAGACCAAGCACGAGGTGCTCGGCGTGCCTGACGGGCCCGTCGTCAGCGCCGAGGCCGCCGGGGCGATGGCCCGGGGGATCCGCAGGCTGCTGAACGCCGACCTCGCGGTGGCCGTCACCGGGGCCGGTGGTCCCGGGTCGCAGGACGGGCGCGACCCGGGCACCGTCTTCCTCGCGGTGCAGGACGGCGACGACGTCGAGGTCCTGCGCCTCGACCTCGACGGCAGCCCGGAGGAGATCTGCTCCGCCACCGCGGAGGCCGCGCTGCGGGCGCTGGTCGAGCGCCTCGGCTAGCGCGCGATATCCCCTGGATCAGCTGCGCCGGCCCGGCAGCATCTCCTGCACCTTCGTCTTCACCCCCTGCGCCACCATGTGGAACGCGTCGGGGTCGCCCTTCAGCACGGCCTCGGTGGCCGACTTCACCTGCTCGAACGTGGCGTGCGGTGGGATCGGCGGCACCTCCGGGTCGCACCGGACGTCGAGCAGCGCGGGCCCGTCGGCGGCCAGCACGGTGTCCCAGGCCGGGCCGAGCTGCTCGGGCCGGTCGACGCCCACCGCGGTGATCCCGAGCGAGCGGGCGAAACCGGTGTAGTCGACGTCGGGCAGGGCCTGGGACTCCTCGAACTTCGGTGCGCCGCCCATCGCGCGCAGCTCCCACGTGACCTGGTTGAGGTCGTTGTTGTGGAAGACGCAGACGACGCAGCGCGGGTCGCGCCACAGGTCCCGGTAGTGGGCGAGGGTGATCAGCTCGGCGAGCCCGTTCATCTGCATGGCGCCGTCGCCGACGAGCGCGATCACGGGGCGGTCGGGGTGGGCGAACTTGGCGCCGAGCGCGTACGGCACGCCGGCGCCCATCGTGGCGAGCGTGCCCGACAGGGACCCGCGGATGTCACCGCGGATGCGCAGGTTGCGGGCGTACCAGTTGGTGGACGAGCCGGAGTCGGCGGTGACGATCGCGTTGTCCGGGATGCGGCGCGACAGCTCGGACACCACGGCCATCGGGTTCACCGGCTTCGCCTCCAACGCGGCCTCCCGCTCGACCGTGTCCCACCACGCCGCCACGTTCTTCTCGATCGTCTCGCGCCACGACCGGTCCGGCTTGCGGTGCAGCCGCGGCAGCAGGGCTGCCAGGGTGGCCGCGCTGTCGCCCACGAGGTTGACCTCGGTGGGGTAGCGCATGCCGATGAGCCGGCCGTCGATGTCGATCTGCACGGCCCGCGCCTGGCCGGGTTCGGGCAGGAACTGGCTGTACGGGAAGTTCGAGCCGACGATCAGCAGCGTGTCGCAGTCGCGCATGAGCTCGTAGCTCGGCCGGGTGCCCAGCAGCCCGATGGCGCCGGTGACGTAGGGCAGCTCGTCGGACAGCACGTCCTTGCCCAGGAGCGCCTTCGCGACGCCCGCGCCCGTGAGGTCCGCGAGCTGCCGCACCTCCTCGGCGGCACCGCGCGCCCCCTGCCCGACCAGCACGGCCACCCGTTCGCCCGCCTCGAGCACCTCGGCGGCGGCGTCCAGCTCCGCGTCCGAGGGCACCGGGCGCGACCACGACGTGCCCGGTGGGCTGGACGGCACCTGCTTGAACGCGTGCGCGGGCGGCGAGTACGGCTCCTCCTGCAGGTCGGCCGGGATGATCAGCGCCGTCGGGCACCGCGACCACCGGGCGGTGCGGATCGCCCGGTCCAGCGCGTTGGGCAGCTGCTGGGCGACGTTCACCTCCACCAGGTACTCGCTCGCGACGTCCTTGAAGAGGGCCTGCAGGTCGACCTCCTGCTGGTAGCTGCCTCCCATCGCGCTGCGCGCCGTCTGCCCGACGATCGCCACCACCGGCACGTGGTCGAGCTTCGCGTCGTAGAGCCCGTTGAGCAGGTGGATCGCGCCGGGGCCCGAGGTCGCCATGCACACCCCGACCTCGCCGCTGAACTTCGCGTAGCCGACGGCGGCGAACGCCGCCATCTCCTCGTGGCGGGTCTGCACGAACCGCGGCTGGTTGTCGGCCTCGCCGAACGCCGAGACGAGGCCGTTGATCCCGTCGCCCGGATAGGCGAACACCTGCTCCACGCCCCATTCGCGCAGCCGGTGGAGCAGGTGGTCGGCGACCGTCTGGCCCATGAGAACTCCTCACCACGAACATCGGATCCGCCTGCGCGGTTACCCGATGTCCCGGCGTGTACGCCGCCTGCCGGGTGGGAGCGCTCAGCAGTGGTGGGCCGGCGGAGGCACGTCCAGCGCGGGGCTGCGGTCGAAGAAGCCCGCGGGCTGCAGCAGGAACCCCACGTGCTGCACGGGCATCACCGGCCAGTCCTCCAGCCGCGCGACGTGGTGGGAGCCGAACGTGTACCAGACCACCACGTCGCGGTCGGTCACGTCGCGGTCGGCTGCGGTCCAGCGGGGGAGGCCGTCGCCGCCCGCGTGCTGGTTGGGGTACTCGCCCGCGGCGTACCGCTCGTCCTCCGCGTACGGGGTGACCCAGAGGTGGTGGGCCATGAACCCGGCCCGGCGCAGCACGCTCGCCTCCGGCCGCACGAACGGCACGACCGTGCCGTGCGGCTTGATCGCGTACGCCGTGGGCTCACCCACCGCGTTGCGCGCGCCGCTGCTGCGCACCTCCCAGTACCGCGCCCGGTCCAGGCTCACCCGCCGCTGGGCGCCGAGCTCGCTCGTGAGCCGGGTGGCGGTGGTGCGGAACGCGTTGCCGAGCGGGTTGTCCGGCCCCGCCGGGTCGGTGACGGTGTCGACCTCGTAGACGGAGTTGGCGGTGCCGTCCACGTCGAAGTCGAGGCGCACGTTGAACACGTGCTGGTGGATCGGCGCGTAGAGGCCGTCGGTGTTGAGCAGCTGGCCGTGGGTGGGCGTGGTGCCCGGCGGCACCGCGCCCGTGGACATGATGCCGGTGAGCTTGACGTCGAACTCGATCGAGCCGTCCTGGTAGAGGTACCAGAAGAAGCCGTACTCGTAGTTGCCGACCGTGGCGATGAACGACAGCACGAGCCGCCTGCCGCGGCGGACCTCGGTCTTCTCGGTGCGGAAGTCCGTGTGCTTCCACAGCATGCCGTGGTCCTCCTCGTGCAGGCACACGGCGTGCGGGATCGTGAGCGGGTTGCCGTCGGGGTCGGCGAGGACGGCGTCGAAGTAGCGGATCTCGCCCAGGCAGTCGCAGCCCAGCTCGAGCGGGTTGGCGAGCGTGCCGATGTTGTACTCGCCCGCGTCGAAGGCGTTCTTGCGCCGGTGCGTGGGCGCCGGGTCGCCGTAGGGCACGACCATCTCCGACAGCGAGGCGCGGTGCAGCACCGGCCGCTCGCGGTCGCCGCCCGATCCGTCCGTGTCGGTATAGCGGACCGCGTGCAGCACCAGGCCCTCGCGCGCGGTGAACCCGATCCGGAACCGCCACTTCTGCCAGCGCACCTCGTGCCCGTCGATCTCGAAGGACGTGCCATCGGGCTGGGTGATCTCGATCGGCTTCAGGTCGGTGCGCGGCGCGACGTCGGCGCTCGTGTATTTGCCGGGTTGCTGCGGCACGGGTACCACGCCGTGGTCCTCGATCTTCGCGACGCGGCCGGCGAGGGGGTCGACGTAGACCACGAGGTTCTCGACGGGGTGGGCGTAGCCGTTGTCGTCCGGCCCGCCGATCTTGATCCACACGAGGGCGCGCACCAGCCTGCCCTCGAGCTCGTCGCCGTAGTGCCCCGCCGACCACGGGTCGACCATCACGCCGTCGAACTCGGTGATCCCGCGCGCCCGCAGCGCGTCCTGAACGCCGGGGTCGGACTTCACGATCTCCTCGCAGGCGAAGAACTCCTCGAGCAGCACCTGCGGCTGCACGCCGGGCACGTGCTCCCAGCGGGTGACGGTCGAGTCCGACAGCGAGACCGTGGCTTCGTAGGTGCGCCCGTCGGACCGGTCGAGCACCACCGCGTCGGCCTCCCTCGCCACGCCGGTGCCGTCCTCGTCGAACGCGAGCACCGCGGACTTCACCGGCTCGTGCAGCGTGATCGAGACGAACCGGGAACCGGGCCCGGTGCGGCCCGAGTCCCGCAGCACGGCCGCCGCGACGCTGATCTCGGCCGCCGTCAGCGGCTCCAGCGGATGCGTGACGGTGGTGGACTGACGCTCTCCGGTCGCGGTCACTGCTCCTCCTCAGGGTGGCGCTCACCCCACTGTGGTCCGCACCACCCGGCCCGGTCCAACCGTGGTCGGTGAGCGGAGGGCGTAACGAACGGGCGGCGGGCACGGAGTCAACGAGGCGTCCGCGGTGATCCCCCCGGCCGCGGGCGCAACCGGTCGGGGCCCGGCCCCGCCCGGCGGCAGCACCCGCCCGGTCCGGGCGGGTGCTGTTCGCCGCAGGTCAGCGCAGGATCCGCGCGCGGCGGCGGGGGGAGGTGCGCTCGACGATCGCCGCGCAGAGCAGGCAGGGCTCGCCGTCCGGCTCCACCATGGGCGCCGCCGCGACCCGGTGACCGCACAGCGCCTGGTAGTGGCCGTCGCTGCGCTGGGCCGCCGCGGCGAGCTCGGCGTCGGGCACCTCGTGGGCCCGGGAATCGGCAGCGCAGGTGATGGTGATGGTGTCGGCAGTGAACAGACCTGGTCGATCGCCACCGCTCATAGGGCTCAGTTTTCCCAGTCCGGCTTGCGGATGCAAGAGCGTCTGCAAGTACATTCGTCGCGGACGTCAGTACGTGAACTTCCGGGAGGGCGCATGGAGCAGGTCGAGGACAACGGCACCCCAGCAGATCGGCTCGGGGCCGTGACGTGGCGCAAGAGCAGCGCCAGCAACCCGAGCGGTGACTGCATCGAGGTGGCCGCCCTCGACAGCGGTGCGGTCGCGGTGCGCAACTCCCGCGACCCGCAGGGCCCGGCGCTGGTGTACACGCGCGCCGAGATCGCCGCCTTCATCGCGGGTGCGAAGGACGGCGAGTTCGACGACCTGACGGCCTGACCGGCACCGCTCCGGTCACCCGTCACGGCTTGCGGCCGACTCCGCCCGCGTACAGCGTGGTCACCGGGCTGCCGTTGGGCGTGGACGCGTCCGGCCGCCAGTCGTTCGCGTAGACGAGGCCCGGCTCCACGAGCTCCAGCCCGTCGAAGTAGCCGTGCAGCTCGGTCCAGGTGCGGAAGCGGCCCGAGCCGAGACCGCCGTACAGGCACGCCCGCTCGAGCGCGCGGGCCCGCGGCTCGTCGTCGTCGAGGAAGTGCGACAGCAGCAGGTAGCTGCCCGGGCACAGCCGAGCCCGCACGGCGGCCACCAGGCCGCCCGGGTCCTCGTCGTCGGCCAGGTGGTGCACCACGCCCGACAGCAGCACCGCGAAAGGCTCGTCGAGGTCCAGCAGCTGCATGGCTTCGACCCGGTCGAACAGCTCGTCGGGACGGCGCAGGTCGCCCGGCACGGCGGCGGTGCGCTCGTCGGTGGCCAGCATCGCGCGGGCGTGTGCGAGCACGATCGGGTCGTTGTCGACGTAGGTCACCCGGACGTCGGGGTCGGCGGCCTGCGCCACCTCCTTGACGTTCCCGTCGCCGGGCAGCCCGGAGCCGATGTCGAGGATCTGGCGGACCCCCGCCTCGCGCACGAGGTACGACACCCCGCGGCGCAGGAAGCGGCGGTTGGCCCGGGCGATGTCCCCGGCCTCCGGCACCACGTTCGTCATCGCGTCCGCGGCGCGCCGGTCGGCGTCGAGGTACTCCTTGCCGCCGAGCAGGTAGTCGTACACGCGCGCGATCGAGGCCCGGGTCAGGTCGACGTCGAACGGCGCGGCCGACTCCTCGTCCACCGACCGTTCCCCCTTCGTCACCGTCCGATGCCGGGGGCCGACCCTAGCGTGATCGTCCGGCGGCGCGGAAGGTGTGACCGCCGGTCACAGCGGGTGATCCACCGCCACCGGAGCGCGCTGCCGCCGTAGGGTCGGGGCGTGGATGTCGCCGCTCTGCTCACCGACGCGTTCTCCCGGATCGGGGAGGAGGTGCACGGCGCCGTCGACGGGCTCTCCGCGGAGCAGCTCGCCCACCGCGTCGATGCCGAAGCCAACTCGATCGCCTGGCTGGTCTGGCACCTGTCCCGCGTGCAGGACGACCACGTGGCCGGCGTCGCCGGCAGCGAGCAGGTGTGGACGGCGCAGGGCTGGGCCGACCGGTTCGGGCTCCCCTTCGAGGTGGGCTCGATCGGCTACGGGCACTCCGCGGCCGACGTGGCGAAGGTGCGCGTCGACTCCCCGGACCTGCTCACCGGCTACTACGACGCCGTCGCCGCCCGCACCCGCGAGTACGTCGCCGGGCTCACCGAGGCCGACCTCGACCGCGTCGTCGACGAGAACTGGGACCCGCCCGTCACGCTCGGGGTGCGGCTGATCAGCGTGATCGACGACTGCGCCCAGCACGCCGGCCAGGCGGCCTTCGTGCGGGGGATCGTGCTCCGGCGCGGCTGACGATCACGTACGAACGGCACCTCCGTACCGCTCTATCGGACGAGGGTGCCGTTCGTACGGTGGGTCAGGGGAGCACCCGGCGCAGGAGCGCCGCGGCGCCGGGCCAGTCGAGGGCGAGCACCTCGGGTGCGCGGTCGGCGCCGACGCAGTCGGTGACCTTGCGGGCGAGGTCGTCGTCTGACGGTGGACGCTCGGGGTGGCCGTCGGGGACGTCGAGGCGGGCCTCGTCCACGGTGCCGTCGCGGCGGTGGCGGCGCACGAGCACGTCGCCCGCGAGGATGCCGCTGCCGCCGGGCTGCGCCTCCACCTCGACGCTGTGCACCAGCCGTTGCGCCTCCGGCCGGGTGACGGCGGCGTCGGTGAAGCTCCCGGCGCCGGGGAACCCGTCGAGCAGACCGGCGGCCACCGCGTACTGCAGGGAGAACTTGCCCTCCAGGCCGGTTGCGGGGCGGTCGTGGATCAGCGGCTGGAGCGCGACGGCCGGGGTGCGCACCTCGATGCGGGAGACGTCCTCGACCGGGGCGGGCGGGAGGGCCCGGGCCGCGGAGATCGGGCGCTGCAGGGCGTAGCAGCAGGGGTACAGCTTGATCGCGAGGCCCTCGGGGACGAGGGGACCGTCGAGCTGCAGCGGGCTCGTGCCGCCCACCAGTTCGAACCACTGGTCGAGCGCGGTGGGGTCGGCGGACGCGCCCGCGGCGGCCAGGCGGGCGGCGCGGACGCCCGCGGCCGCGGCGAACCCGACCTGCAGCGACTTGCCGCCCGTGCCGAACGCGCGCTGCACCCCGCCCGCGGCCGGCACGGCGAGCGCCATCGCCCGTGCGAGCCCCGCGGCGTCCAGGCCGAGCGCGAGGCCCGCGCCGACGGCGGCCGCGGGCGCTCCCGCGGTGCAGGTGGCGTGCCACCCGGCCCGGTAGTGGTCCCAGCCGAGCGCGGCGCCCAGGCGCGCCATCACCCCGGCCGCGGCCAGGTATTCGCGGGCGCCGCCGCCGCAGGCGAGGGTGGCGGCCGTGCACACGACGCTGACGTGCGACGTGGAGGGCAGGTGCACGTCGTCGAAGTCGAGGACGTGCCCGACCGCGGCCCAGCGCAGCGCCGGCTCCATTCCGGCCGTCCACTCCGCCACCGGGTCGTCCAGCGCGGCGAGCGTGACGGCCACCGTGTCGATCAGCGAACGGCGGGCCAGCTCCTCGTCTGCGGGGCCGGGCCGTACGGCGCAGGCCCAGTCGGCGAGATCGGCGATGCGGGTCATCCGAGCAACTCCGGCAGGAAGGTGGCGAGCTGCGGGAAGGCGATCATGATCGCCAGCAGCAGCATCTCGATGGCGACGTAGGGGGCGATGCCGCGGAAGATGTCGGCGAGGTCGAGTTCGGGCACCACCGACTTCATCGTGTAGAGGTTCAGCCCGACCGGCGGCGTGATCACAGCGATCTCCAGGTTCACCACGAGCAGCACGCCGAACCACAGCGGGTCGTAGCCGAGCTCCTCGATCGCGGGCACCAGGATCGGGGTGACGACCAGCAGCAGCGACGCGGCGTCGACAAGGCAGCCGAGCACCACGAGCACCAGCATGATGCCGATCATCACCACGACGGGCGGGACGTCGAGGCCGACGATGAACTCCGTGAAGGCGTCGGGCACCCGGGCCAGCACCAGCATCTGCGTGAAGACGAACGCCGCGCCGACGATGGCGAGCACGGCCGCGGTGACCTGGGCGGTGGAGACGAAGATCCGCCGGAGGTTGGCCCAGCCGAGCTTGTGGTAGATCGCCCCGGTGACGACGAACGCGGCGAGTGCGCCCACCGCGGCGGCCTCGGTGGGCGTGGCGACGCCGGTGTAGATCGAGCCCAGCACCAGCAGGATCAGCAGCAGCGCGGGGGAGATGCGCCCGATCGCGGCGAACCGCTCACCCCAGGTGAACCGGTCCGGGTCGACGGGGGCGTTCTCCGGTGCGACCTTCGCGCGCACCACCACGTAGATGATCATCATGGCCGCGAGCAGCAGGCCGGGCAGCAACCCGCCCGCGAACAGGTCGGCCACGCTCTCGCCGGTGATCGACGAGTACAGGATGAACATCAGGCTCGGCGGGATCAGCATCGCGAGCGCGCCGGACGCGGCCACGGCACCGCTGGCGAACCCCGGCCGGTAGCCGCGTTCCAGCATCTCCGGCACGGCCATCCGCCCGATCACGGCGACCGAGGAGATGCTCACCCCGGACATCGCGCCGAACACCGTGGAGGCGCCCACCGCCGAGGCCCCCAGCCCGCCGGGGACCCGGTTGAACCAGCGGTGCGCCGCGCCGAACAGGTCGCGCCCGAGCCCGCTGACGGCGAGCGCCTCGCCCAGCAGGATGTAGAGCGGCGCGGCCACCAGGGCGTACTCCTGCAGCTGCGACACCAGCGCGAGCGGCACCAGCTCCACCGCGGTGAACCCGCCGAGGCCGAGCAGCCCGGCGACCCCGGCCACGCCGAGGGCCACGAAGATCGGTGAGCGCAGCGCGATCAGCACCAGCAACAGCGCCACCGCGAGGGTGACGACCAGACCGTCCGCGATCATCAGGCGACCCCCTGGGCCTCGGCGCGCGCGTCCACGTCACCGGGCACGGCGGCAGGTGTGTCCGCGGGCTGCCCGGTGGCGGGGAACAGCAGGGCCGCCAGCACGAGGAACACGCCGGAGACGACGAGGACGGCGTCGATGACCCAGAGCGGGATGTTGAACGTGCCCGCCCCGGTGAGCCCGCCGACCCACGCCACGGTCATCGAGCGGAACGCGGTGACGGTGAGAACGAGGCCGAGGAACGCGGTGGCCACTGTCGTCACGACGTCGGCCACCTTCCGCGCCCCCGCGGGGAGCGCGCGGTAGAGCAGGTCCATCGAGATGTGGTGCCCGGTGGCGTACAGGTGCGGCACCGCGAGCATGGTCGCGACGAGGACACCGGTGGAGTTGAGCGGGTAGGCCCAGTCGGTGGGCGCGAGGAAGAGGTAGCGCATCGCGACGTCGTAGGTGATCGTCAGCATCATCACCCCCACGGCGACCATCGCGACGACGACCATCGCCCGGGTGCAGGCCAGCACGGCCTGGCGCGCGGTGGACAGCACGGTTCCTCCTACGCCTCGTCGATGAGGGCCACGGCCCGTTCGCTGACGGCCTGGTCGCCGATCAGGTGTTCCCACCGCCCGTACACGGGGCGGACGGCCGCGCGGAAGGCCTCGAGCTCCGCGCCGGTCGGCTCCACGAGCTCGACGCCGCCGTCGAGGACCGCTTTCAGGTAGTCGCCCTCGTGCACGCCGACCATCACCTCCGTGCCTTCCTGGTAGAGCGCGCGGCCCGCCTCGTCGAGGGCCGCACGCAGCTCGGGGGGCTGCGCCTCGTACCAGTCCGCGCGGCAGTAGGCGTCCACGGTGTAGGCGCCGACGTGCGCCTTGGTGCCGTACCGAATGATCTCCTGCAGGTCGCGGGACACCACCGTGCCGAGGTAGCTCATCAGCCCGTCGATGGTGCCCCGCTCGAGCGCCTCGAAGACCTCGGAGGACCCCATGAACACCGGGGCGCCGCCGAGTGCCTTGACCGTCTCGCCCTCGATCTCCCCGGCCACCCGGATCCGCAGCCCGCGCGCGTCGGCGGGTTCGCGGATGGGCCGGTTGACCGTCCAGAGGTACTCGAACGTGCACGGCATGCCGCCGAGCAGGCGGGCGTTCTGCGCGGCGAGCTGCTCGTTGATCAGCGCGTAGAGGGGGCCGTCCGGGTCTGCGGCGCGCCGCTGCTTCGCGTAGTCCTCGGCGCCGAACGGGAGCTCCAGCGCCCCCAGGATCGGGTAGCTCGACGACACGTACGAGCTGGTCTGGAACATCACGTCCGCCACGCCGAGCAACAGCCCCGGCAGGAGCTGCTCGGCGCCGAGCAGCGCCCCGGAGTCGAACATGTCGCTCTGCATGCGGCCCCCGCTGCGGGCGGCGAGGGTGTCCATGAACGTCTGGATGCCGGGGTAGAGGTCGTCGTAGGACTTCGGGATGTAGGTGGCCGTGGTGACGGGCGCGGCGCCGGCCGCCTCGGCGCGGGCGCAGCCGGCGAGCCCGGCCACCCCGAGCCCGGCTGCTGCGAGGAAGGCCCGCCGTCCGAAACCGGTCACGCCGCCACCCCCGCGAGCGCCGGGAGCACGTCGCCGGTGAGGCGCCGCAGGCTCTCCATCACGCGGTCGTGCGGCAGCCCCGGCCACTGCGGCCGGAGCAGCACGTGGGCGGGGCCGACGGTCTCGATCAGCTCGGCGAGCCGGTCGCGGCACGTCCGCGGGCCGCCCAGGATGAACCGCCCGCGGCGCAGCTCGTCGAACTCGCGGTCGAAGCTCTGCGACTCCGGGAGGATCGCGTCCTGGCCCCACGCCCGGTACGTGCGGTACTTCGCGGCGAGTGCCTCCCGCACGTCCTCCACGGCCGAGTCGTCGTCGGCGCCCACGTACACCTCCTGCAGCACGTTGATCTCGGCCTCCCGGCCGTGCTCGGCGCACCGCTCCCGGAAGAACCGGGCCTGGGTGCGCAGGTAGTCGGCGTCGACGTGGGCGGCCGCGGCCAGCCACGGCAGCCCGGTGCCCGCGGTGCGGGTGAGCGCCGCGTCGGTGTGCCCCGCCAGCCAGATCGGCGGGTGCGGGCGCTGCACCGGGCGCAGCAGCGGGCGGATGCCGTCGATCCGGCCCGCGTCGCCCTCGAAGTGCACCTCGTCCTCGGTCCAGAGCCGCCGCACGAGGTCGAGGTTCTCCCGGAACCGGCGCAGCCTGCGGTCGCGGGGCACGCCGAACGCGTCGAACTCGACGTCGCGGTAGCCGAGGCCCGCGCCGACGACGAGCCGCCCTCCCGACAGGATGTCGAGGGTGGCGAACTGCTCGGCGAGGTCCACCGGGTGCGCCAGCGCCATCAGCGAGATCGCGGTGCCGATCCGCATGTCGCCCGTCTCGGGCACCAGCCGGCCCAGCACGGCGAGCGGGTGCAGGTACTGCACCTCCTCCGCCAGGTAGTGCTGCGTGGCCCAGACCGAGCCGAACCCGTGGTCGCGGGCGTGGTGCACCTGCTGCACCTGCTCGGCGAACCGCGCTCCCGCGTCGTCGCCCGGCGGGAACTGGCTGCACAGGACCAGTCCGAAGTGGGGGACCACCGTTGCTCCTCCGTCGATGTGTGGGGGCTACCGATTAGAACGATCTCGGCATCCCGAGGACGTGCTCGCCCACGTAGGAAAGGATCAGGTTGGTGGAGATGGGGGCCACCTGGTACAGCCTCGTCTCCCGGAACTTGCGCTCGATGTCGTACTCGGCGGTGAAGCCGTAGCCGCCGTGGGTCTGCAGCGCCACGTCGGCGGCCTCCCACGAGGCGTCGGCGGCGAGCATCTTGGCCATGTTGGCCTCGGCGCCGCAGGGCTGCCCGGCATCGAACAGGTCGGCAGCCTTCCAGCGCATCAGGTCGGCCGCCTCCACGTGCACGTGGGCGCGCGCGATCGGGAACTGCACGCCCTGGTTCTTCCCGATCGGACGCCCGAACACCTCGCGCTCGCTCGCGTACCGCGACGCCCGCTCCACGAACCAGCGGCCGTCGCCGATGCACTCGGAGGCGATGAGGATGCGCTCGGCGTTCATCCCGTCGAGCACGTAGCGGAAGCCCTTGCCCTCCTCGCCGATGAGCGCGTCGGCGGGGATGCGCACGTCGGAGAGGAAGACCTCGTTGGTCTCGTGGTTGACCATCGTGCGCAGCGGCCGCAGCTCGACGCCCTCGACCTCGCGCAGGTCGAGCAGGAACAGCGACAGCCCCTCGGACTTGCGCGTCACCTCCTCGCGCGGCGTGGTGCGCGCCAGCAGCAGCATCAGGTCGGAGTGCTGCACACGGGAGATGAACACCTTCTGCCCGTTGACGACGTAGCCGTCGTCGGTGCGCCGCGCGGTGGTGCGGATGGACGTGGTGTCGGTGCCCGCCGTCGGCTCGGTCACGCCGAACGCCTGCAGCCGCAGCTCGCCCGACGCGATGCCCGGCAGGTAGCGGCGCTTCTGCTCCTCGCTGCCGTGCCGCAGCACCGAGCCCATCGTGTAGAGCTGGGCGTGTACCGGCCCCGCGTTGCCCCCGTTGGCGTTGATGCCCTCCAGCAGCACCGACGCGTCGCCGAGGCCCAGCCCGAGCCCGCCGTACTCCTCGGGCACGAGGGCGCCGAGGCAGCCGGTGCCGGTGAGCGCGTCGACGAACTCCTCGGGGTAACGGCGCGCCTCGTCCACCTCGCGCCAGTAGGCGTCGGGGTAGTCGGCGCAGATGCGGTCGATCAGGCCGCGCAGGTCCTTGCGCAGTTCGGCCCTGTCGTTCATGAACCCTCCGCGCGCGGGCCGTGCCCGCGCTTGTAGACCAGCAGCGTGCGCGTGAACTCGATGACGACCTCGCCGGTCTGCTTGAGGCCCGTCGTGCGCACGCTCACGACACCGAGCCCGGGCCGCGACTTCGACTCCCGCACGGCCTCGACGGTGGAGCGGGAGCGGATCGTGTCGCCCTCGAACACCGGGTTCGGCAGCGTGATCTCGCCCCACCCGAGGTTGGCGAAGACGTTCTGGGACACGTCGGAGACGCTCTGCCCGGCCACCAGCGCGAGCGTGAAGGTCGAGTTGACCAGCGGTTTCCCGAACTCGGTGCGCGCGGCGTACTCGTGGTCGAAGTGCAGCGGCGCGGTGTTCTGGGTGAGCAGCGTGAACCAGATGTTGTCGGTGGTGGTGACGGTGCGCCCGAGCGGGTGCTCGTAGACGTCGCCCACCACGAAGTCCTCGTAGAACCGGCCCTGCCACCCGGTGTGGACGGTCATGACTCCTCCTCCAGCTCGGCCAGCACGGCGGCGGTGTGGGCGCCCAGCGCGGGCACGGCGCCCGCGTCCGCCACCCGGTCGCCCGGGGCGCCGGGCGGGCGCAGCGTGCGCACCTCGCCCGCGGGGGTCGCGGTGGTGAGCCAGCGCGCCGCGGGCGCGAGCTCCGGGTGCCGTTCGAGATCGGCCAGCGCCGTCAGCCTGCTCCAGGCGATGCCGGCGGCGTCGAGCCGCTGCGTCAGGACGTCGGCGGGGAACCGGCCGCACGCGGCGGCGAGCGCGGCGTCCAGCTCGGCGCGATGCGCCACGCGCAGCGAGTTCGACGCGAACCGCGGATCGGCGGCGAGCTGCGGGTCCTCGAGCACGTCGGCGGCCAGGCGGGGCCACTCCCGCTCGTTCTGCACGGCGATCATCACCGACCGCCCGTCGGCCGCGGTGACGGCCCCGTAGGGAGCGATCGTGGGGTGCGCGGTGCCCATCGGCACGGGCGCCACCCCGGAGTGGGCGGTGTAGTAGAGCGGGTAGGCCATCCACTCGGTGAGCGCGCCGAAGAGCGACACGTGCACGGGCAGGGCCTCGCCGGTGCGCTCGCGGTGGCGCAGCGCGGCGAGCACCCCGCTGTAGGCGTAGCAGCCCGCCGCGATGTCGGCGATCGAGATGCCCACCTTCGCCGGGGCGTCGGGGTGCCCGGTGAGCGACATCAGCCCGGCCTCGGCCTGCACGAGCGCGTCGTAGGCCTTCTTCCGCTCCGACGGCCCGCCCGGCGGGTAGCCGCTCACGACGCACGTGATCAGGTGCGGGTGCCGCGGCGCGAGGGCGTCGGCGGTGAGCCCGCGCCGCTCGAGCGTGGCGGGGGAGAGGTTGGCCACCAGCACGTCCGCGCGGGCCAGCAGGCGCTGCAGCGTGGCGAAGCCGTCCGGGTCGGCCAGGTCGAGCTGCACCGACTCCTTGCCCCGGTTGAGCCAGACGAACGCGCTCGACTGGCCGTCGACGACCGTGTCGTAGCCGCGGGCGAAGTCACCGCCGTCCGGGCGCTCGACCTTGATCACGCGGGCGCCGAGGTCGGCGAGCTGGCGGGTGGCGAACGGGGCCGCGACGGCCTGCTCCAGCCCGACGACGGTCACCCCCTCCAGTGGGAGCCCGGTCACGCCTCGACCCCCAGCAGGGCGGCGGCCCGGCGCACCACGGGCGCGTCGACGAACGTGCCGTCGGGCAACCGGAACGCTCCGGTGCCCGCCTCCCGGGCGGCGTCGAGCACCTCGCGGGCACGGGTGAGTTCGGCCTCGGTGGGCGCGAAGGCCTCCCGTACGGGAGCGAGCTGGCGCGGGTGCAGCACCACCTTGCCGCTGAAGCCGAGCTCGCGGGCCAGCGTGCTCGCGCGCACCAGGCCGTCGGTGTCGTCGAGGGCGGCGTGCGGGCCGTCGAGCGGGCCGGGCAGCCCCGCCGCGGCCGTCGCGAGCACCACCTGCGACCGGGCGTGCAGCAGCTCCCGCCCCCCGACGGTGGGGGTGACGCCGAGGTCGGCGGCGAGGTCGAGCGTGCCGAACAGCAGCGTGGCCACGCGCGGGCTCGCGGCGGCGATCGCGGGGGCGGCGAGCACGCCGCGCGAGGTCTCGACGATCGGGAGCAGGGCCGCGGCGCCGCCGAGCAGGTCGTCCAGACGTCGGACGTCCTCGGGGGTCTCGGCCTTCGGCAGCAGCACACCGGTGAGGCGGGGCAGGAGGTCCTGCGCCACCGCGAGGTCGGCTGCGAACTCCGGGTCGGAGAGGGCGTTGACGCGTAGGAAGAGGTTCGCCCGTGGCTCAGCGGCGTGTACCGCGGTCACCGCGGACGTGCGGGCGACGGGCTTCGCGGCGGGTGCGACCGCGTCCTCCAGGTCGACCGCCACCGCGTCGGCGTCCGTGGCGATCGCCCGGGCGATCCGGTCGGGCCGGTCGCCGGGGACGAACAGCAACGTCCGTCCGACGGGCATCTGCGCTCCACTCTGTGCCGCCACACGGCACACGTTCCGTCCTCCGGTCCAAAACCTGTGCCACCATCGGTGACGGCGTTCCGACGTGTCAAGGGGGACATCTGATGAGTTGCGCGGAAGCGGCGGCCACCCCGGCGTCCGGGATGCGGGTGGTCCGCACGGCGCTGCGCGTGCTGGAGGCGGTGTCCGAGCTGCAGCCGGTCGGTGTGTCGGCGATCGCCCGCTCCACCGGCATCCCCAAGAGCTCGGTGCAGCGCTGCCTGGTCAGCCTGCGCGAGGCGGGCTGGATCACCCCGTCCCCGGGGGACGCGCAGCGCTGGGCCCTCACCGGGCGGGCCCTGAGCGTGGGCCTGCGCGGCTCGGCCGAGCGCGGCCTGCGCGAGGCCGCGCGCGCGGTGATGCAGGAGCTGCGGGACGCGACGCGCGAGACGATCCACCTCATCGGCTTCGGACCCGAGCACGCATCCTCCGCCGAGGCGGCGCCGGGCGCGCTCGTCGTCATCGACCGGGTGGACAGCCCGGAGCCGGTGCGCACCTGGGTGCGGCTGGGCACGGCCGTGCCGCTGCACGCGAGCTGCAGCGGCCGGGCGGTGCTGTCCCGGCTCCCCGAGGCAGAGGCCCTCGAGCTGGTCGGGCGCGAGCTGGAGCGCTTCTCCGTCGAGACGATCACCGACCCGGACGAGCTGCTGGCGGAGCTGCGCGCGGTGCGCGAGCGCGGCTACGCCGTGGCGCGGGGGAGCTGGCGGGCCGGGGTGGGCGCGGTGGGGGCCGCCGTCCTCGACGCGGCGGGCCGGCCGGTGGGTGCGCTGGCCGTCTCGGCGCCGCAGCAGCGGTTCGACGCCGGGCGCGCCGAGGAGCTGGGGGATCTCGCGATCTCGGCGGTAGCGAGGGTGGGCGCCGCCCTGTAAGGTCCGTGATCCAGATCTCCGGCTGTCTTTCTCGTGACAACCGGATGAACTGCGCAGGGATCGGGGGAACCGCGCGTGAACAGCAGCTGACATCCTCCCGTGCAATTCGCACGCCGGCGGCGGCACCCTCGATACGGCCGCGCCGGCGGCTTAGTGTGTGCGCGCACCGACAAACGGAGGACCCCTCGCGGCCATGGCCACCGCAACCACCCCGCCGGACGCATCCGCCCGGCGGGCCGGAACGCACCGGGAACCGGGTTCCCGGCCCCGCTCCCGGCGTCGCAACCAGCTGCGGAACTGGCTGATCTTCGCCGTTCTCGCCGGCCCGAACATCGCATTGCTCGTGGTGTTCACCTATCGGCCGCTGCTGCAGTCCTTCTTCCTCTCCACGTTGCAGTGGAACCTCGGCTCGCCGTCGGCGGTACCGGTGGGCCTGGCCAACTACGCCGACTTCTTCGCCGCCCCGGGCACCCCGCGGCTGCTCGCCGTCACCGCGATCTTCACCCTCGCCACGGTGGGCGGCGGGATGGTGCTCGGCCTGCTGCTCGCGGTGCTGCTGAACCGCAAACTGCGTTTCCGGGGCGCGGCGCGCACGATCGTCGTGGCCCCGTACGTCCTGTCCGGCGTGGCGGTCGGGCTGCTGTGGCTGTTCGTGTTCGACCCGAACTTCGGCGTGCTGTCGGCCCTTCTGGGCGGCCTCGGCATCGCGTCGCCCGCGTGGTACACCGACCCGCAGTGGGCGCTGGTGATGGTCATCATCGTCTACCTGTGGAAGAACGTCGGCTACGTGGCGCTCATCTATCTCGCGGGATTGCAGGCGGTGCCCCGGGATCTGCTGGAAGCGGCCTCGCTCGACGGTGCCTCGCCGGTGCGGTCGTTCGTTTCCGTGGTGCTCCCGCTGCTCGGGCCCACCACGTTCTTCCTCGGCATCACCACATTGCTGACGTCGTTGCAGTCCTTCGACATCATCCGCGCGATGACGGACGGCGGCCCGCTCGAGGGGACCACCACGATGATGTACGCGATCTACCGCGAGGGATTCGCGAACGGGCGGGCCGGCTATTCGTCGGCGATCGCCACGATCCTGTTCCTGGTGCTGTTCGTCATCACGCTGGCGCAGCTGCGGTTCGTGGAGCGGAAGGTGCACTACGCATGACCGTGGAGCACGCGCCCGCGCGGCGCCCGCGGCCGGCCGTCGGCGGCTACCTCACGATGGCGTTCGCGGTGGCCGTGATGATCCTGCCGCTGGTGTGGATGGCGCTCGCCAGCTTCAAGGGCCTCGACGAGCTGTACCAGCTGCCGATCCAGTGGCTGCCCGACTCGCTCGCCGCCACCAACTACGTCACGGCCACGCAGACGGTGCCGTTCGGCTCGTTCTTCGTCAACAGCGCGATCGTCACCGCGGTCGGCGCGGGCCTGAAGATGACGCTCGGCCTGATGACCGCGTACGCGCTGGTGTTCGTCGACATCCCGTTCCGCAGGTTCTTCTTCTACGTGGTGGTGTGCGCGCTGCTCGTGCCGCAGCAGATCGTGCTCATCCCCAACTACGCGCTGGTGGCCCAGCTGGGCTGGCTCAACACCTACCAGGGGCTGATCCTGCCGGGCCTCGCGAGCGCGTTCGGCACGTTCCTGTTCCGGCAGCACTTCCTCACCCTGCCCCGCTCGATCCTCGAGGCCGCGCAGATCGACGGCGCGGGGCACTGGCGGCGGCTGTGGGGGTTCGTCGTGCCGCTCTCCGGCCCCACGATCGCCGCGGTCGGGCTGGTCTCGATCGTCACCGAGTGGAACGACTACCTCTGGCCGCTCCTGGTGATCGACCGGCCCGAGATGATGACGCTCCCGGTGGGGCTCACCCTGCTGATGAACTTCGACGGCGTCCCGGACTGGGGCGTGATCATGGCAGGCACCGTCCTGGTCACCGTGCCCGTGCTCGCCGTCTTCTTCCTCCTCCAGCGCCGGATCGTCGACGGCCTGGTCACCGGCGCCGTCACCGGCTGAACCGCTTCCAGAGAGGCTGCACATGACCACACCCGATCTCTCCCGGCGCGCATTGCTGCGCCTCGGTGCCCTGCTGGGCGGCTCGGCCGCGCTCGCGGCGTGCGGCGGGCCGAGCCTCTCCGAGTCGGGCGGCGCGGCGCAGGCCGACATCGACTGGTCGGGGGTGCAGCCCGCCTCGCAGATCACCTGGTGGAGCAACCACCCGGGCACCTCGATCGAGCTGGAGAAGGAGTACATCCGCCGGTTCCAGGAGCAGAACCCGGGGATCACGGTCAACCTGGTCACGGCGGGCAAGAACTACGACGAGGTCGCCCAGCGGTTCCAGGCGGCCGCAGGCACCGACAACACCCCCGACCTGGTGGGCGCCAGCGACGTCTGGTGGTTCCGCTACATGATCAACGGCCAGATCATCCCGCTCGAGGGCCTGGCGCAGCACCTGCAGATCGACACCGGCGACTACAACCGCACGCTCTACGACGACTACGCGTTCGACGGGCAGCACTGGGCGCTGCCCTACGCCCGGTCCACTCCGCTCTTCTACTACAACCGAGACGTCTGGCAGCGCGCCGGACTGCCCGACCGGGCCCCGGAGACGTGGGACGAGTTCGAGCAGTGGGCGCCCGCGCTCGCGGGGATCGTCGGCAAGCCGCCGCTGGGGCTGGGCCCGGGAACGTCCTGGACGGCGTGGTGGTTCTGCAACCTCATGTGGGGCCGCGGAGGGGCGTACTCCCAGGAGTGGACGCTGACCCTCGACAAGCCGGAGACCCTCGACGCGGGGGAGTACCTGCGCGCCATGGTCAACGACAAGAAGTTCGCGGCCGTGTCCGCTGGTGGCGACGACGGGTACGTCGCCGACTTCTCGGCCGGCGTCACCGCGTGCACGATGGCCTCCACCGGCTCGCTGCGCGGCATCCTGCAGCAGGCGCAGTTCGAGGTCGGCACCGGCTTCCTGCCGAAGGGCCCGGCCGGGCCCGGCTGCCCCACCGGCGGCACCGGGATGGCGATCGCGGCGGCCAAGTCGCCCGAGCAGCAGCTCGCGGCCGGCATGTTCCTCAAGTTCCTCACCGAGCCCGAGCAGACGGCGAACTTCTCGGCGGGCACCGGCTACATGCCGGTCCGCACCTCGGCGGTCGACAGCCCGGACATGCAGGCCGTGTTCGCCGAGACCCCGCAGGCCCGCACCGCCGTCGACCAGCTCGCCACCACCCGCGTGCAGGACTGGGCCCGCGCGTTCGTACCGTCGGGCGACCAGTACCTCACCACCGCCATCGAACGGATCATGTTGCAGAACGAGAACCCGGCCACCGCCTTCTCCGCGGCGGCCGCGGAGATCCAGACCTCGTACGAGCAGAACGTTGCCCGGTACATCTAGGCCGAGCGACCGGCTCCCCGAATCCCTGCGCCCGGAGCCGGGACGCATCCGCACCATCGCGCACCGGGGCGACTCCTCGTCGGCCCCCGAGAACACCATCCCGGCCTTCGACGCCGCCGTCGCGGCGGGCAGCGACCTCATCGAGATCGACGTGCGGATCGCGTCCGACGGCGTGCCGGTGATCATGCACGACCGCTCGGCGCTGCGCACCACCGGCCTGGACGCCGAGGTGGCCCTGACCAGCTCCACCACGCTCGGGATCGCCGACGCGGGCAGCTGGTTCGCCGCCGGGTTCGCCGGCGCCAGGGTGCCGACGTTCGACGAGGTCGCCGAGTGGGGTGCCGCCCACCCGGACGTCGGGTGGCTCGTCGAGTTCAAGGGCAGCTGGACCGCGGGCCAGATGGCCGGGCCGGTGGCCACCCTGCGCCACCACGGGATGGCCGGGCGCACCATCCTGCAGGGCTTCGAGACCGAGACGGTGGAGGCGGCCCGCGACGTGGCCCCCGACCTGCCGCGGGCGCTGCTCGTCCACCGCCCCGAGCACCTCCACGGGCTGCAGGACCGCCTGGAGGAGCTCGGGGCGGCCGGCTGCAACCCGATCGGCCAGCTGCCCATCGAGATGCCCGGACTGGCCACGCAGCTGCGTGAGGCCGGGTACAGCGTCTACCCGTGGACGCTCGACGAGCCCGACGAGTGGGGGGCCGCGGGCGTCGCCGGCGTCGACGGGGTGATCACCAACCGCCCCGGCCCGTTCCGCACCTGGCACAACCTGCGGTGGAACCCGCGGCCCGTCGAGCTCACCGCCTGACGGGGGAGTCGTCCAGGTCGCGCCCGGGCACCGGCTGGCCGGCCTCCTCCCGGCTGCCCGCCCGGGTGCGGCGCGGGTCGGGGGCACCCGCGTCGGGGAACCGGCGCAGGAACTCCTGCTCCAGCGCCAGCATCCGCTCGGTGTGCGCCTGGAGGGCCGACTCGCTGCCCCCGAGCAGCGTGTCGTGCCGGGTCTCGTGCAGGTGGGCCACCTCGCGGCGCAGGTCGTCGTCGGTGAGCTGGTCCGGTGCGATGCCGTGCGGTCGGTCGGTCATGGACCAGGGGTGCCCGCCAGGACCGGCGCCATGCGGGCGCGCCGGGTGCGGGATGGGGCAGGATCGGTGCGGTGATCGTGCAACTGACGGCGGCCGGTGCCGTCGTGCAGAACCCCGACGACCTCGGCGATCTGCACCTGGAGACCGAGCTCGACGACGAGGCGCTGCGCAAGGCCCTCGCCACCACCGACACCGGGGAGCTCGCCGACGACGGCACCGCGCTGCTCGACGTGGCCCGCCTCCGGTCGCTCGCCGTGCTGCGCCCCACCTCTGCGGATTGGTCGAAGCGGTGGACCGCGATGCTCGAGGACGCCGAGCGTCACGGCAGGCTGTCCGCCGACGGGCTGTCGGTGCGGGTGCCCGTCACGCGCCCGGGTGGGCGATCCGCAGGGTGAACGACTCGAAGCGGCCCGGTTCCACCCCGCTCGGGGCCCGCACCAGGCCGTCCGGCCCGGGCCGCGGCGGCCCGGGCGGGGACTGCAGCAGGCGGTTCAGCCGCGCCTGCGCCTGCCGGTAGAACCGCAGCTGCGTGCGCCTGCCGAACAACCGGAACCCCAGCCGGAGGATCGGGTTCGGGATCGGGGCGCGCCGCGAGTACGCCTCGATCCGGAACCGAACCCGGCCCGTCTCCAGCGACTTGGCCAGCTCGTAGGTCAGCCGGCCCTGCTCGAGGTGGCCCCGCAACGTCTCGTAGGACCAGCCGATCACGCGTTCGGGCCCGTCCGGGCCGGTGCGGATCTCGTCGTGCTCGGCGGTGATCCGCACCCCCATCAGGAACCGCAGCACGAGGAACCGGGCCTCGAGCAGCATGTCGCGGCCCACCAGGTCAGCGGGGTGCCGGAAGGCCGCGCGCAGGATCGCCGGGTCGCTGAACTCGTAGTGGTTCACCAGCGCCTGCGCCGTCCGGAAGACGCCGTCCGGCTCCGGTTCGCCCGGTGCCTCGGCGCCCAGTTCCAGCACGCGGCGGTCGCGGTGCCACCCCGCGGTGACCGCAGGTGGCGCATTCTCCTCGCAGTAGTTGATCGGCAGGTCACGCAGGGCCGCGACGGTGGTGCCGAGGTCGCGGCGGCTCACCGCTCGGCGCCTCGCCGGGCGGTGTCGGCGGCGGTGTCCCCGATCAGCCACAGCGTCGGTGGCCACAGCCCGACGAACAGCGCGCGGCGTTCGGCGTTGCCCCGCTCCTCCTGGTCCACGGTCTTGGCACGCAGCCACAGCCCGATGCACAGCCCGATCGAGGCCATCGACGCGGCTCGGGCGACCAGCGAGAATCGGCGCAGCACGGCTGCGTTCATGACCATGCTCGGCGGGTACCCCGCACGACGTGTCGCTATCCCCTTGGTCCCACGGCCTCCCGGACGGTCCGCTGCGCGTACCCGTGCTCCTCGCGCGGTGGCCGCTGGGTATGGCGCTGGTCATGTGGCGCTACTTGTGGCGCGTTACCGCCGTGCACCGCAGCGAGACCGACGGCACGGAACAGGACCGCCCGCCACCGCTGCCCGCGGACGTCGCCGAGGGCCTCCAGCGCGACGAGGCCGGCGTGGGCCCGCTGCTGCGCCGCCGCTACACGGTGCGGATCACCGGCGCGTCCGCCACGCCGGACGAGGTGATCGCGCGCTTCGCCCACGACCCCAACTGCGGCGCGCCCAGCGAGGTCGCGGTGTTCGAGAAGGTCGACGGGGCGGGCGAGGAGACCGGCGTCGGCGACGAGTTCCTCATCCGGATGCCCGGCCCGTGGAACGGCCCGGTGCGCGTGATCGGCCGGGAGGAGGACTCGCTGCGGCTGGCGACCCTGCCCGGGCACCTGGAGGCCGGCCAGATCGAGTTCCGCTGCCGCACCGAGGACGGCGAGCTGGTGTTCGAGATCGAGTCCTGGGCCCGCTCCGGGGACCGGCTGTCGCACCTGCTCTACACGAAGCTGCGGCTGGCGAAGGAGATGCAGCTCAACATGTGGGTCGAGACCTGTCTGGGCATCGCACGCGACGCGGGCGGCCGGGCGCGCGGCGGCGTGCGCGTCGGGACCCGCAGGGTGCCGGAGCCGGCGACCGCGCCGGGTGTGGCCGGCCGGGGCCACGGGTACGCGGCCCCCGACAGCGCACCGAGTCGACAGCCGAGCGAGAACGGAGGTGCACGTCGCCATGGCGCAGCGTGACCGCGACGAGGAGCAGCCCGGCCGCATCGTGATCGCCGACGGGGGAGCCGCGCTGGAGGCCCCGGACGCGATGGACGGCCTCGCCGTCGGGGCCGAGCACGGCGCGTCCGGGGAGGAGGCCGCCCTGCACGTCACCGACGACCCGGCGGCGCCCGGGGTGACCGAGCCGTCCGTGGCCGGAGCACCCGAGCTGGACGACCCCGCACCGGAGGACGCCGTGAACTCCGACCCGGAGGCCGAGCGGGCCCAGGAGCAGGCCGCGCGCGACGTGGCCGCAGACGGCGACGTCTTCGACCCCGGCCTGCCCGTGCTCCCCGACGAGCCGGGTGGCGGGCCCGACGCCGCCCGCGTCGACCGCAGTCCGGACGCCGGGGGAGCGGCGGCGGGAGCCGACGGAAGGCAGGACGCGGGGCCGGAGGCCTGGGGCTAGCCACCACTCCACCGGTACGAACGGCACCTTCGTCCGTTAGGTGCGTACGGATGTGCCGTTCGTACAAGCGGGAGCTGTGGTGATCCGCGCGAGCCGCACACGGCGGTAGGTGTGGCAGCGGTGTGGTGCTGCTCGCGGGCCGGGAGATGTCGACCAAGGGAAAATGGTCGTTAGTTGATCTCCGTGCGGGACCATGTCGCCTTGATCGCGGAGTCGGCGCGTTCCCGGGTTGTTTCCGCCCGTTTTCGCGCCGAATCCGTGATCTTGCTGGGACCGGAGGCTGTGGAGCCACCCACCGCTGCAGCTGGACGAGCGGCACCTTCGTCCGATAGGTGCGTACGGATGTTCCGCTCGAGCCGCGCCCTATTCGGCGCAGCTGCGGGTGATCCGGGCGATCTCGCCGTCGAGGTCCATGCGTTCGGCCTCCGTGCCGACCGGGACCAGCTCGAGGGTGGATTCCACGAAGGACCGCAGCAGTTCGTGGTCGACCTCGAGCACGGCGCGCCCGTCGTGGGAGCGGATCTCGATCTCGACGATGTCGTATCCCTGCACGGTGAGCGGGCGCATCCGCACGTCGCCCTCACCGGTGGGCTCCTCGAGCGCCGAGATCACGAGCTCGCGCCCGATGAGCCACTCGACCCAGCGGTCCTGCCGGGTGCGCACCGCCAGCGACACCGCGAACGGGTCGTAGGCGCTGTAGCTCCAGCGCGTGACCACGGGTGCCGGCTGGCCGTGCAGCACCGTGAACATGTCCTGCTGGACCAGATCCTTGTTCATCGTCCGTCCTCGCTGCGCTCCGCCGGCGCGTCGCGCAGGCTCGATCCACTCGACAGCACACTCATCGCCTTTCGCCCCCCAGGGCGCCAGGGCCGCCCGCTCGTGCAGCGGCGTCACCCTCTGCATCGCAGCATGCCTCAGGAACGCGACAGTCCGGGGGAGACTTCACCCGAACAAGCGAGCGCGTGCCCATACCGGCACGCAGCGTGAACCCCCGTTGCGACGGCGGAGTGATCGAACTTCAGCGGTGCTCCGCCGTCACCACCCAGATCCCGTCGCCGCCTTTCCGGGCGGGCTGGGCGAGGGTGAGGGTGATCCGTTCGCCGTCGGCGTTGCGGACGTCCACGCTGGTGCCGTCCGGGCCGGGGTAGGCCTCGGCGTCGGGCCAGTCGTGGGCCGCGGCCGCGTAGGAGATGGCGACCTCGGAGGGGTCGAGCAGCCACGGCTGGGAGCCCCGGTCCACCTCGGCCTGCAGGGCGGCGGCGGCCGCCGCGTCGGGTGCGGGCCAGGGCAGCTCCACCTGCGCGGAGTCGGGAGCGGCGGTCGGTGTCGTGGTGGCGCCGGGGGCCAGGTCGGTGCGGGCGGGCGCGTGCGCGCCGGGCGCCGTGTCGGACGTGCACCCCGCCGCCAGGACGCTGAGCAGCACGGCCGTGGCGATCCCGCCGGCGACGCGGGGAAGGGGGGTACGCCGGCCGGTCGGGAACACGGTGTCACGGTAGGGCGGCTGCGGCCTGGCCGGTCGGCGCAGCAACCGGCGCGTCCGGGGGATCCGGCAGGGCAACTGTCCGTTCGGGGGTGAGCACGGGCGCCCCGGATCATTAGGGTCGGGGCGGCAGCGCGGCGACATCGAGGTGAGGTCATGAACCGGTCCGCAGAGAACTTCTACGCAGCCCGCGAGTTCCTCGTGGCGCACCGCGAGGACTACGACACGGCGTACCGTGACTTCCGCTGGCCCGAGATCGACGAGTTCAACTGGGCGCTCGACCACTTCGACGCCGTCGCCGCCGACCCGGAGCGCGGGGCGGCCCGGGCGCTCTGGATCGTCGAGCAGGACGGCAGCGAGGCCTTCTGGACGTTCCGCGAGCTGGCCGACCGCTCGAACCAGGTGGCCAACTGGCTGCGCGACCACGGCGTCGCGCGCGGCGACCGGATCATCCTCATGCTCGGCAACCAGGTGGAGCTGTGGGAGACCCTGCTCGCCGCCATGAAGCTGGGCGCGGTGGTGATCCCGGCCACCACGCTGCTCACCGCAGCCGACCTGCGCGACCGGCTCGACCGCGGCGCCGCCAAGCACGTCGTGGTGGGTGGCGCCGACGCCGGCAAGTTCGACGACGTCGAGGGCGACTACACGCGCATCGCCGTGCGGGGCGCGCCGGAGGGCTGGCTCGACTACGCCGACACCGCGGCGGCGTCCACGCAGTTCACGCCCGACGGCGTCACGCGCGGCAGCGACACGCTCCTGCTGTACTTCACCTCGGGCACCACGGCCAAGCCGAAGCTCGTGGAGCACACCCACGCGTCCTACCCGGTGGGTCACCTGTCCACGGTGTACTGGATCGGGCTGCAGCCCGGCGACGTGCACCTGAACATCTCCTCGCCGGGCTGGGCGAAGCACGCCTGGAGCAACGTCTTCGCGCCGTGGATCGCCGAGGCGTGCGTGCTGGTGATGAACTACGCGCGGTTCGACGCCGAGTCCGTCCTCGGGGTGCTGGACCGGTGCGGCGTCACGAGCTTCTGCGCCCCGCCCACCGTGTGGCGCATGCTGATCCAGGCCGACCTGTCGAAGCTGCCGAACCCGCCCACCAAGGTTGTCGGGGCGGGTGAGCCGCTCAACCCCGAGGTGATCGAGCAGGTCGAGAAAGCCTGGGGCATCCGGATCCGCGACGGTTTCGGGCAGACCGAGACCACCCTCCAGATCGGCAACCCGCCCGGGCAGCCCGTCAAGCCCGGCTCCATGGGCCGCCCGATCCCCGGCTACCCGATCGCGCTGCTCGACCCCGTCACCGGCGACCCCGGTGACGAGGGCGAGATCTGCATCGACCTGTCCGACCGCCCGCTCGGGCTGATGGTCGGCTACCGGGGCGACCCGGAACGCAACGCCGAGGCGATGGCGGGCGGCTACTACCACACCGGCGACGTCGGCACGCGCGACGCGGACGGCTACATCACCTACGTCGGCCGCTCCGACGACGTGTTCAAGGCCTCGGACTACCGGATCAGCCCGTTCGAGCTGGAGAGCGTCCTCATCGAGCACCCCGCGGTGGCCGAGGCGGCCGTGGTGCCCTCGCCGGACCCGGTGCGCCTCGCCGTGCCCAAGGCCTACGTCGTGCTCGCCGGGGGCCACGAGCCCACGGAGGAGACCGCGCGCTCGATCCTCGAGTTCGCGCGCGACAATCTCGCGCCGTACAAGCGGATCCGGCGCCTGGAGTTCGCGGCGCTGCCGAAGACGATCTCCGGGAAGATCCGCCGCGTGGAGCTGCGCGGGCGCGAGGCCGAGTTGCACGCGGCGGGGGCGGCCTCGCCCGACGGCGAGTACACGCTGTGATCATCCGTTCGCGCCAGGCGGGCCCTGCTGTCCGACGATCGGTCGACTTCCGGGCTATGGCGCGCGTCACGCACGGTCGATCGTGCGATTTCCGCCGTTCGGCGACCGGACGCCGAGGGTGGAATTGCTCGTCGCCGCGGCGCGTGTTGGACCGGGTGTGACGCAACCAGAGCCGGCCGGCGGCATCGCCGACGTCATGGCAGGCATGCCGGAGGTGTGGCGCCGGCTGCTCGCCGCCCACGTGCCCGACCGGCTGGGGCGCTGCACGTCCTGCCGCACCGCCAGCGGCTCCGGGGAGCGATGGCCGTGCTCGCTGCATCGCATCGCGAGCGACGCGCAGCGCCTGCACGAGCTGCGCCTCGGACAGGCGATCGCCGGGGACTGAGCGCGTGGGCGCGCACTGGTGGGTCCGGCCCGCCGGGCTGCTGCTGGGGGCGCTGGCCGACGCGGTGATCGGCGACCCGCGCCGGGGCCACCCCGTCGCGGGGTTCGGCCGCGTCGCGGCTGCCGTCGAGTCCCGCTGCTACGCCGACCGCCGGGCGGCGGGGGTGCTGTACACCGGCCTGCTCGTGGGCGGCGCCGCGGCGCTGGGTGTGCTCGCCGAGCGGGTGACGGCCAGGCGGCCGCTCGCCGGGGTGGCGTGCACCGCGCTCGCGACGTGGGCCGTCCTGGGTGGCTCCTCCCTCGCCGGGCACGGGTCCGCACTGGCCCGCGAGCTCACCGCGGGGGATCTGCCGGCCGCCCGCACCCGGCTGCCTGCGCTGTGCGGGCGCGACCCGGCGGCGCTCGACGCGGCCGGGATGGCCCGGGCGGGCACCGAGTCGATGGCCGAGAACACGTCCGACGCGGTGGTGGCGCCGCTGCTGTGGGGCGCCGTCGCGGGGGTGCCTGGCCTGCTCGCCTACCGCGCGGTGAACACCCTCGACGCCATGGTCGGCTACCGGTCCGCGCGGTACCGGCGTTTCGGCTGGGCGGCCGCGCGCCTCGACGACGTGGCCAACCTCGGGCCCGCCCGCGTGTCGGCGCTGCTCGTGGCGGCGCTCGCCCCGGCCGTCGGCGGCTCGCCGCGGGCGGCGCTGGGCGCGTGGCGCCGCGACGGCGCGGCCCATCCCAGCCCCAACGCCGGCCCGGTGGAGGCCGCAGCCGCGGGCGCGCTCGGCGTCACGCTCGGCGGGCGCACCGTGTACCCGCACGGCGTGGAGGAACGCCCCCGGCTCGGCACGGGGCCCGCCCCGGCTCCCGCCGATCTGGCCCGTGCCGCACGGCTGTCGCGCCTGGTGGGCGCGGCGGCCGCGGTGCTGGCCGCGGGGCTGACTGCGGCGATCGCTAGAACGGCGGCGGCTCGTCGTCGCGCGGCTGCTCCGGCTCGGGTGGTGGCCGGGGTGTCCGGGTAACGGATGGTTCCAGGATGCGTTGTTCCCAGCGGCGCAACCGGCGGTCCAGCTGTGCGGCGCTCTCCTCGGTGACCTCTGTTGTCTCGGTGTTTTCGGGTGCGGGGTCGGGGTCGGGGAGGTCGGGGCGGATGGGTTCTCCGCGGGTGCGGTAGGTGCGCCCGAGCGGGCTGATCCAGACGAAGATCCCGGGTTCGGGTTGGTCGAGTGTCCAGCCGCGGTCCTTGTCGGGGTGGTGGCGCTTGCACGCGGGCCCGATGTTGGCGGCGAGGGTGCGTCCGCCGCGGCCGTGCTCGCGGGTGTGGTCGAGGTCGGAACGCCGGGCCGGGCGGGTGCAGCCGGGGCCGATGCAGTGGGGGTCGCGGATGCGGATGTGGTCGGCGAGTTGGCCGCGGGCGAACCGGGCCTGTGGGTGGGCGGTCAGAAGCCGGCGGAGGCGGTCGCGGTCGGCCCAGGCGGCGGTGATCTCGGCCAGCACGCCGGCCCATCCGGGGAGGTGGGGGTCGGGGTGGGTGGTGTGGTGTTGGAGTTCGGCGAGGGTGAGGTGTAGTTCGACCACGCCGCCGCGGACCGCGGGTGCCCGGCTGGTGCTGTGGGGGCGGCGGCGCAGCGGTCCGGCGAGCAGGAGGTAGCCGGCGGTGTCGACGACGGCGAACCGCCAGGCCGCGCCGCGGTGTTGTGCGGTGATCGCGGCGCGGGCGACGGCGGCGCCGATCGGGCCGAGTCCGGGGATCTCGCCGGGCCGCTCGTCGAGCCCGGCCGCGGTGGCCAGGCCGAGGCTGGATCTCGATGCCTTCCCGGACGGCGCCCCGATCGGCCTCCCCGCCACCGGCCCCCGCGGAGGCAGCAGCTCCAGTCCCACCAGACCCAGCGGCGCCACCAGTAGCCGTACCAGTGCCAACCACAGCCGGGGCGACGCCGGACGCAGGCGCACCAGCAGCATCCGAGCTAGCGCCATTGACACCAGAGCTGGTGCCAGCGCCGGCAGCGCCAGCGATGTCAGCAGCCGTAGCGGTTCCAGAGCCAGCGGCAGCGACACCCGAGGCAGCAGCAGCGCCTGAGACAGTCGCAGCCGCGGTCTCGGGTTGGGCAGCCCCGGGGTCGGCGCTCGGGGACCCGGCAGTGCCAGATGCGGCAGTGCCAGATGCGGCAGCGCCAGATGCGGCAGCGCCGGTCCCGGCAGCCGCGGGCTCCTCGGTCTCGGGGTCGCGGTGGCTCTCGGGCGTGTGGTGGTCCTCGGGTCGTCGCCGGTGGAGCAGGCGGGTGATGATCTGTTGTTCGTTCAGGCCGTGGAAGGTGCCGCCCAGCATGCCGAGGTAGAGGTCGGCGGAGATCTGTGGGCGGGTGCCGGGGTGCCCGGCCCGTTTGGCGGTGTCGACCAGCCGGTCGAGGCGGGTGGCTGCGGCGGCGGCTTCGTCGGGGGGTAGGCCGTTGCCGGTGAGGGTGGCGGTGCCGGTGCGCGGGTCCAGGTAGAGGGCGACGCCGCGGGCTTGGACGGCGCGTTCGTAGCGGCGCCGCCGTAGGTCGGGGTCGATGGCCTGCAACGCCCGCAGCAGCCGGTCGGCGAGTTGCTTGGTGGTCAGCCCGGGTGCGAGTGGCACGAACTTCTCGCATAGCAGGCGGGCCTGCGCCTCGGTGACGTCGCCGGTGGCGGGGTCGAGGTAGTCGGTGAACACCCGCGCTTTGCCCCGGCCGATCCGGCCGTGCCGCAGGGCGTGCTGGACCAGGGGGAGGCGTTCGACCAGCGCGGTGGCGAACTCCAGTTCCCGGTCGGCGGCGGTGGGGGTCCAGGCCAGGCCGGCGGCGATCTCGTGGGCGGCCCACTCGAACCGTTCCGCGGCCCGGGCCACGGTCTCGTCGGGTTCGCCGTGCAGATCGGTGAGGGCGACGGTGTGGGCGACCTCGACCAGCTCGGCGAACAACAGGGCCTGCTCGTGCGCCAGCTGCCGCGACCGGGCCTGCAGCACCTCGACCCGCCGCGCGTTCGGCACCCCGGTACCGGCCAGCTCCTCCAGGAGGGCAGCCAGCTGCGCGCCGGGCGGGAGTGCCACCGCCCGGTCGGCGAGTGCTGCCACCCCGGCCATGATTCGAACATGCGTTCGCACCCTGACAGAACCGGGGCTCCTCCGACAGCTCCCAGCGGTTCACCCGAAAAGCCCAATGGCTGACGCTTGGCGCGAGGCGCTCACCCTTGTGCTCCGCTGAGCGGCACGATGGCATCGATCCGAAAGCCCGCCGAGGAAGGAACCGAGCGGCGCTCTCGACGACTGAGTCCGCTCCATGCGTCCGACCCGCGCCCCCGGTGGTGTTCTCTCGCCCGCACCGGGACGGTCATCGGCTGACGCGCCACTCGCCCCGCCGGACGCGGGACTCGCGCCTCAGAACGGGAGACTCGCGCACCGCCCGGCCGCGAGTCTCCCGTTTGGTGGGCCGAGTTCCGCGTTCCGCAGGCCCAGTGCCGCGTTTCCGCAGCCGGCGGCACAGGACGCGCACCCGGATCTCCGGTCCCGTCCCCTTCGGGATGCCGAGGCGTACCGGCGAGCTGGCCAGACCTAGGGCGCCGCGCGGTCGTCGTCGTCCCCGGCGAGCGCGCGGCGCAGGGCCGCTCGGTCCGGTGCGCGGCGCTGCAGCAGCTCCAGGCGCACGAAGTAGACGAGGGCGAACAGCGCGATCACGCCGAACGTGATCCACTGCAAGGCGTAGGAGAAGTTCGTGAACGGGGCGCCACCGCCGGTGGTCGGAGCCACCGGGAGGGCGCGCAGCACCCCGGGCTGGCCGTCGGAGAGCTGCAGGAACCCGGGCTCCAGCGGCATGCCGGTGGCGGCGGCCAGCGCGCGGGAGTCGGCGGCGTAGACCTGGCGGTGCCCGTCGGACTCGATCGCCGCGCGGCCCTGGGGGTCGGTCTCGTCGAGGCGCAGCCGCGCGGTGAGCGTGACCAGCTCGGTGGGAGCGGCCGCGACGTCCGGCGCCGACGCCCCCGACGCGGCGGCGACCGAACCGCGGTTCACGGTGAACAGTCGCCCGTCCGAGGTGCGGAACGGGGTGAGGACCTCCACGGCGGGCTGGCCGTCCACCACCCGCAGGCGCACCAGTCCCTCGCCGTCGGGCACGAACGTGCCCTGCACCGTGACCTGCCGCCACTCGTCGTCGGGCGCCACCTGCTCCCCGGGTGGCACCAGCTCGACGAGGGGGACGGGTGGGGTGGCGGACGCGACGTCGATCGCGCGCTGCTGGGCCTCGCGCTGTTCCTCCCGCCCGAACTGCCACGGGGCGAGCAGCGTGAACGCGGCGGCCGCGAACCCGATGACCGCGACGACGAGCGCGATCCACCCGGGACGCAGGAGGAACTTCACACCCCGACCATACTGACGCCGTGCGCGGGGCTCTGCTGGTGGCGGGAACGACCTCGGACGCCGGCAAGAGCGCCCTGGTCACCGGGATCTGCCGGCTGCTCGCGCGCCGTGGCGTGGCGGTGGCGCCGTTCAAGGCGCAGAACATGTCGAACAACTCGGTCGTCACCCCCGACGGCGGGGAGATCGGCCGCGCGCAGGCCGTGCAGGCGCTCGCGTGCGGCCTGGCGCCGAGCGTCGCGTTCAACCCGGTGCTGCTCAAGCCGGGCAGCGACCGCAGCTCCCAGGTGGTGGTGCGCGGTCGGGTGGACGGCACCGTCAGCGCGCGCTCCTACCAGGAGCGCAAGGCGGCGCTGCTCGACGTCGTCACCGAGAGCCTCGCCGACCTGCGCAGCCGGTTCGACGTGGTGGTCTGCGAGGGGGCGGGCTCGCCCGCGGAGATCAACCTGCGGGGCAGCGACATCGCGAACATGGGCCTCGCGCAGGCCGCCGACCTGCCGGTGGTGATCGTCGGCGACATCGACCGCGGGGGCGTGCTCGCCCACCTCTTCGGCACCCTCGCCGTGCTGGACGCCGCCGACCAGGCGCGCGTCGCCGGGTTCGTGGTGAACAAGTTCCGCGGTGACCCGGCGCTGCTCGCGCCCGGCCTCGACCAGCTCGCCGCGCTCACCGGCCGTCCGACCCTCGGCGTGCTGCCGTGGGAGGAACGGCTCTGGCTCGACGCGGAGGACTCGCTGTCGGCCGTGGCCGACGGCGTGCTCGGCCGGCCCGCGCCACCGCGCGGCTCGCAGTGGCTGCGGGTGGCCGTGGTGCGGCTGCCGCGCATCTCGAACTCGACGGACGCGGAGGCGCTCGCGTGCGAGCCCGGTGTGGCCGTCCGGTACGTCACGGAGCCCTCGCGGCTGGAGGACGCCGACCTGGTGGTGCTGCCCGGCTCGAAGGCCACGGTCGACGACCTGGCCTGGCTGCGCCGCACCGCTCTGGCCGACGCGGTGGTGGCGCACGCCCGCGCGGGTCGCCCGGTGCTGGGGATCTGCGGCGGGTACCAGATGCTGGGCGAGCGGATCTCCGACCCGCACCGGGTGGAGGGCGGCGACGCAGAGGGCCTCGGTCTGCTGGACCTGGAGATCGCGTTCGACGCCGAGAAGCACCTGGGCAACCCCACCGGCACGGCGTGGGGCGAGCCCGTGCGCGGCTACGAGATCCACCACGGCCGGGTGGTCCGCAGTGGCGACCCGCCGCTGCTCGACGGCGAGGGCTCGGACGCCGGGGCCGTCCTCGGCACCCACTGGCACGGCCTGCTCGAGAACGACGGGTTCCGCCGCGCCCTGCTGCGCCGCGCCGCCGGGCAGGCGGGCCGAACCGGCTTCGTCGCGGCCCCGGACACCGTGTTCGCCGCAGAGCGGGCGGCCCAGCTCGACGTGCTCGCCGACCTCGTCGAGGAACACCTCGACATCAGCTCACTTGAACATGTCATCAATCACGGTGTGGCCGCGGACCTCCCGGTCGTGACCACCCGTCTGGCAGGCTCGCCCGGGTGACCGGTCCGCAGTTCCCCTTCTCCGCTGTCGTCGGGCACGACGACCTCCGGCTCGCGCTGCTGCTCAACGCCGTGCACCCGGGCGTCGGCGGCGTGCTCGTGCGCGGCGAGAAGGGCACCGCCAAGTCCACGGCCGTGCGCGCGCTCGCCGCCCTCCTCCCCGCGCTCGACGTGGTGCCCGGCTGCCGGTTCGGCTGCGCGCCCGGCGCCCCCGATCCGGCCTGCCCGGACGGGCCGCACCCCGGCACCGTCGCGGCCGAGACCCGCCCCGCCCGCCTCGTGGAGCTGCCGGTCGGGGCCACCGAGGACCGCCTCGTCGGATCGCTCGACCTGGAGCGCGCGCTGTCCGAGGGTGTGCGCGCCTACCAGCCCGGCCTGCTCGCCGACGCCCACCGGGGCGTGCTCTACGTCGACGAGGTCAACCTGCTGCACGACCACCTCGTCGACCTGCTGCTCGACGCTGCCGCGATGGGCCGCGCCCACGTGGAGCGCGACGGGGTCTCGGTCTCGCACGCGGCGCGGTTCCTGCTGGTGGGCACGATGAACCCGGAGGAGGGGGAGCTGCGCCCCCAGCTGCTCGACCGGTTCGGGCTCACCGTGGACGTGCGCGCCGCGCGCGACGTCGAGACCCGCGTGGAGGTGGTGCGCCGCCGGCTCGCGTTCGAGGCCGACCCCGACGGGTTCGCCGCCGCCTGGGCCGACCAGGAGCAGGCCACCGCCCGGCGGATCGCGCAGGCCCGGGAGCGCGTGGACGCGGTCGTGCTGCCCGACACCGAGCTGCGCCGGATCGCCGCCGTCTGCGCCGCCTTCGACGTCGACGGGATGCGCGCCGACCTCGTGATCGCCCGCGGCGCGGTGGCCCACGCGGCCTGGCGCGGCGCGGAGACCGTCGCCGAGGAGGACGTGCGCGTCGCGGCGCGGCTCGCGCTGCCGCACCGGCGCCGCCGCGACCCGTTCGACGAGCCCGGCATGGACGAGCAGGCCCTCGACGACGCGCTGCGGGAGGCCGCAGAGGAGGAGCCGCCGGACGGGCCGGACGACGGCGGGCCCGGCGACGGCGGCGGCGCGCCGGACCCGGGGGAGGGCGCCCCGCCGAGCTCCGGCTCGGACTCCGACGCCGGCGCGGCCCCGCGCCCGGCAGGTGACGGCACGCCCCGGTCCACGCCGCCCGCGTCGGCGCCGTTCCGCGCCCGGCTGCTGCAGGTGCCGGGGATCGGGGAGGGGGCGCCGGGCCGCCGGTCCCGCGCCCGTACCGACACGGGTCGGGTGGTCCGCGCGTCCGGTGCGGTCCCGCGGCGCGCGGCCGACCTGCACCTGCCGGCCACGATCGCCGCGGCCGCGCCCCACCAGCACCGTCGGGGCCGCACCGGCGCCGGGCTGCGGCTGCACGCGGGCGATCTGCGCAGCGCCGAGCGGGAGGGCCGCGAGGGCAACCTCGTCCTCTTCGCCGTGGACGCCTCCGGCTCGATGGCCGCCCGGCAGCGGATGGCCGCGGTGAGCGGGGCGGTGCTCTCCCTGCTGCGCGACGCGTACCAGCGGCGGGACAAGGTCGGGCTGGTGTCGTTCCGGGCGGGTGGCGCCGAGCTGGTGCTGCCGCCCACCTCGAGCGTGCCCACCGCCCAGACCCGGCTCGCCCAGCTGCGCACCGGCGGGCGCACACCGCTCGCGGAGGGGCTCCTGCGCGCCCGGGCCGTGCTGCGCGTCGAACGCCTGCGCGACCCGCGGCGGCGCGCGCTGCTCGTGCTGCTCACCGACGGCCGCGCCACCGTGGCGGCCCGTCCCGGCGGCGACCCGGTGGCCGACGCCTGCGGCGCCGCGGGCCTGCTCGCCGCCGACGGGGTGGCCACGATCGTGGTCGACTGCGAGAGCGGCCCGGTCCGCCTAGGCCTCGCCACGCGGGTGGCCGCCGCCGCGCAGGGCCCGGTGCTGGGTCTCGCCGAACTGTCGGCCGACCAGGTGGCGGGCGTCGTCCGCGCCGCTCGAGCCGCCTGACGAGCTGTCGTGAGTGGATACGGGTGCTCCAGCACTCGTATCCACTCACGGCCCGACGGAGGAGGGAAGCATGCCGCAGGGGCAGGTCACCACGGTGCCCGACGACGGGCTCACCACCCGCCAGCGCCGCAACCGGCCGCTGGTCGTCGTGCACACCGGCGAGATGAAGGGCAAGTCCACCGCGGCGTTCGGGCTGGCGCTGCGCGGCTGGAACCAGGGCTGGTCGATCGGGGTGTTCCAGTTCGTGAAGTCGGCCAAGTGGAAGGTCGGCGAGGAGGCCGCGTTCCGCGCGCTCGGCCGGGTGCACGAGCAGACCGGCGAGGGCGGGCCCGTCGAGTGGCACAAGATGGGCGAGGGCTGGTCCTGGACCCGCAAGAAGGGCTCCGAGGACGACCACGCCGCCGCGGCCGCCGAGGGCTGGGCGGAGATCCGCCGCCGCCTCGAGAGGCAGGCGCACGACCTCTACGTGCTCGACGAGTTCACCTACCCGATGAAGTGGGGCTGGGTGGACGTGCGCGAGGTGGTGGAGGTGCTCGCCGCCCGGCCGGGCCGCCAGCACGTGGTGATCACCGGCCGGGACGCCGCGCCCGAGCTGATCGAGGCCGCCGACCTCGTCATGGCCACCACCAAGGTCAAGCACCCGATGGACGCCGGCCAGAAGGGCCAGCGCGGGATCGAGTGGTGAGCGCTCAGGCGGCGGAGTCGACGAGATCGCCGTAGTCGTCGGGGTGCTTCTCGATGTAGCCCTTCACGAACTCGCACACCGGGCGCACCTTCTTGCCCTGGGCGCGCACGTCGTCGAGCGCCCCGCGCACCAGCGCGCTCCCCACGCCCTTGCCCTCGAACCCGGGCTGCACCTCCGTGTGCAGGAACGTCACGATCCGGTCCGAGGCCCGGTACTGGGTGAAGCCGGCGAGCTCGCCGTCGATGCGGGCCTCGTAGCGCCGCTGGTCGGGGGCATCGGTGACGTCCATGGGCCCACGCTAGTCGAGGGTGCGCATCCCGGGAGTTCAGGAAAGCCACATTCAGGGCCGCTCGGGCCTTGAATGTGGCTTTCCTGGCCCCCGGCTCGGCGACTGGAGTAGACAGACCGCATGGAGTACACGCGACTGGGCGCGACCGGCCTGCAGGTCTCCCGGATCTGCCTGGGAATGATGAGCTACGGCACGCCGAGCTGGCGGGAGTGGGTGCTCGACCTCGACGCGTCACGGCCGCTCGTGCGCAGCGCGGTGGATGCGGGGGTCACCTTCTTCGACACCGCCGACGCCTACTCGCTCGGCGTGAGCGAGGAGGTCACCGGCACGTTGCTGCGGGAGTTCTTCCCCCGCCGCGAGGACTACGTGCTCGCCACCAAGGTGTTCATGCCGATGAGCGACCGGCCGAACGACCGCGGCCTGTCGCGCAAGCACATCATGGCGAGCATCGACGGGTCGCTGCGGCGGCTGGGCACCGACCACGTCGACCTGTACCAGATCCACCGGTGGGACCCGGAGACGCCGATCGAGGAGACGATGGAGGCCCTGCACGACGTCGTGCGCGCGGGGAAGGCCCGCTACATCGGCGCCTCCAGCATGTTCGCCTGGCAGTTCGCGAAGGCGCAGCACACGGCCGACCTCGCCGGCTGGACCCGCTTCGTCTCCATGCAGGACCACTACAACCTGATCTACCGCGAGGAGGAGCGGGAGATGCACCCGCTGTGCCTCGACCAGGGGGTCGGGGTGATCCCGTGGAGCCCGCTGGCGCGCGGCCGGCTCGCGCGACTGCCCGAGGAGCGCACCACCACGCGGGCCTCCAGCGACCCGATCGCCGACCGGATGTACACCGAGTCCGACGACGCGGTCGTGCGTGCGGTCGCCGACGTCGCCAAGGCGCGCGGCCTGCCGCTGGCGCAGGTGGCGCTGGCCTGGGTGCTGCACCAGGAGGCGGTCACCGCACCGATCGTCGGTGCCACGAAGCCCGGCCACGTCGAGGACGCGGTGGCGGCGGTCGACCTGGAGCTCTCCGCCGAGGAGATCGCCGCGCTCGAGGCGCCGTACGTGCCGCACCCGGTGCTCGGCCACCAGTGAGCCGCGCGCTCGTCGTCGCGGCGCCGGCGTCGGGCTCGGGGAAGACCACGGTCGCCACCGGGTTGATGGCGGCGCTGCGCAGGCGGGGCACGGCCGTGGCGCCGTTCAAGGTGGGCCCGGACTACATCGACCCCGGCTACCACGCGCTGGCCGCGGGCCGACCCGGCCGCAACCTCGACCCGGTGCTCGTCGGCACCGACCGGATCGTCCCGCTGGCCCGCCACGGGTCGGCGGGCGCCGAGGTCGCCGTCGTCGAGGGCGTGATGGGCCTGTTCGACGGCCGGATCCCGGACGGCGCGGGGTCCACCGCCGAGGTGGCCGCGCTGCTGGGCGCCCCGGTGCTCCTGGTGGTCGACTGCCGCGGGCAGTCGCGCAGCCTCGCCGCGCTGCTGCACGGGTTCCGGTCGTTCGACCCGGCGCTGCGGATCGGCGGGGTCGTGCTCAACCGGGTGGGCAGCGACCGGCACGAGGAGGTGCTGCGCGCCGCGGCCGACGAAGCCGGGTTGCCGGTGCTCGGGGCACTGCCGCGACGCGACGCCCTGGCCGTGCCGTCGCGCCACCTCGGGCTCGTCACGGCGGCCGAGCACGGCGCCGCGGCGCACGCCGCCGTGGACGCGATGGCCGAACTGGTGGCCGCGCACGTCGACCTGGACGCGGTGGTGGCGCTGGCAGCACCGCTGCCGGACGGCCCGGCGTGGTCTCCCGCCGACGCCGTGCGCACCGAGGTGCCCGGGTCGCCCGTCGTGGCCGTGCTCGGCGGGCCGGCGTTCACGTTCGGCTACACCGAGCACGTCGAGCTGCTGGCGGCGGCCGGGGTGCAGCCCGTGGTCGTCGACCCGCTGCGCGACACCGCGCTGCCGGCCGGGACGCGCGGGCTCGTGCTGCCGGGCGGCTTCCCCGAGGAGCACGTTGCCGAGCTCGCGGCGAACGCTGCGCTGCTCGCGGCGGTGCGGGAGCTCGCGACGTCCGGGGCGCCGGTGCACGCGGAGTGCGGCGGGCTGCTCTACCTGTGCGAGACGCTCGACGGCACGCCGATGTGCGGCGTGATTCCCGCCGCCGCCACCCGCGCCGAGCGGCTCACCCTCGGCTACCGGGACGCGGTGGCGCTCGCCGACTCGGTGCTGCACCCGGCGGGTGCCCGGGTGCCGGGGCACGAATTCCACCGCTGGTCGGCCACGCCGCGGGCGGGTGCCGCGCCGGCGTGGGGCTGGCGGGGTGGCGACCCGGAGGGCTTCGTGGCGGGCGGCGTGCACGCGTCGTTCCTGCACACGCACCCCGCGGGGGATCCCGCCGCGGTGGCGCGCTTCGCCCGCAGCGCCGGGGGGTAACCGGGGCCCGGTGTGCAGCACGGCCACCCTCACCCGTCGTCGCGAGGGGAGGGCGGCCGTGCTGCAACGGGGGCGCCGTGGCCGGGCAGCGGGAACGAGCTCGCCGCCTCGTCGACCCGGCCGGTGAACAGCCGCTCGAGCGGTCCGAGGTGGGGGAGCGCGGCGAGCACGCGGTTGCGCACCCAGAGGGCGGTGCGCGAGCGCGGGATCAACGCGTCGCCGCCGGACGTGGCGAGCCGCTGGTTGCGCTCCACGAACGGGCGCAGCAGCCGCTCGTACGCGGCGAAGGCGGCGGTGTGGCCGCCGACCGCCGCGGCCAGCTCGCCGGCGAGCACGTACGCCCCGACGAGCGCGAGGCTGGTGCCCTGGCCGGACAGCAGGGCGGGGGCGTACGCGGCGTCGCCCACGAGCGCCACGCGGCCCGCGCTCCACGCCGGCATCCGGATCTGGCTCACCGTGTCGAAGAAGAAGTCGTCGGCGGTGCGCATGGCCGCGACCAGGCGGGGCACCTCCCAGCCGCCGCCTTCGAACGCCGCGGCGACGGTGTCGCGTTGTGCGGCGACGTCACGGTGGTCCACCACGAACCCCGGCGGGGTGGCGAAGGCCAGCACCCCGATCAGCCCGTTCCGCCCGGGGAGCGCGTAGCAGCCGGCCATCCGGCCGGGCGCGTTGTGCACGAGCACCTCGCGGTCGAGCCCGCCGCGGTCGGCCACCGAGAAGCCGGCGAAGGCGAAGCCCAGGTCGTGGCGGTAGCGCGCCTCCGGCCCGAACGCGAGTGCGCGGACGCCCGAGTGCAGCCCGTCGGCGCCGACCACGAGATCGACGGTGCGCGGCTCGGCGTGGGCGAACGTGACGTGCACGCCGTCCGCGTCCTGCTCGAGCACGGTGACGGCGTCGTCGAACAGGTACTCGACGTCGTCGCGGGTGTGCTCGTGCAGCAGGCGGGCGAGGTCGCCGCGGGGCAGCTCGACGTCGCGGCCCTCGGGGCTGCCGGTGAAATCCTCCGGGGTGATCCGCGCGATCCGGCGGCCTCGGGCGTCGACGATCGTGGTGTGCCGGGTGGCGACATGGGCAGCGCGCACCGCGGGCAGCAGTCCCATGCGGTCGACGACGTCGACGGCGGCGGCGCGCACGTCGATCGGGTAGCCGCCCCCGCGGACGGCCGCGCCGCGCTCCACGACCAGGGGCCGGAGTCCGTGGCGGTGCAGCCAGAACGCGAGGGCCGGCCCGGCGATGCTCGCGCCGGAGATCAGGACTGTGCGGGTCATGCTCGCTCCTCCCAGGTGCCTACTTGCCGCACGGTAAGTAGCTACTGACCGGGCGGCAAGTAAATAAGCCGCTAGGCTTCGCGCCGTGCCGCGTCGCAACGCCGATACCAGGGAGGACATCCGCGCCGTCGCGCTGGAGCTGTTCGCCGAGAACGGGTTCGAGCAGACCAGCCTCCGCCAGATCGCCGAGCGACTCGGCATCACGAAGGCGGCGCTCTACTACCACTACCCGTCCAAGGACGAGCTGCTCTCCGCGCTCGCCCGGCCCCTCGTCGAGGACCTCGAGGGCTTCCTCCGCCACGCCCGCGGTGCCGGCCCGGACGACGCGCCCGACCTGCTGCGTCGCTACCTCGCGCTGTGCCACCGCAACCGGCGGCTCCTGCAGAGCGTGCTGCGCGAGCCCGCCGTGCTCGCCCGGCTGGGGCTGCTCACCGCGGTGCTCCAGCGGCGGCTCGAGGTCGACCGCGCGCTGGTCGGCAGCGACCTGCCCGCTGACCGGGTCCGCGCGATCATCGCCTTCGGCGGCCTGCAGGACTGCGTGGTGCTGATGGGCGACGAGCCGCTGGACGGCTACGCCGACGCGGCGGTCGAGACGGCCCTGCGGGCCCTGCGGCCGGCGTGATCGCGCGGAGTGCGCAACGTCGCACTCCGCCCGGCCGGATGGACTCCACGGCCGCGCGCAGCACAGACTGACCGGCGTGGAGCGCGGGAAGGTGTCGTTCGTGGGTGCCGGGCCGGGTGCGGCCGACCTCATCACGTTGCGGGGCGCGCGGCGGATCGCCGAGGCCGACGTCGTGATCTGGGCGGCGAGCCTGGTGATGGCGGAGTGTGTCACCGAGCACGCGCGGCCCGACGCGGAGCTGGTGGACTCCTCGCAGATCGCGCACGAGGACGTCCTCGCCCTCTACCGCCGCGCGGCCGCCGAGGGGCTGCGGATCGCGCGCGTGCACTCCGGTGACCCGTCGTTGTGGGGCGCGGTGCAGGAGCAGTACGACGCGGCCGAGGAGCTCGGCCTCGAGGTGGAGATCGTGCCCGGGGTCTCGGCGTTCGGGGCCGCCGCCGCGGTGGCGGGCCGCGAGCTCACGATCCCCGAGGTGGCGCAGTCGGTGGTGCTCACACGGCTGGAGGGCGGCAAGACGCCGATGCCGCCGAAGGAGAAGCTGCGCGAGTTCGCCCGACACGGCACCACGATGGCGATCTTCCTGTCGGCGGCGCGCTCCGGGCAGATGGTCACCGAGCTGCGCGCGGGCGGCTACGCGGACGACACCCCGGTGGTGGTGGCCCACCGCACCAGCTGGCCCGACGAGCTGACGTTGCGCTGCCGGCTCGACGAGGTCGAGCAGGTCTGCAAGGAGCACAAGCTGTGGCGCCACACCCTGTTCCTGGTGGGGCCCGCGCTCGGCGCCGCGGGCACGCGCAGCCACCTCTACCACCCGGGCCACTTCCACACGTTCCGCAAGCCGGACCCGGCGGCCCGCAAGGCCCTGCGCGCGGCGCGCCGCTCGTCATGACGCGCCGTCCGCTCTGCAGCCGGGCGGCGCGGTGCTGACGGTCGTCGGGATCGACGGCGGGGCGCTCCCGGCGCCCGCCCGCGACGCGATCGCGCGGGCCGAGGTGGTCGCCGGGGCGGCGCGACACCTGGACGCCGTCGCGGTGCCGCCGTCGGCCGAGCGCGTGGTGCTGGGGCCGGTCGAGCCTGCCCTGCGGCAGCTGACCGGGCGCCGGGCCGTCGTGCTGGCCAGCGGCGATCCCGGGTTCTTCGGCATCGTGCGGCTCCTGCGCGCGGCCGGGCACGCGCCGGTGGTGTTCCCGGCGCTCTCCAGCGTGCAGCAGCTGTTCGCGCGCTTCGGCCGCTCGTGGGACGACGCCGCGGTCGTGAGCGCGCACGGGCGCGACCTGCACCGCGCGGTCAACGTCTGCCGGGCGCGCCCCGCCGTCGCCGTGCTCACCGGACCGGGCGCGGGCCCCGCCGAGATCGGCGCCGCGCTGCTGGGGTGGCCGCGCACGCTCGTCGTGGCCGAGGACCTCGGCGGCCCGGGGGAGCGGCTCGTCGAGCTGCCCCCGGCCGAGGCCGCCCGCCGCGACTGGCACCCGCTCACCGTCGTGCTCAGCCTCCGCGACCCGTCGGCGGTGCCGGCCCGGGGCTGGTGGGCGGGCGGCGAGCCCGTGCCCCCGGCCGGCGGGTGGGCGCTCCCCGACGACGCGTTCGAGCACCGCGCCGGCATGGTCACGAAGGCCGAGGTGCGGGCGCTCGTGCTGGCCCGGCTCGCCCCGCGGCCCGGTGCCCTCGTCTGGGACGTCGGGGCGGGGTCCGGGTCGGTCGCCGTCGAGTGCGCCCGGCTCGGCGCCGCGGCCCTCGCCGTGGAGAGACGCCCCGACGACGCCGCCCGGATCGCCGCCAACGCGGCCGCGCACGGCGTCGACGTCCGGGTCGTCGAGGACGAGGCGCCGGCGGCGTTCGCCGGGCTGCCCCGGCCGGACGCGGTGTTCGTGGGCGGGGGCGGGCCGGACGTCGTCGCCGCGGCCGCGGGGGCGGGACCGGAGCGCGTGGTCGTGGCCCTCGCGGCGCTGGACCGGATCGCGCCCACCCGCGCCGCGCTGCAGGCCGCGGGCATGACCGTGGCCGGGGCGCAGCTCGCGGCGTCGCGGCTCGCCGACCTGCCCGGGGGCTCCGTGCGCCTGGCCGCCACCAACCCGATCACGATCCTCTGGGGAGAGCGATGATCGCCCTGTTCGCCGTCACCGACGCGGGCCGGCGGGCCGCGGCCGAGGTCGCCGCCCCGCTGGAGGCCCGGCTGCACGCGCTCGACGAGCTGCCCGAGCTGTGGCCCCGGCTGGACGCCGCGGTGTTCTTCCTCGCCACCGGCGCCACCGTGCGGCTGATCGCTCCGCTGCTCGGCGACAAGCGGGCTGATCCGGGCGTGGTCTGCGTCGACGAGGCCCGCCGCTTCGCCGTGGCGCTCACCGGCGGGCACGAGGGCGGCGCCAACGCCCTCGCCGAGCGGGTGGGCACGCTGCTCGGTGCCGAGCCCGTCGTCACCACGGCGTCCGACGCCACGGCGGCGACCGGTGTGCACGACCTGGCCGCCACCCTCGACGCGGTGGTGGACGGCGACGCCGCGGCGGCAGGCCGCGCGCTGCTGGACGGCACCGCGGTGGTGGAGAACCCGCTGGGGGTGCCGCTGCCGCCCCTGACCCAACGCCAGCATGGTGGCTTTACTGGCGTAATCGGCCAGCAAAGCCACCATGCCGGCGCCCCCGCCGGCACCCCCGCCGGCACGCGGATCGTCGTCACCGACCGCCTCGGCGAGGACGCCGCGGTCCGGGTCGTGCCGCGCACGCTCGTCGTCGGCATCGGGTCCGCCCGGGGCGTGTCCGGTGAGGCCGTCGCCTCGGCGTTGCGGCGCATCGAGGCCGACCACGGCTTCGACCTGCGCGCCGTGCGGGCGTACGCCAGCGTCGACCTCAAGGCGGACGAGGCCGGGATCCTCGCCGCCATCGCCCCCGACGAGCTGCGGACGTACCCGGCGGAGGTGCTGGCGCAGGTCGCCGTGCCGAACCCGAGCGAGGTGGTGCGGGCCGAGGTCGGCACCGCGAGCGTCGCCGAGGCGGCGGCCCTGCACGCCGCCGGCGAACTGGGCGGCGGGGCTCCCGTCGAGCTGGTGGTCGAGAAGGTCAAGGGCGACAACGTCACGGTCGCGGCCGCGCGGATCCGGCCCCGCGGCCGGCTCGCGGTGGTCGGCCTCGGGCCGGGCGCCGCCGACCTGCGGACCCCCCGCGCCGAGGCCGAGCTGCGCCGCGCGTCGGTGGTGGTGGGCCTCGACCAGTACGTCGAGCAGGTCCGCCACCACCTGCGCCCCGGCACCGAGATCCGCGCCAGCGGGCTCGGCGACGAGGAGCAGCGCGCCGCCGACGCCGTGGCGCTCGCCGCGAAGGGCCACGCGGTGGCGTTGATCGGCTCCGGGGACGCGGGCGTCTACGCGATGGCGAGCCCGGCGCTGCAGCAGGCCGGACCGGGCATCGAGGTCGTCGGGGTCCCGGGCGTCACGGCGGCGCTGGCGGCCGCGGCGCTGCTCGGCGCGCCGCTCGGGCACGACCACGTGCTCATCTCGCTGTCCGACCTGCACACGCCGTGGCCGGTGATCGAGCGGCGCGTCGCCGCGGCCGCGAAGGCCGACCTCGTGACCTGCTTCTACAACCCGCGCAGCCGCGACCGGCACTGGCAGCTCGGTGCCGCCCTCGACGCGTTCCGCGCGCACCGCCCGCCGTCCACGCCGGTCGGGGCGGTGCGGCAGGCCAGCCGCAGCGGGCAGCGGGTGTGGACCGCGCCCCTGTCCGAGTTCGACCCGGCCGAGGTGGACATGCTCACCACCGTGGTGGTCGGGTCCTCGGCCACGCGGATGGTGGCGGGGCGGATGGTGACGCCGCGGGGATATCGCTGGAGTTGAGTGGTATCACCGCGGTGCCATCGAGGCATGGCCATGACTCTGCGGCTCACGGATGAGGAGACCGAGGCTCTGCGCGCGCAGGCCGAGATCGAGTCGCGCTCCATGCAGGAGGTGGCGCGAGCTGCCCTGCGGGAGTACGTCGCGCGCCGCGGCAACGCCCGGCTGGTCATCGCCGACGCGGCGGTCGAGGGCGATCCGATCGTGCGAGACATCGGACTCCTCGAGTCGGCGCTCGGCAGGCCGCGGGCCACGGTCTTCGGCAGCGATGCCTATCCGACCTTGCACCTGAAAGCGGCCGCGGTGCTGCACTCGATCGCTCGCAATCGCGCGCTCCTCGACGGCAACAAGCGGCTGGCCTGGGCGGCCACCGCCGTGTTCCTCGGTATCAACGGTCATCGGGTCGTGACCGGCCAGGACGAGGTGGTGGACCTGGTCCTGGCCGTCGCCGCCGGCACCCTCGACGACATGGAGAAGATCGCGGCGCAGCTCGAGGCCTGGTCGCCGGCGCGCTGAGCGGCTGCCTACGGACGCCGACGTGGTCGGCGATGCGACATCGCGCACGGGACGGGGGAGCGGGGGCCGAGGGGGGTTAGGCTCGACCGGCCGCGTGGGAACCCGGTGCGAGCCCGGGGCGGTCCCGCCACTGTCACCTGCCACCCGGCAGGGAGCCAGACCTCGCGCGGCACACCACCCACCCGACCCCGTCCGGGCGTGGACACCCGGGGAGGAGCACATGAACGCGCGCGCCGCCGTGCATCCCATCGAGCTCGAGTCGTACGAGATCCTGCGCAGCAGGCTCGACACCACCGATCTGCCACCGCTCACCCGCGCCGTCGTCGAGCGCGTCGTGCACACGAGCGCCGACCCCACGTGGGCGGGCGAGCTCGTCGCCGCCGAGGACGCCCTGCGCGCCGGCCGGGCCGCCCTGCTGGCCGGGGCGCCGCTGATCACGGACGTGCGGATGGTGGCCGCCGGCGTCACCGCCCGGCCGGCGACCGTCGCCCTCGACCTGGCGCCCGCGCCGGAGCCGGGGCTCACGCGCTCCGCGGCCGGGATCCGCGCCGCCGTCGCCCAGCACCCCGACGGGGCCGTGTGGGCGATCGGGAACGCGCCCACCGCGCTCGCCGAGCTCGTCCGCTGCGCCGCGGCGGGCATGCTGCACACCCCGCTGGTGGTGGGGCTGCCGGTCGGGTTCGTCGGGGCGGTCGAGGCCAAGGCGGCGCTGCGTGCGTCGGGGCTGCCCGCCGTGTCCAACCGCGGCGAACGCGGCGGGGCGGCGGTCGCCGCCGCTGCCGTCAACGCGCTGCTCTACGCCGAGGGGGCCGCGTGAGCGCGCCGCTGCTGCTCGTCGGGCACGGCACGGTGGACACCACCGGGGTGGCCGAGTTCGTCGGGTTCACCGACCGGATGCGCGGGCTGCTCGAGGCCGACGGGATCGGCGTGGCGGGCGGGTTCATCGAGCTGTCCGCCCCCACCGTGCACGAGGCGTGGACGGAGCTGTCGGCGCGCGGGGCCACGACCATGGCCGCCGTGCCGATGGTGCTCGTGGCCGCGGGCCACGCGAAGGGCGACATCCCCGCCGCGCTGCAGCGCGAGGTGGTGCGCGACCCGGCCACCGGCTACGTCTTCGGCCGGCCGCTGGGCCCGCACCCGCTGCTGCAGCAGGCGGTGGAGGCCCGGATCGCGCAGGTCGCCCCCGCCGACGGCACGGCGGTGCTGCTCGTCGGCCGCGGCTCCACCGACCCGGATGCCAACGCCGAGGTCTGCAAGGTGGCCCGGCTGCTGCAGGAGGGCCGCGGCTACGACTTCGTCGAGCCCGCGTTCGTCTCCCTGACCGGTCCCGACGTGCCCGGCGGGCTGGCCCGGTGCCGGGCGCTCGGCGCGCGGCGGGTGGTGGTGGCGCCCTACTTCCTGTTCGACGGCGTGCTGCCGCGCCGGGTCGGGGAGCAGGCCCGCGCGTTCGCCGCCGCGCACCCGGACGTCGACGTGCGCGTCGCCCCGCACATCGGTGACTGCCCCGAGCTGGCCGAGCTCGTGCTGGAGCGCTACCGCGAGGCCCTGCAGGGCGACATCCGGATGAACTGCGACACCTGCGCCTACCGCGTGCTGCTGCCCGGCTTCGAGGACAAGCTCGGCGCCGCGCAGACCCCCCACCACCACCCGGACGACCCGGCGCACGGCCACGGTCATGGGCACGGCCACGGACACGTCAAGGCGGGATGATGCTCACCGTGGATCCCTACCTTGTCGGGCTCGACCTCGCCGGTCGCCGCGTCGTCGTGGTCGGCGGCGGTGTGGTGGCCCAGCGACGCCTCGGCGGCCTGCTCGCTGCCGGTGCCGACGTGGAGGTCGTCTCCCCGGAGGTCACGCCCGCCGTCGAGGCGATGGCCACGGCCGGCGAGCTGCGCTGGACCGCCCGCGGCTTCCGGTCCGGTGACCTCGACGGCGCCTGGTACGCGATCGCCTGCACCGACGACCGCGCCGTCAACGCCGCGGTGGGTGCGGAGGCGCTCGAGCGGCGGGTGTTCTGCGTGCGCGCCGACGACGCCCCCGAGGGCAGCGCGGTCACCCCGGCCGTCGGCAGCCACGACGGGCTCACGGTCGGCGTGCTCGCCGGCCGCAACCCGCGCCGCTCCGCCGCCGTGCGCACGGCGCTGGTGGAGGCGCTGCACGCCGGGGTCGTGGACGACGCCGCCGAGCCGGTGCACCCGGGCGTCGCGCTCGTCGGTGGCGGGCCGGGCGACCCGGAGCTGATCACGGTGCGGGGCCGGCGGTTGCTGGCGCGCGCCGACGTCGTGGTCACCGACCGGCTCGGCCCGCGCGACCTGCTCGACTCCCTCGCCCCGCACGTCGAGGTCGTCGACGCGTCGAAGATCCCCTACGGCCGGGCGATGAACCAGGCGCGGATCAACGAGCTGCTGATCGAGCACGCGCGGGCGGGCAAGTTCGTGGTGCGGCTCAAGGGCGGCGACCCCTACGTCTTCGGCCGCGGCTTCGAGGAGGCCCTCGCGTGCGCCGATGCGGGCGTGCCCGTCACCGTCGTGCCCGGGGTCACCAGCGCGTTCGCCGCCCCGGCCGTCGCCGACGTGCCGGTGAGCCACCGCGGGGTGGCGCACGAGATCGTGGTGGTGTCCGGCCACGTGGCGCCGGACGACCCGCGCAGCCTGGTCGACTGGCCCGCGCTCGCGCGGCTGCGCGGCACGATCGTGCTGATGATGGCCGTGGAGCGGATCGGCGCCTTCGCCGCGGCGCTGATCGACGGCGGCCGCCCCGCGGACACACCCGTCGCGGTGGTGCAGGACGGCACGATGCGCATCCAGCGCTCGCTGCGCGCCACGCTCGCCACCGTGGCCGACGAGGTGCGCGCGCAGGGGATCAACCCGCCCGCCGTGGTCGTGGTGGGACCGGTGGCGGGCCTGGGCGAGGGCGTCACCGGTTGATCGTCCCGGTTTGATCGTCAGGGCCGCATCATGACGAACGTGCCCGAGAGGTGGGTGCCCGCGTCGCTGCACAGGTAGGCGCACAGCCCGACGAGGTCCTCGGGCTGCCCGACCCGGCCGCCCGGGTACGTGGCCGCCACCCGGGCGATGTGGTCGGCGCCCGCCACCTCGCGCATGCCGGGGGTGTCGGTGAGCCCGGGCGCCACGGCGACCGTCCGGATGCCCTGGTCGGCGAGCTCCTGGTGCACGACGTTGCTGAGGATGTTCATGCCCGCCTTGCTCGCGCCGTACGCCGAGGCGCCCGCCAGCGACTGCACCGCGCCCTTGCTGGACATGTAGACGATCCGGCCGCCCCCGCCGCGGATCATCAGGGGGGCCGCGTGCCTGGTGACGAGGAACGCGCTGACGAGGTTGGTCTCGAGCAGCGACCGGAACTCGGCCGCGTCCATGTCGAGGACGGGCCGGCCGGTGACCATCGCGCCGGCGTTGTTGATCAACCCGTCCAGTCGGCCCCAGTGCGCGTCGACGCGGGCGACGGCGGCGGCGACCTGTTCCTCGTCGGTCACGTCGGCCACCACCGCGAGTGCGCGACCGGCGCCGCGGCGGCGGGTGATCTCGCCGGCCACCTCCTCGGCGGTGGCCGCGTTGCGGGTCAGGACCACGACCCGGGCGCCGAGGTCGGCCAGCCCGACGGCCACCGCGCGGCCGATGCCGCGCGCCGCGCCGGTGACCATGACGATGCGATCGGAGATGTCGAGTGGGTGCGTCACGGCGGCGACGCTAGGTCCGCCGATCACCGGCCGGGTATCCGTGCGACGTGCACCCGGATCCGCCTGCGCAGCCGTACCGTCGGGGCATGGGTACGCAGACCGGCAACCGGCTGGGGGAGTTCCTGCGCGCCCGCCGCGAGCAGGTGCAGCCGGGCGATCACGGGATGCCCGCGCCGCTCGACCGCCGCACCCCGGGCCTGCGGCGCGAGGACGTGGCCGCGCTCGCGGGCGTGAGCACCGGCTACTACGTCCGCCTCGAGCAGGGCCGGGAGCGCAACCCGTCGCCGCAGACGATCGACGCGCTGGCCGACGCGCTCCGCCTGGACGCCGATGCGCGCAGCTACCTGCACGGCCTCGTCCGGCCCGCTCCGGCGCTGCCCCGCCGCCGGGCCGACGACCGGGTCGGCGCCGGGCTGGTGGCCCTGATCGATAGCTGGCACGACACGCCGGCCCTGATCATGAACCGCTGGACCGACGTGCTGGCCGCCAACCCGCTCGCCCGCGGGCTCTACTCGTGGATCCTCGACTCCGGCGAGCGGAACCTCGTGCGGGCGGTGTTCCTCGACCCGGCGGCCCGCGACTTCTACCCCGACTGGGAGTACGCGGCGGCCAACGTGGTGGGGAACCTGCGGCTGCGCGCCGACGGCGACCTCGACGACCCCCGGCTCACCGCGCTGGTCGGGGAGCTCAGCCTGAAGAGCGCGGAGTTCGCCCGGCTGTGGTCGCGCCACGACGTGCGGCGCAAGCGCGGCCAGGTCAAGACGGTGCGCCACCCGGTGGTCGGGGAGCTCGAGCTCGACGTCCAGCCCCTCACGGTCGACGAGTCGCCCGGCCACCAGCTGGTGGTCTACCGCGCCGAGCCGGGCAGCCGGACGGCGGAGGCGCTGGCGCTGCTCGGGTCGCTGGTGGCCCACCCGGCCGCGCCGGGCGTGCGACAGTGAGCGCGTGGCCGAACCGTCGCTGCTCGACCTGACCGTCCGCGAGCTGCTCGACTCCGTCGCCGCCCGCACCCCCGCACCCGGGGGAGGCGGGGTGGCCGCGATCGTCACGGCCATGGCCGCCGGGCTCACCGCGATGGCCGCCCGGTTCGGCGACGGCGCGGTGGCCGGGCGCGCCGACGAGCTGCGCGCCACCGCGGCCCCACTGGCCGACGCCGACGCCGCCGCCTACGGGGCCTTCCTGGAGGCCACCCGCCTGCCGCGCGACGACCCGGGCCGCGCCGAGGCCGTCGCGCGCACGCGGACGGAGACGATCGCGGTGCCCGCCCGGATCGCGGACGTCGCGGCAGAGGTCGCCGGGCTCGCCGCCGACCTCGTCCTCAACGGCAACCCGCACCTGCGCGGCGACGCGGCCGCGGCCGTGCACCTCGCCGCCGCGGCCGCGGCGACGGCGGCCGAGCTGCTGGCCGCCAACGTCAAGGGCGAGCAGGGGGTCGCCGAGCGTGACCGCGCCCGGGAGCTGGCCGAGGCAGCCCGGGTGCTCGCGGCGCAGGTCGACCTGAGCTGAGCCGCGGGCGCGGCGGCGTCGCAATCCTCACGCCGCATTGACCGGCGCGCCCGGCGTGTGCTGCAGTTCTCTGCGACGGCAGTGCAGGAAGCCGGTGCGAGTCCGGCGCGGTCCCGCCACTGTCACCGGGGAGCACCCCGGGAGCCAGACACTCGCTGCCGTCACGACTCCACCGAGCAGAGGGCGCGGACCCTCGGGAGGAAACGCTGATGACGCAGCCCGTGCTGCTGCTGTCCACCGCCGACACGGAGCTGCTGGCCGCTCGCGGCTCGGGCGCGCTCTACCGCACGGCGAACCCCGCGCGCGTCGATCCCGAGGGTTTACCGGCCCTGCTCGACGGCGTCGCCGTCGTCGTGCTGCGGCTGCTCGGCGGGCGCCGGGCCTGGCCGGAGGGGGTCGACGCGCTCGTGGCGTCCGGCCTGCCGGTGGTGCTGCTCGGCGGCGAGGCGGCCCCGGACGCGGAGCTGATGGCGGCCTCGACGGTGCCCGCGGGCGTGGCGTCGGAGGCGCTCGCCTACCTGGCTGCGGGCGGCACCGCGAACCTGCGGGAGCTGCACCGCTTCCTGTCCGACACGGTGCTGCTCACCGGGGAGGGCTTCGAGCCGCCAGCCGCCACGCCGGAGTTCGGCGTGCACGGCGCGCGCGAGCAGCACCCCGACCGGCCGACCGTCGGCGTGGTCTTCTACCGCGCGCACGAGCTGTCCGGGAACACCGCGTTCGTCGACGTCCTGTGCGAGGCGATCGAGGCGCGCGGGGCCAACGCGCTGCCGGTGTTCTGCGGGTCGCTGCGCGGGGCGCAGCCCGACCTGATGGCGCTGCTCGGCCGCGCCGACGCCCTGGTCGCCACCGTGCTCGCCGCCGGGGGCACGGTCGCGGCCGACGCCGCCGCCGGGGGCGAGGAGGACGCCTGGGACGCGGGCGCGCTCGCCACCCTCGACGTGCCGGTCCTGCAGGGCCTGTGCCTCACCACCTCGCGCGCCACCTGGGCGGAGTCGGACGCGGCGCTCTCGCCGATGGACGCGGCGATGCAGGTCGCGATCCCCGAGTTCGACGGCCGGCTGATCACGGTGCCGTTCTCGTTCAAGGAGGCACTGCCGGCTCCTGAGGGGCCGGGCGACGACATCCCGGTGTACGTCGCCGACCCCGAGCGGGCCGCCCGCCTGGCCGGGCTCGCGGTGCGCCACGCACGCTTGCACGCCACCCCGGTGGCCGAGCGGAAGCTGGCGGTGGTGCTCTCGTCGTACCCCACCAAGCACTCGAGGGTGGGCAACGCGGTCGGGCTGGACACGCCCGCGTCGGCCGTCGTGCTGCTGCGCGCGCTGCGCGAGGCCGGCTACGCCGTCGGCGACTTCCCCGAGGACTCCGACGAGCTGATCCACTCGCTCATCGCCGCGGGCGGGCACGACGTCGAGTGGCTCACCGAGGAGCAGTTGCGCGCGGCCCCGGCCCGCGTCCCGCTCGCGGACTACCGGCGCTGGTTCGACGCCCTGCCCACCGAGCTGACCGGTGGGATGCGGGAGCACTGGGGCGAGCCGCCGGGGTCGCTGTACGTCGACGGGGACGAGATCGTCCTGGCGTCGCTGCGGTTCGGCAACGTGGTGCTGATGATCCAGCCGCCGCGCGGGTTCGGGGAGAACCCGGTGGCGATCTACCACGACCCCGACCTGCCCCCGTCGCACCACTACCTGGCCGCCTACCGCTGGCTCGAGCACGAGTTCGGCGCCGACGCCGTGGTGCACCTGGGCAAGCACGGCACCCTCGAATGGCTGCCCGGCAAGGGGCTCGGCCTCGCCGCCGAGGACGCCCCCGACGCCGTGCTCGGCGAGCTGCCCCTCGTGTACCCGTTCATCGTCAACGACCCCGGCGAGGGCACCCAGGCCAAGCGCCGCGGGCACGCCGTGGTCGTCGACCACCTGGTGCCGCCGATGGCCCGCGCCGACACCTACGGCGAGATGGCCAAGCTCGAGCAGCTCCTCGACGAGTACGCCACCGTGCAGGCGATGGATCCGGCGAAGCTGCCCGCCCTGCGCACGCAGATCTGGGAGGTCGTCACCGCCGCCCAGCTGCACCACGACCTGCACGTCGACGCCGCGCCCGGCGAGGACGACTTCGACGACTTCATCCTCCACATCGACGGCTACCTCTGCGAGGTCAAGGACGTCCAGATCCGCGACGGCCTGCACATCCTCGGCGGGCCGCCGCGGGACGAGGCCCAGGTGAACCTGGTGCTGTCGATCCTGCGGGCCAGCCAGGTCTGGGGTGGGCGGACGGCCCTTCCCGGCTTGCGCGCGGCGCTGGCGGAGTGGGCGGGCCTCGACGAGCAGGCGCTCCTCGCAGCCCCCGGCTCCCCGGTTCAGGAAAGCCACATTCAAGGCCGCTCCGGCCCTGAATGTGGCTTTCCTGAACTCCGGGACCGCCTCCTCGCCGTCGCCCCCGGGCCTGCCGTGACCGGGGCCGATCTCGTCGACGTCCTCGAAGGGGTCGCGCGGGCCCTCGTCGTCGGGGTGCAGGAGCGCGGGTGGCGCGAGCCCGGTGCCGTGTGCGCCGCGTTGCTGGGGGAGGAGATCCCCGACGTCGTGGCGGTGCTGGACTTCGGCTGCCGGGAGGTCGTGCCGCGGCTGGAGCGCACCACCGACGAGGTCACAGCCGTGCTGCACGCGCTCGACGGCGGTTACGTGCCGGCCGGGCCGTCCGGTTCGCCGACGCGCGGGCTGGTGAACGTGCTGCCGACCGGCCGGAACTTCTACTCCGTCGACCCGAAGGCCATCCCGTCGCGCAGCGCGTGGGAGGTCGGCACCGCGCTGGCGGAGTCGCTCGTGGCGCGCCACCTCGCCGACACCGGCGCGTACCCGCAGTCGGTGGGCCTCACGGTCTGGGGCACGAGCGCCATGCGCACGCAGGGCGACGACCTCGCCGAGGTGCTCGCGCTGATCGGGTGCCGCCCGGTGTGGGACGACGCCTCGCGGCGGGTCACCGGGTTCGAGATCGTGCCGCTGGAAGAGCTGGGCCGCCCGCGCATCGACGTCACCGTGCGCATCTCCGGGTTCTTCCGCGACGCGTTCCCGCACGTCATCACGCTGCTCGACGACGCGATCCGCGCCGTGGCCGAGCTCGACGAGCCGGCGGAGCAGAACTACCTGCGCGCCCACGTCGAGGAGGACACGGCGGAGCACGGCGACCGGCGCCGGGCCACGTCGCGGATCTTCGGCTCGAAGCCGGGCGCGTACGGGGCCGGGTTGCTGCCGCTGATCGACGCCCGCAACTGGCGCAGCGACGCCGACCTCGCCGAGGTCTACGCCGTGTGGGGCGGCTACGCCTACGGTCGCGGGCTGGACGGGCGCGAGGCGCGGGCCGACATGGAGTCCTCGTTCCGCCGGATCGCGGTGGCGGCGAAGAACCAGGACACCCGCGAGCACGACATCGTCGACTCCGACGACTACTTCCAGTACCACGGCGGGATGGTGGCGATGGTGCGCGCGCTCACCGGGCGCTCGCCCGCCGCGTACGTCGGCGACTCGGCGGTGCCGCAGGCGGTGAAGACGCGCACGCTGGCCGAGGAGACCAAGCGCGTCTTCCGGGCGCGTGTGGTGAACCCCAAGTGGGTGGCCGCGATGCAGCGCCACGGCTACAAGGGCGCGTTCGAGCTCGCGGCCACCGTCGACTACCTGTTCGGCTATGACGCCACCGCGGGCGTGGTCGACGACTGGATGTACGGGCAGCTCGCCGAGAGCTACGTGTTCGACGAGGCCAACCGCGCGTTCATGGAGAAGTCGAACCCGTGGGCGCTGCGCGGGATCACCGAGCGGCTGCTCGAGGCGGCCGACCGGGGGATGTGGGCGAAGCCCGACGACGCCGTGCTCGACCGGCTCCGCCAGACCTACCTCGACCTCGAAGGGGATCTGGAGGGCCAGGAGTGAACGGCACGTTGGTCGGGGTCGGGGTCGGCCCCGGCGACCCGGAGCTCGTCACCGTCAAGGCCGCGAACCTGCTCGCGAAGGCCGACGTCGTCTTCGTGCCGGTCGCCGACTCGGGGGAGACCGGTCGCGCCGAGCAGACGGTCCTCTACTACGCGGAGGCCTGGCGGGTGGAGCGCGTGGTGTTCGCGCTGCACGACCGCGAGCACACGCAGCGCCGGGAACGCGCCTGGGACGCGGCCGCGGCGCAGGTGGCGGCCTGGTTCGCCGCCCACCCGGGCGGCACCGCCGTGTTCGCGACGATCGGCGACCCGTGCGTCTACTCGACGTTCAGCTACCTCGCCGCGTCCGTGCGGGGCGTGCTGGGTGAGCTTGACGTGCAGCTCGTCCCCGGGATCACGGCCATGCAGGACCTCGCGGCGCGCTCCGGGACACCACTGGTGGAGGGCCGCGAACCGCTCGCCCTGTTCCCGATGACGGCGGGCCCGGAGCGGTTCCGCGAGGCCCTCGAACGCGGCGACGCCGTGGCCGCCTACAAGTTCGGCCGGATGCTGCCCGAGACCCTCGCCGCGCTGCGCGCGACCGGCCGGCTGGACGAGGCCGTCTACGGGGCCGGGCTCGGCCTTCCCGAGGAGGACATCCGCCCCGCCGCCGACCTGGATCCGGAGGAGCAGGGCCCCTACCTGGCGACCCTGATCGTCCCCCCGAAACGCCCTGCCCGAGGCCATGGCCTCCGCTGATGAGGCCGTGAGTGGAAACGAGGGCTACAGCACTCGTATCCACTCACGACCCTTCTACGAGGTCCTGCACTCGCGGCGGGACGTGCGGACGGGCTTCCGGCCCGATCCCGTCGACGACGCCGTGCTCACCCGCGTGCTGGAGGCCGCGCACGCGGCGCCTTCGGTCGGCTTCTCCCAGCCGTGGGACTTCCTCGTGCTGCGCGACCGCGCCCTCCGCGAACGGGTGCACGCCCACGTGGCGGCGGCCCGCGCGGAGTACGCCGCGGCGCTGCCCGCGGCCCGGGCGGCGGCCTTCCGCGACGTGAAGGTCGAGGCGATCCTCGACACCCCGCTCAACATCGCGGTGACCTGCGATCCCACCCGCGGCGGCCGGCACGTCCTCGGCCGCCGCACCCAGCCGCGCACCGCGCCGTACTCGGTGGTGGGCGCCGTGCAGAACCTCTGGCTCGCCGCGCGGGCGGAGGGCCTCGGCGTCGGCTGGGTCAGCTTCGGTGACGAGCGGGAGCTGGCCGCGCTGCTGGGCCTGCCGCCGCACCTGGAGCTGGTGGCCTACCTGTGCGTCGGGCACGTCGACGACTTCCCGGACGAGCCGGAGCTCGCCACCGCGGGGTGGGCGCGTCGCCGCCCGCTGCACTGGGCCGTCCACCACGACACCTACGGCCGCCGCGGCCTGCCGGGGGAGGAACCGATGGACCTGCTCGCCGAGACCGTCGCCGCGATCGGCCCGGCCGACGAGGCGGCACGCGCCGCCGCCGTCGAGCGGCTGGACCGGATGACGAAGCCGCGCGGGGCGCTTGGCCGGGTCGAGGACCTCGCCGTGACGCTCGCCGGGATCGCCGGCGCCTGCCCGCCGCCGGTGCCCGAACCCGCCGCGGTGGCCGTGTTCGCCGCCGACCACGGGGTGCACGCGCAGGGCGTGTCGCCGTGGCCGCAGGAGGTCACGGCGCAGATGGTGGCGAACTTCCTCGGCGGGGGAGCGGTGGTCAATGCGTTCGCGCGGCGGCTGGGCGTCGAGGTGTGCGTGGTGGACGTGGGCGTCGCCTCGCCCCTGGACCCCGCACCGGGCCTGCTCGCACGGCGGGTGGCCGACGGCAGCGCCGATCTCGCCACCGGCCCCGCGCTCACGCGCGAGCAGGCGCGGGCGGCCGTCGAGGTGGGGGTGGAGACGGCCCGCGACCTCGTGGCGGCGGGCAACCGCTGCCTCGTCACGGGCGACATGGGCATCGCCAACACCACCGCCGCCGCAGCGCTGATCGGTGCGTTCACCGGCGCCGACGCGGCCGAGGTCACCGGCCGCGGCACCGGCATCGACGATGCCACCCTCGCGCGCAAGGCGTCCGTGGTGGCGGCTGCACTCGCGCGGCACCGGCCCGACCCGGCCGACCCGCTCGGCGTGCTCGCCGCCGTGGGCGGGCTGGAGCACGCCGCGCTGGCCGGGTTCGTGCTCGGCGCTGCCGCGTTGCGGGTGCCCGTGCTGCTGGACGGGGTGAACGCCGGTGCCGCCGCTCTCGCGGCGGCCGCGTTCGCGCCGTACGCCCGCGGCTTCTGGGTGGCCGGGCACCGCTCGGCGGAGCCGGGGCACACCCGCGCGCTCGCCCACCTGCAGCTGGACCCGCTGCTCGACCTCGGCATGCGCCTGGGCGAGGGCACCGGTGCGCTCCTGGCCCTGCCGCTGCTGCAGAGCGCGGCCCAGGCCCTGCAGGACGTCGCGACGTTCGACGCCGCCGGCGTGACGGAGAAGCCGGGCTGACGCCGGCTCAGGGGCGCGGGGCCACCGTGGGCCCGCCGGGGGCGGCGGACGCGTCGGCGGCCTTGCGCCGCACCGCGGGCCACGACACGCGCACGAGCTGCACGGCCAGCGCGGCCACCACCGCCACGTGGAAGGCGAGCACCATCCGCTGGAGGATGCCGCCGACGTCGACGGGGCCGTACACGCCGGGCACGAGGTCGTTGAGCCTGCTGGCGACGTAGGCCCCGGCGAGCACGGCGGCGGCGATCGACAGCGTGCGCACCGTGGACACCACGGGCCGCCACTGCGGGTGCTCGGCGAGCCGGGACGCGGCGGCGAGGCCGGCGAACGACAGCAGCGCGAGGATGCCGGCGCCGGCGAACTGGTGCACCCAGCCGCCGAAGGTCATGATCCGCGGGGCGTCGTCGGCGGGGAAGACCGCGGCGAGCACGAGGCACACCGCCCACACCGCGAGCAGCACCGTGGGCCGGCCTGCCATCCGCACCCCGGAGCGGGCCATCCCGATCAGCAGGGCCAGGGTGCCGACGGCGAGCGCCACCGCGGCGGAGAAGAACAGCTGCTCGCCGCCCTCGACGAAGGCGTAGTAGCTCAGCGGCACCGAGATCGGGTTGACCTCGCGGAAGTGGGTGACCCCGAGGTAGACCATGATGATCGTCGAGCGGGCGAGTGCGAGCAGCGCGATCACCGCGAACACCAGCGGCGCCACCACACCCCACCGGCTCGTCCGCTGCACGCCCCCCATGCTGGCCCCCCGTCCGCAGATCCCCGATCATGCGAACGCGGCGCGCCGGGTGATCTGTTCCCGGAGGTCAGGCCACGGGGCCCACCGTGGCGGGCGCGGTGGTCTCGAGCGCCTCCACGAGGTGGTCCACGGTGATGGAGCCGTGGTAGATCTCGCCGTTGACGAAGAGCGTGGGCGTGCCGCGGACACCGCTGCGCACCCCGGAGTTGAAGTCGGCCTCGACGCGGTCCTCCACGAACCGGGTGGCAGGCCACAGCACCTTCTCCGGCGGGATGCCGAGCTCCTCGGCGTAGCGGCGCAGGTCCTCCTGCCGAAGCCGGGGCTCGTCACCGGAGTAGAGCTTGGCGTGCATCGGCCAGAACTGCCCCTTGAGCGCCGCACCCTCCGCGGCGACGGCGGCGGACAGCGCGAACGGGTGCAGCTCGGCCAGTGGGAAGTGCCGGAACACGAACACGAGCCGGTCGCCGAGCCGCTGCCGGACCTCCTCGATCACCGGGTAGGCGCGCCTGCAGTACGGGCACTCGAAGTCGCCGTACTCCACGAGGGTGAACTCGGCACCGAGGATGCCCTGGAGGTGGTCGTAGCTGCCGATCCGGGGTTCGAGCGGCAATGTGGCCTCCCTGACGTGCGCATCGGGGCGATCGCCGCCGATGGCAGGATCACGTCGTGACGGTGACAACGATAGCCGAGCGCGGTGACCTCAGTCGGGCTGCGCGCGACTTCCTGCGCACCGAGTCCGGCTCGGCGGTGCTGCTGCTCACCGCCGCGGTGCTGGCGCTGGCATGGGCGAACCTCTTCTCCGGCTACGAGAGTTTCTGGCACACCGAGTTCGCCCTGACCTTCGGGTCCATGGAGCTCTCGATGGACCTGCGGCACTGGGTCAACGACGGGCTCATGGTGCTGTTCTTCTTCAGCGTCGGGCTGGAGATCTCGCGGGAGATGGTGCTCGGCGAGCTGCGCGGGGCCCGGGCGCTCGCCGCGCCCGCGATCGCCGCGCTCGGCGGGCTCACCGTGCCTGCGCTGCTCTTCCTGGCGTTCAACGCGGGTGGCCCGGCCGCCGGGGCGTGGGGGATCGCGATCTCCACCGACACCGCGGTCGTGATCGGTGTGCTCGCGCTCGTCGGCCCGCGGTGCCCCGACCAGCTGCGGGTGTTCCTGCTCGCGCTCGCGATCGTCGACGACATCGGGGCCGTCGCGGCGATCGCGATCTTCTACACCGACGACGTGCAGGTCACGTCGCTGGTGGTGTCGGTCGTGCTGTTCGCGGCGCTGCTCGGCCTGCGCTTCGCGCCGTTCTGGCGCACCCCGATCTACGTGTTCATCGGCGTGGTCATGTGGCTCGCGGTGCTGGACTCCGGCGTGCACCCCAGCGTGGTCGGCGTCGTGATGGGCCTGCTGGTCAACGCCTACGCGCCGCGCCTGCGCGACGTGATGCGCGCGCAGGTGCTGGGCAGCAGCTTCCTGCTCGACCCCAGCCCCGAGCGGGCGATGGCCGCGCAGGCGGCCGTCACGGAGGCGGTGTCGCCGAACGAGCGGCTGCAGCTGCGCATCCAGCCGTGGAGCAGCTACGTGATCGTGCCGCTCTTCGTGCTCGCGAACGCCGGCGTCGTGCTCACCGGCGAGACCCTCGCCACGGCGTTCACCTCCCCGCTCACCTGGGGCATCATCATCGGCCTCACCGTCGGGAAGCTCGTGGGCGTCACGGCGGGCACGTGGGTGGCGCTGCGCACCGGGCTCGGGCGCGTGCCGGACACGCTGCGCTGGGGCCAGCTGATCGGCGGCGCAGGCCTCGCCGGCATCGGGTTCACCGTGGCGCTCTTCGTCACCGAACTGGCCCTCGAGGACGAGCAGCTCGTGACCGACGCGAAGATCGGCATCCTGGCGGGCTCGATCCTCGCGGCGCTGATCGGCTGGCTGATCTTCCGGCTGGCCGGGGAGCGGGGCGGCCAGTGCGCGCCCAGCGGCCTCCCGGTGCTCCCGCCGCGCCCCTGGCGCCCGCCCGCCTGAGCGGGAGGGGCCGTTCGGGCGCTGTCGGGGCCCGGGGCCCGGCGGGACCCTCGAGGCCCAGCCGCGCGCCGCGCGGGCAGCCGTCGGAGGTGGGCACCGGCATGGCATCGATCGCGGTCAACGGAACGAACCTCTACTACGAACGGCGCGGGACCGGGCCCCCGGTGCTGTTCGTCTCCGGTGCCACCGGCGACGCCGGGCACTGGACGGCCGTCGCCGGCCTCCTGGCCGACGAGTACACCGTGCTCACCTACGACCGGCGGGCCAACTCCCGCAGCCCACGCCCGGCGGGCTGGACCGCGACGTCGGTCGACGAGCAGGCCGACGACGCGGCCGCGCTGCTCACGGCGCTCGACCTCGCCCCGGCCGTGGCGTACGGCAACAGCTCGGGAGCCGTGATCGTGACGAACCTCGTGCTGCGCCACCCCGCGGTGCTGCGGGGCGCGATCCTCCGCGAGCCCTCCTTCCTCGGGATCACGCCGGCGTCGCGCGAGGTGGCAGGCACGGTGCGGCGGGTCGTCGGCGAGGGGATGGCCGCGGGCGGACCGCCCGTGGCCACCGAGAGGTTCCTGCGCTGGGCCACCGGGGACGCTGCCTTCGAGGGCCTGGACCCCGAGCTGCGCGACCGCATGCTCGGCAACGGGGACGTCCTCTTCGGCGTGGAGCTCGAAGGATTCGCCGCGTACCTCCCGACGCCTGAGCAACTGGCCGGGGTGGGGGTGCCGTGCGTCGTCGCGGCCGGCGTCGACAACCGCGATCCCACTGCGGCGAACCACTGGCTCCACGAGACGTCGCAGTGGCTGGCGGACTGCGTGGACGTCCCGCTGGTCGAGACGCCCGGGGCGCACTCGCCGCAGGTCACGCATCCGCGGGCGCTCGCGGAGGCGCTCCGCCCGATCTTGGGCAAGCTCGCCGCCCGCCCGTGATCAGGCGAGGCTCGCCAGCGGGTCGGCCCTCCTGAGCGCGGGGTCGTCCTCGGCGAACGTGCGGGCCCGGCCGGGGCCGGTGCTGCGCGTCTCGAACCTGATCGTGACGCGGCCGTGGCCCGCGCCCTGCACCCACCCGTGCCCGTGGTCGGCGTGGGCGACGTCGTCGCCGGGGCGCCACGGGCGGTCCGGCGCGGGCTCGGGCTCGTCCACCGGCGCGGCGGGCTCGGGCACCTCGTCGGGCGCGGCCTCGGCCTGGGTGAGCGGTTCGAAGAGGGCGGGTGGGGGGTCGTCGGTGAGCCCGGCGAGGGACACCCCGATCAGCCGGACGCCGCCCTCGGGCACGGCGGTGCGGGCGAGGCGCTGCGCGACCGCGGTGAGGGTGCCGAGGTCGGTGCTCGCGAACCCGGCCGTCTCCGAGCGGCTCGACGTGGTGAAGTCGGCGCTGCGCACCTTGACCGTGACGGTGCGCGCCGCCCGCCCGGACGCCACCAACCTGCGGTGGGCGGCCTCGGTCATCCGGGCGACGGCGTCGTGCACGGCGGCCATCGCGGTGAGGTCGGTGTCGAACGTGGTCTCGGCGCTGACCTGCTTGGCGGCGCCGCGCGGCGCGACCGGGCGCTCGTCGATGCCGCGCGCGAGCCGGTGCAGCTCGGTGCCGATGGCGGTGCCGAGCAGGCCGTGGACCTCGCGGAGGTCCATGGCGGCGAGCTCGCCGATCGTGTGCACGCCCAGCTTGCGCAGCCCGGCCTCGGCCACCGGGCCGACTCCCCACAGCGCCCGTACCGGCAGCGGCGCGAGCACGGCGCGCTCCTCCTCGGGGGGGACGACGCGCAGCCCGTCGGGTTTCGCCAGCTCGGAGGCGATCTTGGCGAGCTGCTTGCCCGAGCCGGCGCCCACCGACGCCGGCAGCCCGGTGGTCGCCCGGACGTCGGCGCGCAGGCGCACGCCGAACCGCTCCACCTCCGCGGCCGAGGCGCCGGCCAGGGCGGGCGGCTCGAGGAACGCCTCGTCGATCGAGACCGGCTCCAGCACCGGGGACGCGTCGGCGAGCACGGCCATCACCCGCGAGCTGAGCTCCTTGTACAGCGGGAACCGGGCCGGCAGCACCACCGCGTGCGGGCACAGGCGCCGGGCCTGGCCCATCGGCATGGCCGACCGCGCGCCGAAGACCCGGGCCTGGTAGCTGGCCCCGGCCACGACCGCCCGCGGCCCCAGGCCCCCGACCAGCACCGGGCGCTCCCGCAGGGTGGGACGGGTGAGTTGTTCGGACGCGGCGAAGAACGCGTCCATGTCCAGATGCAGGACCCAGCGCGCACCCACGTGACCCATTCTTCCTGGACGCACCGACGGTTCCGGCCGTACCGTCCTGGAGACGTGGCCACCGCAGAGATCAGCCGAGAGACCGCGAGCACCGAGATCACCAGCGTCGAGGAGCTGGAGGCCGTTGTCGGCCACCCCCTCCCCGCCGTCGCGCAGAAGGTCCGCCCGTCGCTCGACGCGATCGACCGGCTGTGGCTCGAGCACTCACCGCTCTGCCTCATCGGCACCAGCGACGTGGACGGAAGCCTCGACGTCTCCCCGAAGGGCGACCCGGCGGGCCGCCTCGCCCACGTGATCGACCACTCCACGATCGCGATCGCCGAACGCCCCGGCAACCGGCGCGTCGACGGGTACCGCAACATCCTGCGCAACCCGCACGTCGGCCTGATCTTCCTGGTGCCCGGGCGCGGCGACACGCTGCGGGTGAACGGGCGGGCGCGGCTGCTGCGCGACGCCCCGTACTTCGACGAGCTGGTGGTGAAGGGGCACCGGCCGCTCCTCGCCCTCGAGGTGGCGATCGACGAGGTCTTCTACCACTGCGCGAAGGCGTTCATGCGCTCGAAGCTGTGGGAGCCCGAGACCTGGGACCCGAAGGCGATCCCGTCGACGGCGCAGATCTCGAAGGCCCTCGTCAACAAGGACACCCCGCTGGAGGAGCTCGAGCGCTACTACGGGGCCGCCTACGAGGAGAAGCTCTACAAGGCCTGACCGGCCAGAAGCGCGTCCCCCCGCTGCTCGGCGATCGAGGGCCGGGCGCCGGTGCCTGCCACCGCGGCGTGGTACCCGGCGGCCGGACGGAGGTCGGCGAGCCACAGCGGGTGGGCGGGCGCGTCCTCCCCGGTCCAGTCGAGCACGCCCGGCGGGCCGAGGGTGATCGCCGACATCGGTGTGGCCAGGCCGGTGCCCACGACCTTGAGCAGGGCCTCCTTGCGCGTCCACAGCGCGAAGAAGGCGTCGGCGTCGGTCACCGTCTCGCGGGGGGACCGGACGTGCTCGGCCATCGCCGTCAGGTCGGCGAGCTCGCGGACCTGCTCGACGTCGAGCCCGACCGGCCCGCCGGGGTGCACGGCGACGCCGACGAGGTCGCCCGCGTGCGTCAGGGAGAACCCGGGGCCGCCGGGCAGCACCGGCTTGCCGTGCTGCTCCCCGCAACGGCAGGTGCGGTCGAACACGAGATCGGCCGCGGGCGCGCCGACGCTCTCCCCGAGCACGAGCCGCACGAGGGCGTGCGCCGCGAGGTAGCGGGCCTGGTCGGCGGGGCGGCGGAAGCGGTCGAGCCGCCTGCGCTCGTGGACGTCGAGCAGGCGGACCAGCCCGGGGGCGCTCGCGGGCGCCACCGGCGCCGCCCACCACACGACCGCGGTCGGGGACCCGGTGCCGGTCATGCGCGGACCTCCCGGGGGTGAACGATCTACGGACCGACGGTAGCGCGCCGGCAGCCGCGGGTCAGGCGCGGCGTGCGGCCCAGACGCTGCGCTCGGTGCGCAGCGCGAGGTCGTCGCGGCTCAGGAGGCTGCCCGGTCCGTCGGTGTCGAGCAGCCGGCGCCAGGCGGCCAGGTCGTCGGCCGGGAGCGCGTCGGCGACGGCGTCGCGCATGCGCCGCAGACCCTGCAGCGCGTACCGGCCGACCGCATCGGAGCGGGAGCGCCCGACGTGCGCGGTGATCGTGCGCTCGCCGGCGAGCGTGAACCCGGCGGCGCGCAGCCGCGGGCCCCAGTCGGCGCCCCGGTGGGGCATGTGCGCGGCCGAGCGGCGGTCGCCCTCGGCGTGCAGGCGAACCTCGAGGCCGGGCCGCTCCTCCGGCACCTCGTCGGGCAGGAACCGGGGGAAGCCGGCGAGCTCCACGAGGGCGAGCAGCCCGCCGGGGACGAGTGCGTCGTGGACCCGGCGAAGCGCGCGGTCGGGATCGGCGAGGTGGTGCACCGACGCCGAGGCCCACACCAGGTCGGGGGTGCCGAGGTCCGGCCACGCGGCGTCGAGGTCGGCCTGCGCGGTGTGCACGCGGTCGGCCACCCCGTTGGCGCGGGCCTTCTCCTGCAACCGGTGCAGGTGCTCGGGCGAGGCGTCCACCGCGGTGACGTGCGCCTCGGGGAAATGCGCGAGCAGGGCGAAGGTGCCGGCGCCCGTGCCGGCGCCCAGGTCCACGATCCGCCGCGGCGCCCGCGTGACGGGGAGCCAGGCGATGACCGACGCGGTGTGCTCGGCGAGCACCTCCGCGTCGAGGTCGAGGATCTCGGTCTGGACGTGTTCGTGCGGGGTGTGGGTCATGCCGTCAGGCTAGGTCGGCCCTGCCCCTCGGGCACACGATCTTGCCAATCCGGCACGAAGGTGGCCGGTCGCGCTGCGGGCCGGGCAGCTCAGCGGTGCCCGCGCCGCGCGTCGCGGTCGAAGATCCCGAGGATCTCGCACGGCCCGCCCGCGGTGCCGATCGCGTGCGGCAGCATCGTGGGGAACTCGGCGGCCTGGTTGGTCTCCACGCGCAGCCTGCGGTTGCCCAGCAGCAGCACGGCGGTGCCGGACAGCACCACCAGCCACTCGCGGCCGGGGTGGGCGCGCAGGCGCGACGGGTTGTCCGGCGGCGGGTCGGTCAGCCGTTGGCGGATCACGGCCATGCCCGGATCCGCGCGCACCGGCCAGCGCATCTGCGCGTGCGCCGCGTCGATGGCCGGGTGCGAGATCACGTCGTCGGTGTCGGTCTCGACGAGCTGGTCGAGCGAGGTGTCGAGGGCGCGCGCGATGTCGACGAGCTGGTCGAGGGCGAGGCGGCGGCGGCCGGTCTCGATCCGGCTCAGCGAGGACGGGCTGATCCGCGCCCGGCGAGCCAGCTCCTCCAGCGACCAGCCCTGGGCCACGCGGATGGCCCGGATCCGGGCGCGTACCAGGCGGTCCAGGTCACCGTCATCGTCGTGCGTCACGGACAGGAGACTATGCCCGCCGAGCAAGCGGACGACCGAGCAGCAGGACGCGAGCGCGCCTCACCATGCAGCACTCGTGCTGCTCGGCCGTCCGCCCGGGTGGATCACCCGGTGCGCCGCACCGGGATGATCCGGCGGCCCTGCGCGGCGCGGGCGCGTCCCGAGGAGCCGGCGTGGACCGCTCCACTCGGGCCGTTCTTGCCCGCGCGGCCGCGGCGGGCCGCCCGGTTGGCCGGCGCAGCGGCGTCGGCCGGGTTCGGTGCGCCGACCACGGCGGCGCGGAACGGGGACGGGAAGGACTTGTCGGGCACGGTGCCTCCTGCAGATGACGGGGCCGGCGCGCAGCGGAGCCGAGACGGCGTCGGGACGTGGGTCCGGCGCCGGCCGGGTGGGCTGGGACGGGGCGGCGGGGCGGGAAGCCCGGCCGCGGGTGCCGCGGTGGCCGCGGTCGTCGCTACAGGCGCATGCGAAGGACGATAAGCCGGTGCCGCGGGGCGCGCCACGGAATTACGGCGCCCGTTCGGGCCCGGCCTAGTCTCGGCCGGTGACCACCATCGACACCGTCGTGGTCGGGGGCGGGATCGCGGGCGCCTCGATCGCGTACGAGCTCGCCGCCACCCGCTCCGTCCTCCTCGTCGAGAGCGAGACCGCGCTCGCCCGCCACTCGACGGCCCGCTCCGCCGCCACCTACGTGCCGGGCCACGGCCCCGCGCCGGTGCGTGCGCTGATCGCCGCGAGCGGCCCCCGGCTGGCGCGGATCGAGTCCGAGCTGGACGCCCCGCCGCTGCTCGCGCCGCGCGGCCTCCTGCACGTCGCGTTCGACCCCGCGGGCGAGACCGAGCTGGCCGCCACGCTCGCCGAGCAGGCGGGGGAGCCGGGAGGGCCGGTCGCGATCGACCCGGCGGAGGCGCAGCGCCGGTGCCCCGCCCTGCGTCCGGGTGCGGTGCGCGCGGCGGCCTACGTGGAGGGCGCGGCCGACATCGACGCCGAGGCGCTGCACCAGGCGTACGTCCGCGGGCTGCTGGGCCGCGGCGGGCGGGTCGAGGCGGGTGCGCCGGTCACCGGCGTGCGCCGCGACGGGTCCGGGTGGCAGGTGCGCACCGGTCGCGACGGCGACCCGATCGCGGCCGCCGAGGTGGTGGACGCCGCCGGCGCGTGGGCGGACGAGGTGGCCGGGCTGGCCGGCGTCCCGCCGATCGGGCTCACCCCCTGCCGCCGCACGATCGCGCTGGCCCGGGTGCCCGACCCGGCCCGGCTGCGGGGGCCGAACGGCGCGCGGCTGCCGATGGTCGTGGGCGCCCCCGAGAGCTTCTACTTCAAGCAGGAGGGCGACGGGCTGCTGGTCAGCCCGGCCGACGAGACCCCCGTCCCACCGCACGACGTGCGCCCCGACGAGCTCGACGTCGCCCTCGCCCTGGAGCGGGTGGAGGCGGTGACCGGACTCGGGCTGCGTTCGGTGCGCACGGCGTGGGCCGGCCTGCGGTCGTTCGTGCCCGACCGGCTGCCGGTGATCGGGGAGTGGCCCGACCACCCCGGCTTCTGGTTCTGCGCCGGCCAGGGCGGCTCGGGGATCGAGACGGCCCCCGCACTCGCGGCCTTCGCGGCGGCCGTGGTGACGGGCGGGCCGATGCCGCAGGACGTCCCCCTCACCCGCGACGCATTTGCCCCCGCCCGGCTCCTCGCCCGCTGACACACCAGGAGTGGTGCTCGCACACCGACTGCAACCGGTGTGCGAGCACCACAACCGGTGTGCGAGCGCTCCGAGGCGCGTGGGGGAGGCGTCGTGGTCGCCGGTCCGAGCCGTACACGGCGGTGGTGGCGAGTGCAGTCGTGTGCTGTTCGCGCCCGGCATCGGGTGATCAGCAGTACGTGGGGGTCGTGGGTCCCGCGCTGGTGTGCGGCTCGACCGTTGGGATTTCCGGTGGCCCGGTCCTGGGGCGCGTGATGCACGCGAGCCGTACCTGGTGGTAGCGGGCACGAGGCTGGACCCGGTCCGAGGCAGATGATCAGCACGAGTCGTACGTGGTGGTCGTGGTGGGTGCCCTGGTGTACGGCTGGTGCTGGTCTCTGGGTCCGAGAAGTACATGGGTGTTGTGGGGACCGCGGTGCTGTGCTGCTCGGCTCGAGAAGGCTGCTCAGCGGGACCGGTCGCTGGAGTTCCGGTCCGCGGCGCCGAGTCGTACACGGTGGTCGTGGTCAAGCGCTGTGGTGTGCTGCTCGGCTCCACGGGGCGGCGGCGTCCGCCGCCGTGGCGTTCTGATGATCAGCCCGGGCGTGCGTGCGGCGCGCGAGTCGTACTCGGTGGTCGTGATTGGTGCCCTGGTGTGCGGCTGGTGCGGATCTTCGGAGGTGAGCAGTACCGGAGTGTTGTGGGGGCAGCGGTGGTGTGCTGATGATCGACCTCGGGTGCTGCTGCGCGAGTCGTACTGGGCGATCGTGGTGAGTGCGGTGGTGTGCTGCTCGGCTCAGCGCGGCCGGCGGCGTCGGCCGCCGTGGCGTTCTGATGATCAGCCTGAGGGTGCGTCCTGTGCGCGAGCCGTACACAGGGGTGGTGGTGGGTGCGCTGGTGTGCGGCTGGCGCTGATCGCCGGGTCCGAGGAGTACGTGGGCGTTGTGGTGGGTGCCGTGGTGTACTGCTCGCCGCTCCGGGCGGGGCGGGCGCACCCCCGAGATCGCCCGGCCGTACGGTCCCCGTCATGACGAGCGCGCTCTTCGACCCGCTGTTCGGGGCCGACCGCGTGGCCGCCCGGCTCGACGACGCCTCCTGGGTGGCGGCGCTCGTCGCCGTCGAGGTGGCGCTCGCGCGGGCGGCCGCGGAGCACGGTGTCGTGCCTGCCGCCGACGCCGAGCGGATCGAGGCGGCCGCGGCCACGCTCCGGGTGGATCCGGCGACGTTGGGCCGGGCCTCCGTCGAGGGTGGCAACCCGGTGATCCCGCTGGTCCGGATGTTGCGGGCGGCGGCGGGGGAGGCGGGGCGTTCGGTGCACCCGGGCGCCACGAGCCAGGACGTGATGGACACGGCGGCGGTGCTGCTCGTCGGGTGGGCCGGTGAGGTGGTGCTCGACGACCTGCGCGGCGCGGCCGACGCGGCGGCCGACCTCGCCCGCCGCCACCGGGACACGCCCATGATCGCGCGCACGCTCGGCCAGCAGGCGCTGCCGACCACGTTCGGGCTGGTCGCGGCCGGGTGGTGCGCGGGGCTGGACCGGGCCCGGGTGCGCCTGGCCGAGGTGATCGGGGCGCTGCCCGTGCAGCTGGGCGGGCCGGTCGGCACGCTTTCGGCGTTGCACCCGCACGGCCCGGCGGTGGCCGCGTCGCTGGCCCGCGCGCTGCGATTGGCGGACGCCGCGCCGTGGCACACCGAGCGCACCCGGATCGGGGAGCTGGCGGGCGCGCTCGCCGTCGCCGCGGGCGCGTGCGCGAAGCCGGCCACCGACGTCGTGCAGCTGGCGGGCACGGAGCTGGGTGAGGTGTCGGAGGCGGCGCCGGGCGACTCGTCGTCGATGCCGCACAAGCGCAACCCGATCGCGGCGGTCACCGCGCGCGGCGCGGCCCGCCGGGCGCCGGGACTGGCGGCCGTGCTGCTGGGGGCGGGCGATCACGAGCACCAGCGCGCCACCGGCCCGTGGCACGCCGAGTGGCAGGCGATCGGCGAGCTCCTGCGGGCCACCGGCGGGGCGGCCGCGCGGCTGCGCGCGTCGCTGGAGGGGCTCGGGGTGCACCCGGACCGGATGGCGGCGAACCTCGCGCTCACCGCGCAGGGCGAGGGGTCGCCCGGCCACGCGGGGGAGCTGGTGGACCGGATGCTCGCCGAGCGTCCCTGATCGGCGTCTCTGCTCGGACGGTCGGGGGGAGCGGGCAGACTGCGCTCATGGTCGAGCGCGTGCTGTCGGTCCGGGAGATCAACCGGGCGGTGCTGGCCCGCCAGCTGCTCCTGGAGCGCGCGTCGCTCACGCCCGAGGAGGCCGTCGAGCGGGTGGCCGGGTTGCAGACGCAGTACGCGCCGTCGGGCTACGTCGGGCTGTGGTCGCGGCTGGCCGACTTCCGCCGCGACGTGCTCACCGACGCCCTGGTGTCAGGCCGGGTCGTGCAGGCGTGGGTGATGCGCTGCACCATCCACATGGTTTCGCCGGCCGACTACTGGCCGTTCACGGAGGCGGTGCGGGAGGCCCGCCGGGAGTGGTGGCGCCGTGCTCACCGCATCTCGGGGTCGGTCGACATGCCGGCGATCGCCGCGCAGGTCCGCGAGCACCTCGCCGACGGGCCGCTCAAGCAGGCCGAGATCCAGCAGCGGCTCGCCGCGGCGGGTCATCCCCGCGAGGTGTGGCCGGGTGTGCAGTTGTGGGTCGACCTGGTGCGGGTGCCGCCCGCCGGCACGTGGCACACCCCGCGGGCCCACGTGTACGGGCTGGCCGAGCACACGGTGCCGATCCCGGAGCCCGCCCCCGCCCCCGAGGAGGGCGCCGAGCTCCTCGTGGCCCGCTACCTGCAGGGTTTCGGGCCGGCGGCTCCCGGCGACGTCGCGTCGTTCTGCGGCTGGACGGTCACCGCCACGCGCGCGGTGCTGGCCCGGATGTCCCTGTGCCGGTACCGCACGGAGACCGGTGGTGAGCTGGTGGACGTGCCGGGGGCGCCCCTGCCGCCCGCCGAGACGCCGGCTCCCGTGCGGTTCCTCGGGCAGTGGGACGCCAACCTGCTGGTGCACGCCCGGCGCGCGCAGATCCTGCCGGAGGAGCACCGGCCGCGGGTGTTCGGGCGGAGCATGCCGCAGTCGGTGCCCACGTTCCTGGTCGACGGGCAGGTGGCGGGCACGTGGCGTTACGCCGCGGCCGAGGTGCACTGGGAGCCGTTCCACCCGCTCTCCCGCGAGGTGGAGCGGGAGGTGGAGGCGGAGGCCGCCCGGCTCGCCGAGTTCCACGTCGACGGATCGGGCTGATGGGCGGCGATGGCGCGCAGATCGGCGTAGTGCCGTTCCTGGTCGCGGTCGCGGTAGGCGCCGGGGTACGCGGCGGCCGGGTCGCCCGGGCGCAGGATCGACAGGGCCACGACGGCGGCGACGAGGGCGAGGACGATGATCGCGGTGGTCATGGCAGTAATTTTGCTAGCGGCAACATGCTGCCGACAGTGGCGGAACTGACTCCCTGAGCAAAAATCCTGCCACTATGCTGTCGGCATGCTGTCCACCGTCGCCGCGCTGGTGATCCCCCCGGTCACCCCGTTCGAGTTAGGCACGATCTGCGAGGTGTTCGGCATCGACCGCACCGAGGACGGGGTGCCGCCGATCGAGCTGCGGATCTGCGGTGAGAAGGCCGGGGAACCGATCCGCACGTCGGTCGGCGTCGACATGGTGCCCTCCCACGGTCTCGACGGTCTGGCCGGCGCCGACCTGGTGGCGATCTCGGCCACCCGGGCCCGGGAGTTCTCCGACGAGCTGCTCGACGCGGTGCGCGCGGCCGCGGCGGCCGGCAGCACGCTGCTGAGCGTGTGCTCGGGGGCGTTCGTGCTCGGCGCGGCGGGCCTGCTCGACGACCGCCCGTGCACCACGCACTGGGACAACGCGCAGGAGCTGGCCGAGCGCCACCCCCGCGCCCGGATCGACCCGGACGTGCTGTTCGTCGACGACGGCAACCTGGTCACCAGCGCGGGCACGGCCGCGGGCATCGACGCCTGCCTGCACCTGGTGCGCCGGGAGCTGGGCAGCGCCGCGGTCAACCTGATCGCACGGCGGATGGTGGTGCCGCCGCAGCGCGACGGCGGGCAGCGCCAGTACATCGAGCAGCCGGTGCCGGTGTGCCGGGCCGACGGGCTGGCCCCGGTGCTGGACTGGGTGCTCGAGCACCTCGAGGTCGAGCACTCGGTGGCCGACCTCGCGCGGCGGGCCCGGATGTCGGAGCGCAGCTTCGCGCGGCGGTTCGTGGCCGAGACCGGCACCACGCCGCACAAGTGGCTCACGTTGCAGCGGGTGCTGCGCGCCCAGCGGCTGCTGGAGGACACCGACCTGGGCATCGACGACATCGCGGGGCGGTGCGGGTTCGGCAGCGCCGCGCTGCTGCGCCACCACTTCCGCAAGGTGGTGGGGGTGGCGCCGGCCGACTTCCGCCGCACCTTCGCCGCCCGCAACGCTCTCGCCGGAAGCTGATCCCCGCCCCCCGCACGTACTAGTCTCAGGTCGTGGGCGAGGACGGCGACGACACCCCCGGGAACGCCGTGCTCGCCGCCCGCGACGGCGACGGCGTGCTCACCCTCACCCTCAACCGCCCGCAGCGGCGCAACGGTTGGGCCGAGGACATGCAGCAGGCGTACGTCCACCAGCTCTCCGCGGCGGCCGCCGACGAGGGGGTCCGTGCCGTGGTGATCACCGGTGCCGGGAGCACGTTCTGCCCCGGGGCCGACATGTCCCGGCTCGGCCGGCTGGGGGAGGAGGGCGCGCGGCTGCCCCACCACCCGGTCGACGTGCAGCGCACCTTCCCCAAGCCGCTGATCGCCGCGATCAACGGTGCGTGCGCGGGCATCGGGCTGGTGCAGGCGCTGTTCTGCCACGTGCGGTTCGCCGCCGACACCGCCCGGTTCTCCACCGCGTTCGCCCGGCGCGGGCTCGTGGCCGAGTACGGCATCGCGTGGACGCTCACGCGTCTCGTCGGGCAGGAACGCGCGCTCGACCTGCTGCTCTCGGCGCGCACGTTCGACGCCGCCGAGGCGCGCGAGCTGGGGCTGGTGAGCCGCGTCGTCCCGCGCGACGACGTGCTCGCGGCCGCGCAGGCGTATGCGTGCGACCTCGCGCTGCACTGCAGCCCGCGGGCGATGGCGGTGATCGCGGCCCAGGTGCGCGAGGCCCAGGACACGACGTTCGACGAGGCCCTGCAGGCCTCCTACGCGCACGTCGACCGCTTCGTGGGCTCGGCTGACCTGCGGGAGGGGGTGGCTTCCTTCGTCGAGCGGCGTCCGCCCCGGTTCCCGCCGCTCGGCTCGTTCCCGGACTGACACTCCTCCACCACCACAGGAGATGACGCACATGCAGCAGCGACAGGCCCGGGTCGCGGTGATCGGAGCGGGCCCGTCCGGGCTGTACGCCGCCGCCGCGCTGCTGGCCTCCGGCGGTCCGATCGGCATCGACGTGCTCGACCGGCTGCCGGCGCCCTACGGCCTCGTCCGCTACGGGGTGGCGCCCGACCACGTGAAGATGAAGTCGGTCATCCGCGTGTTGCAGAAGCCGTTCGACCCGGCGCAGATCGAGTTCCTGGGCGGGGTGCACATCGGCGAGGGCGGCGTGCCGCTCGACGTCGTGCGGCAGCACTTCCACGCGATCGTCCACGCCACCGGCAGCTCCGTGGACCGGGCGCTCGGCGTCCCTGGCGAGGAACTGGCCGGTTCACTGGGTTCGGGCGCGTTCGTCAGCTGGTACTGCGGCCACCCCGACCACACCGGGCTGCAGCCGCCGCTCGACCACCCGGGCGTCGCCGTGGTCGGCGCGGGCAACGTCGCTCTCGACGTGGCCCGCGTGCTGGCGAAGACGGCCGACGAGATGGCCGCGACCGACGTCCCCGACCCCGTGCTCGACGCGCTGCGCTCCAGCGCGGTGCGCGACATCCACGTGCTGATCCGGCGCGGGCCCCAGCACATCCGCTTCACCCCGGCGGAGCTGCGCCAGATCGGCGAGCTCGCGGGCGCCGACGTGCTCGTGCACGACGAGGGGCTGCTCGCGGCGGGCATCGAGGAGCCGGAGGACCGGCGGCACCGCCAGATGCTCGACATGCTCGCCGAGTGGTCGGCCCGCGAGCCCACGGGCAAGCCGCGCCGGATCCACCTGCGTTTCCTGCGCTCCCCGGTGCGGATCATCGGAACGGGCGGCCGCGTCAGCGGCGTGGAGGTCGAGCGCAACACGATCCGCGACGGCCGGGTGGTCGGCACGGGCGAGCACGAGACCCTCGACGTCGGACTGGTGGTGCGGGCGATCGGCTACGACGCGCAGCCGATCCCCGGGCTGCCGTTCGACCCCGCCACGGGCACCGTGCCCAACGTGGGCGGCCGGGTGGTGCGCGACGGCGAGCCGGTGCCCGGCGCGTACGTCACGGGGTGGATCAAGCGCGGCCCCACCGGCGTGATCGGCACCAACAAAGCCGACGCCGTGGAGACGGTGGCCGCGCTGCTCGAGGACCTGCCCGGGCTGCCCGACCCCGCGTACCCCGACCCCGCCGACTTCCGAGCGGCGCTCACCGCGCACGGGGTGCGCCCGGTGGACTGGACGGCGTGGCTGCGCGTCGACGCGGAGGAGGTGCGCCGCGGCGGCCTGCGGGGCGCGGAGCGCGTGAAGGTCGCGGAGCTCGCCGAGATGCTGGACGCCGCCCACGGGGCCACTGCCGACCCGTGAGCGGCGTGCGCCGGCGTGGTTCAGCAGGGCTCGACGGAGACGACCGCCGGCACGGCGCCGAGGCGGTCGGCGAAGGTGGCGCACTCGGCGGCGGTGAGCGAGACGGTGCAGGTCACCGAGCTGTACGGGACGCCGTCCCGGACCTCGACGGCGAAGTCGCGCACGGGGAAACCGCACGCGCAGAGCGCCGTGCCGATGTCGAGGACGCCCTGCATACCGCCGGTGGTCACGATCTCGTGGCGGCGCTGGAGACGCGGCGTCCAGGTGGTGCGGGCGGAGTGGTCGAGAACGGTCATTGTTCGGCTCCGGGGTTCCACGGACGGTGGCTGCCGAGCCAGGCCTCGATGGGGGAGCGGGCGCGCCGGCAGCCTGGCTCAGCCGACGCGCGGCAGTACCGCCGCGGCGAGGGTGAGGGCGATGCGCATGGGTCAAGGGTAACGCGTGTCACGTCCTCGTCACCCACCGGCCCGGCGTGTCGGTCGGCGTGTTCTCCCACCCGTGAGCGGATACGAGTGCTGCAGCACTCGTATCCACTCACGACCCGCCGGAGGCGGGCGCACTACGCCGGGGCGAAGCCCGCCCATGCGCCGAGGGTGAAGCCGCCGCCGTCGCGCCGGACCTCCACCGCCCCGGCGCCGCCGAAGTGCCCGGGGACGACGAGCTCCCGTTCGTCGGCCGCCCGTTCGAGGATCCGGCGGCGGCTGGCGACGGCCCGCTCGGGTTCGTAGCAGGCGCTGCTGTTGCAGCAGGGATCGACGATCTGCACCGGGCTGTGCATCAGGTCCCCGACGAACACGGCCCGGTCGCCTCCCGACTCGAGCCGCACCACGCAGGAGCCGGGGGTGTGGCCGGGAGCGGGCTCGAGGACGAGGTTGTCGTCGATGCGGTGCTCCCCGTCCCACAGCACGGCCTGTCCCGCGCGGTGGATCGGCGCGATGCTGTCGGCGTAGACCAGGCGGTCGACCTCCTTCAGGCCCGTGCCGGTCGTGTTGGCGGGGCCGTAGTGGGCGTCGTCGGCGGCGGGGATGAGGTACTGGGCGCGGGGGAACGTCGGGACCCAATCGCCGTCGGCGTCGCGGGTGTTCCAGCCGACGTGGTCGACGTGGAGGTGGGTGTTGACGACCGTGTCGACGTCCTCCGGGTGGACGCCGGCCCGGGCCAGGCGGTCGAGGAGATCGCTCTCCTGCAGGTGGAAGTGCCCTTCCATGCCCGGTCGCACGCGCATGCTGCCGGCGAGGGTGTCGATCACGACGGTCCGCCCGCCGCTGCGCAGCACCCACGTCTGGAGGGCGGTGACCGTCTTGCCGGACTCCGGCTCCCAGTGGTCGGGCGCCAGCCAGTCGGCGTTGCGCTCCCACACCTCGGGGGCAGCGCCCGGGAGGAACTCGGCGGTGGGCAGGAACGCGCCGTGGCGCTCGATGATCCGCAGGACCTCGACGGCGCCGAGCGTGGTGCGCTGCACGGTGTCGCTCTCGTTCATACCCGCGACGCTAGGGAGCGCCGTCGAGCTCTCCAATGCGCAGACTGATCAAGAAGATAAGAGTGCAGCTCACACCTGAGCCGGGCGGTACGTTCGGCGCCGTGGACGTGGTGAGCGACGTGATCTCCGCGGTGCACCTGGGCCACCCCTGGTCGCACCGGGTACGGACGGGCGGGGACTGGTGTGCCCGCGTGGAGCCGTACGAGGGCGCGGGCTTCTACGTCGTCATGAGGGGCGGCTTCTGGTTGCTGCCCGACGGCGGGGCGCCTGTCGTCCTCGGTGCCGGCGACGCGGTGCTGCTCCCGCACGGCACGGGCCACGTGGTCGCGGACGTCCCGCTCGACGCGGCGCGCGCGGAGCGGGCGGTTCCGTTCGCCGAGGCCGGATCGCGGGACGGTCCGGACGGCGCGGAGCTGCTCTGCGGGACGTACTGGCTGGACTGCAGCCGCATGCACCCGCTGATGACGGAGCTGCCGCCGGTCGTGCACCTGCCGCGCCGGGTGGGGGAGCACGCCGAGCTCCACGCGGCGATCGATCTGCTCGCCGGCGAGCTGGACGAACGCAGGCCCGGTGCCTGCCTGGCGCTGCCGAACCTGCTCGACTTGCTGCTCGTCTACATGATCCGCGCCTGGATGGCCGAGGCCACCTGCGGATCCTGGCCGGGGGCACTGGGTGATCCGGTCACGGCCGCGGCGTTGCGGGCGGTCCACTCCGACCCCGCCGCCCCCTGGACGAACGAGCGCCTGGCGGCGGAGGCGGGTGTCTCGCGCCCCACGCTGGTGCGCCGGTTCAGCGCGCGGGTGGGCCGGGCGCCGATGGCGTACGTGACGTGGTGGCGGCTGAACCGGGCCGCCGGGCTGCTCCGCGACACCGCAGACACCCTCGCCGTGATCGCCGGGCGCGTCGGGTACGGCAGCCCGTACGCGTTCTCGCACGCCTTCGAGCGCGAGTTCGGCCTGACGCCAGGGCGGTTCCGCGCCGGGGTGGTGGCCCGGGCCGGCCACCCGCGTCAGCGCACGAGCCTGCCCAGCAGCGCCGCGGAGGCGACGATCCCGAGCAGGGCCGCACCGACGAGCACGCCGAAGTCGGTCCACAGGTCGGCGGGGGCGTCGACGAGCAGGCCGCGCAGGGCGTTGACCAGGTAGGTCAGCGGGTTGATCCGGCTGAGCACCTGCAGCCACGTGGGCATGATCTCGATGGGGTAGAGGGCGTTGGAGGCGAAGAAGAGCGGCATCGTCATGAGCTGGCCGATGCCCATCAGCCGGTCGCGGGTCTGCGCCACGCCGGCGATCGCCATGGACAGGCACGAGAAGAAGCCCGCGCTGAGCATGAGGGCCGCGGCGGCGGCGATCCACTTGAGCGGGTTGAGGGTGATGCCGACGCCGAGGAGCAGCGCCACCGGCACGAGGACGACCACGGGGGCGAGCCCGCGCAGCCCGGCCGCGAACGCCTTGGCGGTGACGATCGCCGCCCGCGGCGTGGGCGTGACCATCACCTTCGTGAGGATCCCGGCGTCGCGCTCCCAGATGATGTGGATCCCGAAGAAGATCGCGACGAAGAGCGCCGACTGGGCGAGGATCCCGGGGGTGAGGTAGTCCAGGTAGGACAGGTCGCCGGTGGGGATCGCGCGGATCCGGCTGAAGATCTGCCCGAAGACGAGCAGCCACAGCACGGGCTGCACCATGCGCGTGATGAGCTCGGTGTTGTCGCTGCGCAGCTTCTGCACCTCGACGACGCCGAGCGCCGCGGTGCGCGTGGCGAACAGCCGGACGGGTTCAGCCCAGCTTGCGCGCGGTCGTGCGGCTGCGACGGACATCCCTCACCCCCTCGCCTGCCTGGTCGTCGTCGAGGCCGGCGCCCGCGTGGCGGCGGAAGACGTCCTCGAGCGTGGCGTCCGGGCCGATCTCGGCGCGCAGCGCGGCCGGGGAGTCGACGGCTTGCAACCGGCCGCGGTGCATGAGCGCCACGGTGTCGCACAGCTCGTCGGCCTCGTCCATGTAGTGCGTGGTGAGCAGGACGGTCATGCCGTACTCGGCGCGCATCTGGCGCACCCGTTCCCACACGCTGGCGCGGGCGATGGGGTCGAGGCCCACCGTGGGCTCGTCGAGGACGAGCAGCGCGGGCCGGTTGACGAGGGCCTGCGCCAGCTCGAGCCGGCGGATCATCCCGCCGGAGTAGGTGCCGGCGCGGCGGTCGGCCACGGCGAGGAGGTCCATGGCCTCCAGCGCTTCATCGATGCGGGTGGCGCGCTCGGCGCGGGGCACGTCGAACAGCCGCGCGAACCACATGACGTTCTGCCGCCCGGTGAGGGCGGCCTCGATGGACAGCTGCTGCGGGACGTACCCGAGGTGCCTGCGGACGTCGGTGGCGCGGCGCCGGACGTCGAGCCCGAAGACCCGCACGGTGCCCTCCTGCGGCGGGAGCAGGGTGTTGAGCACGCGGATCGTGGTGGTCTTGCCCGCGCCGTTGGGCCCGAGCAGGCCGAACACCTCGCCGGCCTCGATCCGCAGGTCGAGGTGGTCGACGGCCACGGTGTCGCCGAAGCGGTGCACCAGCCCCGCGCACTCGACGGCGGGGGCGCTCACCGGGCCCGCTCCAGGTTGCGCAGCTCGTCGGCGAGCGCCTCCAGCGCGTCGATGCCGGCGGCGAGGTCGGCGACCTGGTGCGGGGTGAGCCGGTCGAGCGCCTCGTGCAGGACCCCGCGCCTGCGGGCCCGGGCGGAGTCGAGGGCGTCCTGGGCCTGCGGGGTGAGGGTGAGCCGGCCGACCCGGCGGTCGCGCGGGTCGGTCTCGCGCACGAGCAGTCCGGCGGCCACGAGCTGCGTGACGATCGTGGAGACGCTGTTGGGGGCCAGGCCCAGCTCGTCGGCGACCTCGGCGACGGACCCGCCCGCCCGCTTGCCGACCATCGCGAGGACCTCGCGTTGCGAGGTGGAGATCTCGCGGGACGTGCCGGTGGTGACGACCGGCCCGGCGAGGCGGCGCAGCAGCCTGCGCACGGCGCCGACGGCGGGCATCAGCGTGTCGGCCACCACCTCGGCGGTGGGTGCGGTGGGCGGGGCGACCATGTGCCCAGCATATACCTCTGATTCAGAGCAAGTCTGCTCCAGATGCACCGTGCGCCTGTGATAGATAGATTGGTATGACCACCGTCGCCGTCACCGGCAGCAGCGGGAAGCTCGGCCGTCACGTGGTGCGCCACCTGCAGGAACACGGCTATCGCGTCGTGGCGCTCGACCGCGTGCCCGATCGGGACACGGCGGCCGCGGTGTCGGTGCGCGTCGACCTCACCGACCACGGCCAGGTGCTCGAGGCCCTCACCGCGGTGGACGACCGCCACGACGGCGTCGACGCGGTCGTGCACCTCGCGGCGATCCCCGCGCCGGGCCTCACCACGAACGCCGCGACGTTCTCGAACAACATCACCGCCACCTACAACGTGTTCGCCGCGGCGCGCGCGGCGGGCGTCCGCAACGTCGTGTGGGCCTCCAGCGAGACCGTGCTGGGGCTGCCGTTCGACGTGCCGCCGCCTTACATCCCGGTGGACGAGGAGTACCCGGTGCGGCCGGAGAGCACCTACTCGCTGGTGAAGAGCCTCGAGGAGGAGATGGCGCGGCACTTCTGCCGGTGGGTGCCGGACATGAAGATGATCGGGCTGCGGTTCTCCAACGTGATGGACCCCCAGGACTACGAGCGCTTCCCCGCCTTCGACGCCGATCCGCTCGCGCGCAAGTGGAACCTGTGGGGCTACATCGACGGCCGCGACGGCGCCCAGGCCGTGCGCCGGGCGCTGGAGCACGAGGCCACGGGCGTGGACGTGTTCGTGATCGCGAACGCCGACACGGTGATGTCGCGGCGCAGCGCCGACCTCGCCGCCGAGGTCTACCCGGGCGTGCCCGTCACGAAGGAGCTCGGCGAGCACGAGACGATGCTGTCGATCGACAAGGCACGCCGGGTGCTGGGCTACGAGCCGCAGTTCAGCTGGCGCGGGTAGCGGTCGAGCAGCGTCGGGGTGAAGTGCCGCCACGCCACGGCGGTGAGCACGATCATCCCGACGAAGGCGATCCAGAACGGCGTGGTGATGCCGAGTGCGCGGGCCACGAGCCCGCCGCCGACCGCGCCCACGGCCGAGCCGCCCACCGAGAACAGGTAGTACCCGCTGTTGACGCGCCCGCGCAGCGCGTCGGGCACCACGCGCTGGCGCCAGGCCACGGAGAGGATGCCCCACAGGCTCGCGTGCGCGCCGAAGACGACCATGGTGGTGACGGCGACCCACGGCGCGCGGGCGAGCGCCAGCGACAGGTGGGTGCAGGTCTCGATCACCAGGCCGGTGCGCAGCAGCAGCGCCGTGCCGAAGCGGGCCTGCAGCCGCGCCGCCACGAGCGTGCCCGCGAGCCCGCCCACCGCGCCCGACGCGAGCAGCAGCCCGAACCCGATCTCGGTGAGCCCGAGCCGCTCGCGCGCGTAGAGCACGAGCAGCGAGAACGCGGCGAACAGGGTGACGTTCATGAAGCACAGGCAGACCGCCAGCATCCGCAGCACCGGGTGGCCCAGCAGGGTGCGCATCCCGGTGGCGAGGTCGTGGCGCACCGGGCGGGGCGGCCCGGCGGGCTCCGGGCGGAACGGGCCGCGCAGCGTGGCCATGAGCACCGCGGCCACGAGGAACGTGGCGGCGTTCAGCCCGAACGGCAGCGCCGCGGCCGCCACGAACATCGCCGCACCCAGGGGCGGTGCGAGGAGCTGGTTGACGACGAGGTGCACGCCCATCAGTCGTGCGTTGGCCCGCGGCAGCTCCTCGGCCGGCACGACGGCGGGCAGCAGCGCGGAGCTCGCGTTGTCGGCGAGCGTCTCCATCGTGCCCACCACGAAGAACGCGGCGTAGACGAGGGCGACCGTCGCCACGCCGGTGGCGACGGCACCGGCGAGCCCGCCGATGATCGTGGCCCGGACCAGGTTGACCAGCACGACGAGCCGGCGCCGGTCGAGCCGGTCGACGTAGACGCCTGCGGGAAGCGCGAAGAGCAGCCACGGCAGCTGCTGCACGAACACCGCACCCGCGATGAGCGCCGGGTCGGAGGTGAGGGACGCCAGCAGCAGCGGGCCCGCGGCGAGTGCGACGCCGTCGCCGGCGTTCGAGGCGGCGGAGGCCGCCCACAGTCGCGCGAACCCCGCCGCCACGCCGTCAGCGTGACAGCGGGGTCAAGCGGATATCAGCGGTGGGCGCGGCGGCGGTAGGTCACCTGGCGCGACCCGACGCCGGCGAAGTAGAGGGCGAGGCAGAACAGGCCCGCGGTGACGAGCAGGCTGCTCGTGATCATCTGGATGGAGGTGCCGAGGAGTTCGAAGAGGAGGGCGAGGCCGAAGAGCACGGCGGAGGCGACGGCGAGCATTCTGGCTCCTTCTGAAGGTCAGTTGGCATGCTGTTCCCGCTTCTGCGCGTGCTCAACCGGTGACCCCGCGGCGAAACGAGCCACGGCGCCGGCCACGGCGCGTGTGAAACGGTCCATGGCGACGCGGTCGAGATGAGCGAGCCGGTCGTGGCGCGTGTGGTAGTTCGGATCGAACCGTTCACCGGCCCGCCCTCCCCAACGGCTGGCCTGTCTCCGGGTCTTTTTCCACCGGTCGCCCGCCATGACACCGCCAGTCGGGACACCGGCGGCGATGAACGGCGCGTAGTCCGACTCGCGGTCCAGCGTGATCGTCTTCGCGACGATCCCGACGGCTGCGAGGTGCTCGACCAGGACACACGCCACTTGTGCGGAACCGGGCGGACCTGCCTTCGCGGCCGTCTTGCCCTCCCCGCCCAGCACGAAGTAGCCGGCGTTCGGCGAGGCGATCATGTCGAGGTTGACGTAGAGCAGGATCCGTTTGCGGTCGCGGCGCGGCAGCGACTTCACATAGTGCGTCGAGCCCTTGAGATCGTCCTCTTCCGAACCCCAGAAGGCGAACCGCACTGCATTCCGGATCGGAGGCGTGCTGCCGAGCCGGGTTGCGATTTCCAGCAGGCCGCCGACACCCGAACCGTTGTCGTTGACCCCTGGCCCCTTCCGCACCGAATCCAGGTGCGCACCGACCATGACGACGCGCCCCGGATCGCCGCTCCGGGTCTGCGCGACGACGTTGCGGCAGGTGCGATCGCCGGATCGTGGGCGCCTCCGCTTCGGTAGCGGGTATGTCGGGGTGCTCACCGCGTAGCCCGCGGCGCGCAGGACCGCGGCCACGTACTCCACGCTCGCGTCGTAGCCCGGTCCCGGGGACGCGCGGTGGCCACCGTTCTCGTCGGCGATCCGCTGCAGCGCCGCGAGGTGCGACCACGCTCCGGTGCTGCTGGCGCCCGCCATCATTCGCCGCCGGAGCTCCTCGGAGGGGTCGGGTGCGGGCGCGGCGGAGGCACCCTGCACCAGTTCGAGGCCGAGTCGTGGCCGGGTCTGCTCGCCGCGGCGGTCGCTGTTCCTGGACATCCGGCATTCCTCTCGCGGGGCGGGTTCAGCGGGTGATCGGCTCCGTGGACTCCGCGAACCGCGCCAGCGTGCCGGCGATCGCGTCGGAGAAATCGTCGAGCGCGACCTCGTGAATCCCGTCCGCGCGGTCGCAGGACGAGTGGTAGCAGGGGTCGAAGACCGCACCGGCCCGCCCGCCCCAGCGCTCGGCTTGTGCGGGCGTCTTCACGCCGGCGTCACCGGCGAGTACGCCGCCGGTCGGGATTCCCGCCTCGATGAAAGCCTCGTAGTCGGATCCGCCGTTGTCGAACCGTTGGGCCTCGGCGGTGACACCGGTGGCGGCCAGTTCCTCGATCAGTACCCGGCTCACAGAGTCCGAGCCCGCGGGGCCGGTCTCGGACTCGTCTCCGCGACCTCCCCCCTGCACGAAGTAGCCGGCGTTGGGCGAGGCCACCATGTCCACGTTGACGTAGAGCGCGATCGCGGAGCGATCGCTACGCGAGAGCGAGTCGACGTAGGAAGCGGAGCCGTCGAGATCCAGCTCCTCCGCTCCCCAGAACGCGAAGCGCATCGCGTTGCGAACGGGGGGCGATCCGCCCATGCTGACCGCGATCTCCAGGAGGGCGCCCACACCCGATGCGTTGTCGTTGATCCCCGGGCCCTCGGGGACCGAGTCCAGGTGCGCGCCTATCATCACCACGTGACGCGCGTCCCCGGTGCGGGTCTGCGCCAGCACGTTCCGGACCTCGGCCTCGGTGTCGTCGTCCGAGCGGAGGACGAACGACGGGGTGCTGACCTCGAATCCGGCGTCGCGGAGCACGCCGGCGACGTAGTCGACGCTCGCGTCGTAGCCCGGACCGGGGCTCGCCCGGGTGCCGTCGTTCGTATCGGCGATCCGCTGGAGCGCATCGACGTGGACCAAGGCGCCGTCCACGGTGACGTCGTCGACGAGCTGTGTGCGGAACGCCCCGTCGGCGGACGGCACCGGCACCGACGCGTTCGGCAACGTCTGCCCGGGCGAACTGCAGCTCGTGAGCAGGACTGCGGCGGCGAGGATCGCGGCGCCGCGCAGCCTGGAACGTCCGTACCCCGTGTTCATGCCGGGCCGCCGTTCATACCGTTCGACCGTTGACCCGCGGACGCGCTCGACGGAGCCGGAGATCGTGCCTCCGCGGCAGGGTTGCCCCGCCACCGGGTTCGGGGAGCCAATTCCTCGCCCTTCATCACGAACGCGTCCGCATCGACCACGGCGCCGTCATCCATGCGCACCCCGTAATGGACGAAAGCGGCGACTCCGAGCGTGCAACCGCGTCCGACGCGGATGCGGTCGGACTTGAACGTGCCGTCCTCGAGCGAATGGCACCACAGGGCGCTCCCGGCATTGAGGGTGCAGCCGTCGCCGACCGTCACCAGCGATTTCTCCGGGATGCTGCAACCCTCGTCGTACACCCGTCGGCCCATCCGCGCCCCGAGCAGGCGCCAGATCACCCCGCGGAGGGGAGTGCCGTTGTAGATGTCGAAGAAGCTGGTCGTCGTGAGCTTCCAGAAGCGCTCGTGGCTCCAGAAGTACGGGTCGTAGATCGAGCAGAACTGGGGTTGGAGTCTCCGGAACGCCGTCGATGCGCGCTCGACGAACACGAGTTCGGCCGTGGTCAGCGCGAGGATGACCAGCACGGCGACGGTGAGCCCTGGTGTGCCGACCAGGTGGTAGAGGTCCAGCGCGGCGAGGGCGGTGACGATCCAGAGGAGGGCCATGACCCAGAGCACGAACAGGTGGATGCCGATCGTCACCGTGTTGTGCCGGATCTTGGCCGCGAGACGACGCCGGAGGACGTCGGGCCGGGTCAGGTGGTCGAACCTGCTGTCGCGCTGCACCGACCGGGGGATCTCGAAGCTCGGGGAGCCGAGGAGTCCGACGCCGGTCCGCACCGGTCCGTCCACGGGCACCATGGCCTTCGTGGCGATCAGGCAGTTGTTCCCGGCCCGGCTACCGGCGGGGTAGCAGACGTGGTTGCCGAGGAAGCTCCGCTCGCCGATCACCGCGCGCCGCACGCGGAACGACGTGCTGGTGTAGTCGATGTTCGAGATGGACAGCCCGTCTGAGATCATCGAGCCCGTGCCGACGGTGCACAGGTACGGCGACTCGTGCTTCATGATGAGGCCGAAGTTCGACCCCGTCTGCACCACCGGTTTGAGCTGGTAGCCCAAGGCGCTGAGGTAGCCGGTGACGTAGGCGCTGTCGCCCAGCAGCCGCGTGAACCCGGCGTTCGTGACCAACCCGATCATCTGGCAGAGCCAGTACTGGACGCCGTAGAGCGGGTGGACCGCGTCAGGTCGGACGAAACGGTTGAGCAGCCGGGGAATCGTGAGCACGGCGGCGAGGCCGATCATGAGCCCCCCGACCATCAGCACGATCGAGACGATGCCGACGACCGTGCAGAACGTCGGGTCGGTGATCGAGTGGTGGCCGGGTCCGAGCAGGTCGGCCAGTGGTGGCACGACGACGGGAAGGAGTACCAGGACGGCCACGCCCACCGACCCGCCGAGGACCACCATGGTGAGCAGCCACAGCGTGTAGAGGAATCGGCGGAGCCCGCTGACCCGCCGTGCCTCGACAGCCCGGAAGTCCGTACCGGTCGGCTCTGCGGGGGACCCGTGCCAACGTTCGCCCGGGGGTATCACCTGCCCCGCCAGCAGCGCGGACGCGTGCCCGAGCTGACCGCCGTCGCCCACTTCCGTCTCGATGTCGAGCACGCTCGCCTCGCCGATCACCGCGTCGCGGCCCACCGTCACCGGCCCCGTCCGGATCCGGCCGGCCTCGGCGCGGTGGCAGGTGAACCAGGTGTCCTTGCGGATGACGGTCCCCTCGCCGATGGTCAGCAGGTCGGGGCACGCGGGCACGTACCGGGAGAACACCGCGACGCCGCGCCCGACGCGGGCGCCGAGCGCCCGCAGGTACAGCGGGTACAGGGGCGTCCCGATGAACAGCACGAGCGGGTTGATCCGCACCAACGCCGTCACGTACCAGAACCGCAGGTGCGCCAGGCCCCACAACGGGATCTCCCGGGGGGTCCAGCGGCCGATCAGCAGCCACTTCGCGAGCATCGGCACAATGACGCTGAGCACGAGGAGGGCGACCACCAGCACCGCGGATCGGACCAGCCACTCGGCGATCGTGGGTGGCCCGGTGACCCAGGTGAGGCCGGCCACGAGGACGAGCATCCCGAGGTGGACGGTTGTCAGGGAGATCAGCAACTGCGCCACCCCGAACAGGACGTACCGGGTGGTGCCGGCCAAGGGCCCCACCTCCGCCGGTGCGGTGCCGACCTGCTCGGGCCGCTCTGAGGCGGCCGGGAGCACGGCCGCGAGCGCCGCGACCGTCGGGTTCAGGTAGATGTCCTTCATCGCAGGTGGCTGGAGATCCGTCTCGTTGCGGATCCGGGTGGAGAACTGCGCCATCAGCAGCGAGTTGGCGCCCAGGTCCTCGAAGAAGTTGCTGTCGACGGAAACCCGGTCGACGCCGAGCGTCCGGGCGAGCGCCGCGGCCAGGACCTCCTCGGTGCGCGTCGTCGGCGGGCGGTACTCGCGCTCCGGGCCGGCGGCGATCCGGTTCGTCGGGGGAGGGAGCCGCTTGCGGTCGGCTTTGTCGCTCGTGGTCATCGGGATGACCGGTAGGTGTTCGAGGTAGGCAGGCACCATGTACGGGGGGAGCCGGTCCCGCAGCAGCGCGAGGACGTCCGCGGGGTCCACCTCGTCCGTGTCACGGCGCAGGCTGTAGTAGCCCACGAGCTCCACGGTGCCGGGCACCGGTTCGTAGGTGTCCACCACCGCCTGCGCGATGCCCGGTACCTGCATGAGCACCGACTCGATCTCGGTCAGCTCGATCCGGTACCCCCGGATCTTCACCTGCAGGTCGATCCGCCCCAGGTACTCGATCTCGCCGTCGGCGTTCACCCGGCCCAGGTCGCCGGTGCGGTAGATCCGGCCGGACGGGTTGCGGGGGATGCCGAGGAAGTCCGGCACGAAGGCCTTCGCCGTGAGGTCGTCGCGACCCACGTAACCCCTGGCCAGCCCGATGCCCGCGATGCCGATCTCGCCGACCTCGCCGGGGGGCAGGGCGCGCTGCGGGTCGTCCGGGTCGAGCACCACCACCGAATACGTGGGCAACGGCGTGCCGATCGTCACCGCCCGGTCCGGGTGGGCGATGGTCCACGTCGCGGTCACCGTGGCCTCGGTCGGGCCGTACACGTTGAGGAACCGCCTGCCCTCGCGGTGCCAGCGCACGATCAGGTCGTGGGGGCACGCTTCCCCGGAGACGAGCAGGAACCGCAGTCCGGGCAGGTCCTCGTCGAGGGTGGCGAGGAGCGTCGGCACGCAGCACATCGCGCTGATTCGCCGCTCCGCGAGGAACTCGCGCAGCTCCGGCCCGAGCAGGCTCGGGCCCGGCGGCTTCGGGACGAGGGTGGCTCCCGCCTGCCAGGACACCCAGATCTCCTCCACCGAGAAGTCGAAGGCGATCGTCATGCCCTGGTACATGCGGTCCTGCCGCTCGACGCCGTACACCTGCGCCGCGACCCGGACGAAGTTGCAGATGCTCGCGTGCTCGACCGCCACCCCTTTCGGCCTGCCCGTGGAGCCGGAGGTGTAGATGATGTACGCGAGGTCGTTCTCGCCCGTGGCGCGCTCGTCGGCACCGAGGCGGCCCGAGGCGTACACCTCGATCTCGGTCGAGACGCTGTCGACGCACACGACCCGGGCGCCGACGTCGCTGACCTGCTCGCGCAGCCGCTCGACCGTCAGCACGACCCCCACGCCGGCGTCCGCCACGATGTAGGAGATCCGGTCGGGCGGGAAGCCGGGATCGAGCGGGACGTACGCCGCTCCGGCCTTCAGCACCGCCAGCATCCCGGTGTAGGCCGGCACGGCGCGGTCGACGAGGAGCGCGACGCGGTCACCGCGGCCGACGCCGAGGTGCAGCAGGTAGCGGGCGAGCCGGTTGGCCCGCGCGTCCAGCTCCTGATAGGTCAGCGCCTCGTCGACGGCGTCCACCGCGAGGTGGTGCGCGAGGCCGGCGTCGCGCATCCGGTCGCGCTGCTGCTCGAACAGCTGCTCCAGCCGTTCGCCGGGCCGCCACCGGACGTCCTGGCCGGGGCCCGTGCCCCCGAGGGCCAGGTTCGCGGCGTGCGGCCGGGCCTGGTACCCCGCCGTCATGACACCGATCGCGCCGCGCGGTCCAGGGCGAGCGCGACTGCTGCCGCCTGGTGGAGACCGAACGTCGTGTGCAGCCGCCGGACGGCGCGGTCGACGGCCCGTCTCATCACGTGGAAGGTCACGCGGCTCGGGGTGCTCGTGACGAGCAGCGGTTCGATGTCCTCGGCCTCGAGGGCCTGCAGGGCCCGGGCCATCGTGTCGGGCCGCCTGCCGATCCCCGTGCCGACCAGGCTCACCGAACCCAGCTCGTCCAGCAGGACGATCTGGGCGCCGGTGGCCGACACGGCCTCGAGGACCTCGGGCTCCTCCACCCCGGGTGCCGTCAGGTGGATCTCGGAGCCGTTGCGCACGATCGCGCCGGCGGGGGCCCCGCGTTCCGCGAGCGCTGCCATGATCGTGGCCGGGGACGCCCCGGTCACCGTGTACAGCGCCTCCCGGTCGCGATGGGCGATGCCGGTGATCTCGAATGACTCGAACACAGCGCCCTCCTGGAGCCACGTGCCGGGCTCGTTCGTGAAGCTGGACCTCACGTGGACGTCGACGTCGTGGGCGGCGGCGAGCTCGACAGCTCGGGGCTGCAGCACCGACGCACCGGCCGCGGCCAGCTGGAGCATCTCGTCACGGCTGATCGCCGCCAGGGGGCGCGCACCGGGCACGACCCGCGGGTCGGCGGTGAACACCGCCGGGACGTCGGTGAAGATCTCGCACTCGTGCAGCCCGAGACCGGCCGCGATCGCGACCGCGCTGGCGTCGGAGCCACCCCGGCCGAGCGTCGTGACGTCGCCCGCCGGGGAGATCCCCTGGTAGCCCGTCACCAGCACGATCGCGCCGGTCGCCAGCTCCTGGCGGATCCGCTCCGGCCGGACCTCCCGCAGCCGGGCGTTGCCGTGGGCGCCGTCGGTGAGGATCCCCGCCTGCGGGCCGGTGAGCGAGACCGCCCGCGCACCCGCGTCCTGCACGGCCATCGCGGCGAGCGCGCACGAGATGTTCTCGCCCACCGACAGCAGTGCGTCGAGTTCCCGCAGTTGCGGGCGTCCCGACACCGAGTACGCCATCGCGTTGAGCTCGTCGGTGGATCCACCCATCGCGGACAGGACCACCACCAGCTGGTGCCCGGCCCGGTGCGCGGCCACCAGCCGCTCGGCGACGGCGCGCAGCCGGTCGGTGCCCGCCAGGGACGTGCCGCCGAACTTCCACACGAACAGCCGTTGCGCGGCCATCGTCAGTCCCCGACCGCGGCGGTGCTCTGCTCGAGCGACCAGATCCGTTCCTCGGCGCAGCAGCGCTCGATCGCGGCCACGAGGATCGAGCACGCGATGTCGACGGTCTCGGCCGTCACGTTGAGCGGGGGCAGCATGCGCACGACGCAGTCGTCGCGACCGCCGAGCTCGACGATGAGGCCCTCCGCGAGCGCTTCCGCCTGCACGCGGGCGGCCAGGCCGGGCGGACCCCCGGTGGGCGGGGCCGCGAGTTCGACGCCCCACATCAGGCCGACGCCGCGGACGTCGCGCACCCACGGCCGGCCGCGCAGCACGTCCAGGTGCGCGCGGATCTGCGCGCCCCGCCGCCGGACGTTGGCCAGCACGTCGTCGCGGCGGATGATGCGCACGGCCTCCGCCCCGGCGGCGAACGCCAGCTGGTTGCCCCGGAACGTGCCGGTGTGGGCGCCCGGCGCCCACGTGTCCAGGCGGTCGTCGTACATGATGATCGCGACCGGTTGGCCGATCCCGCTCAGCGCCTTCGACGCGACGATCACGTCGGGCTCGATGCCGTACTGCTCGAAGGCGAACCAGGTGCCGGTGCGGCCGCACCCGGTCTGCACCTCGTCGACCACCAGCGGGATGTCGAGCCTGCGGGTCAACTGCCGCAGCCGGCGGATGAAGTCGTGGTCGGCCGGGACGACCCCGCCCTCGCCCTGCACCAGCTCGACGATCACGGCCGCGGGGAGCGGCATCCCCGAGTTCGGGTTGTCGAGCGACTGCTCGAGGAAGCCGATGCAGTTCGTGGCGCAGGTGCTGCGGCTGAGCCCCATCGGACAGTGCGTGCAGTCCGAGTACGGGAAGAAGTGCACGCCCGGCACCCCGTTGCCGATCGGCCGCTTGTTCGCGACGACGCCGGTGACGGCCATGCCGAGGTGGCTGGTGCCGTGGAACCCGCCTTGGAAGGACACGACGTCCGACCTGCCGGTGGCGGTCTTGCACAGCTTGATCGCCGCGTCGACGGCGTTGACCCCTGTGGGCCCGCAGAAGTGCACCCGGGTCCGGTTGCGCATCGTCGGCGGCAACATCGACAGCTGGGCGTCGGTGAAGGCGTCCTTCGCCCGCGTCGGCAGGTCGAGCCCGTGCGCGATGCGGCCGAGCTGCTCGGTCACGGCCCGGACCAGCTCGGGGTGGCCGTGCCCGAGCGAGAGCACACCCGCCCCGCTCAGGAAGTCGATGAAGACGTTGCCGTCGAGATCACGGACGAAGCTGCCCCACGCCTCGTCGATCGCGATCGGGAAGTGCCGCGGGTAGACCCGGGCGTTGGACTCGCGCCGGCTCTGCCGGGCGAGCAGTTCGGCGGAGCGCGGCCCGGGGAGCGGGCCGGTGACGTGGGGGTGGACCGGCAGGTCGTGGTGCCCCCGTGTGGCCGTCGTGCGGCTCCTGTCCATGATCGCTCCCTCCGCGCCCCTGGAACAGGCTAGCACCAATTTGACTCAATATTGATGCCAATCTACTCTTGTCCGTCTGAGAGGTCGAGCAGCGGGGCCCGCCGGCAATAGGATCTCCACGTGACCGAGGCGGCAGAGGCGAGCGGCGAGGGATGGGACTCCGTCGCGGAGGCGATCCGGAACCGCATGGCCGAGACGCGCATGACGCAGCTGGACATCGCCTCGCGTGCCCGGCTGTCGCTCACGACCGTCCGCGAGCTGCAGCACAACCTCAATCCGCGTCGCCGCCGACCGCAGACCCTCGCAGCCGTGTCGGAGGCTCTGGGGTGGCCTCCCGACTACCTCGCCACGGTGCTGCGAGGCGATCGGCCGACACCGCACGCGGACGAGGCGGGGGATCCGATCCTCCAGGCGATCGACCACCTGGGGCTGGAGATCCGGGAGCTGCGTGATCGCGTCGAGCAGATCGAGCGTCAGCTAGCTCCCGAAGACGCGACGCCCTGACCTCCGCGATCGTCTCGAGGACTCCGTCCATGTCCGCGGCGAGTCGGCGAAGTGCCTGACGAGGGTGGTCGTGGTTGCTCGAGTCCCTCGGCCGGCGTCCTTCCATTGCTTCCCCTCCCAACCGGGTCGGCGTCCCTCCGCGCGCGTCCTGACCCGGAATACGGGACTGCCAGCGCAGCGGTGCCGACCCCGCCCCCGTCGGAGATTCGCCACACCCGAACCTTCGCTGCTGTCGCGGCTGGGGTTCGGTCTTCGTCGTCGGGCCTCCGACGAGCGTTTCGTGCATGACGGTGCATCACCCGCACGGTCCCGACCACCGCGCGACAAGCGCTCCCCCTACGCGGATAGGGGGACGAATCCGGGCTGTGAACTGGCCCAGCAGGCGCAACGGCGCGGAATGGGGTGCGGCATTCCTCCGATGACGTCCGGTAGTCGTGACGAGAGCCGACTCGTCCAGTGTGTCCAGCGCCGCCATGTCGACCGGGGGGACGCAGGCGCAGGTCTGCCCGATGGGAGCACACCGCGCGGCCCCTGTTGCCCTCGATGGGCCATCCGCAGGACAGCCGAACGAGGCGCGGGCAGCGTCACGCCCGGCGCAGCTCCTCCGTCGCGGGCGCGAAGAGCGCGTCGTCGTGCTCGTAGGGGGTGTAGAAGGTGAAGCGGTCGACCAGCCCGCCGAAGCGGGCGAGGATCGCGGCGCCCAGCCGGTCCGGCTCGGCCACCACGGCGAACACGTCGAGGACCTCGTCGTCGATCAGCTCGCCCATGCGCTGCCAGCGGTCGTCGTCGGTGCCGCGGGAGAGCCGGTTGAGCTCGGCACCCAGCTCGCCCCACCCGTGCAGGTCGAGCACGGGGCGGTAGGCGGGGGTGCTGCCGTAGAAGGCGATCTGCTCACGCACGCCCCGCGCGGCGGCGGCCATCTCCTCCTCGGTGCGGCCGGTGACGACCATCCCGGAGAACGACACGGTGAACCCGTCGCGGCTGCGCCCGCCGGCGGCGAGCCCCTCCGCGAGCACCGGGAGGGTGTGCTCGCGCAGGTAGCGGGCGGTCGTGAACGGGTGGGGGAGCAGCCCGTCGCACACCTCGCCCGCCACGTGCGTCATCCGGTCGCCGACGGCCGCGAGGTGCACCGCGGGCGGCCCGTACGGGTTGGGACCGGGCGAGAAGAACGGCGTCATGAGCGTGTGGGAGTAGAACTCCCCGCGGAACGCGAGCCGCTCGCCGGTGGCCCACGCGTCCCAGATCGCGCGCATGGCCTGCACGTACTCGCGCATCCGCGGGGCCGGGCGGCTCCACGGCATCCCGAAGCGGCGCTCGATGTGCGGCCGGACCTGGCTGCCCAGTCCGAGCAGGAACCGCCCCCCGGAGTGCAGCTGCAGGTCGTTGGCGACGTAGGCCGTGCTCATCGGGTTGCGGGCGAAGGCGACGGCGATAGCGGTGCCGACGGACACCCGGGAGGTGTGCTCGGCCACCGGCATCAGCGGCAGGAACGGGTCGTGCTGGCCCTCGTAGCTCCACAGCCCGTCGATCCCGGCGGCCTCCCGCTCCCGCGCCTCGGCGGCCAGCTCGGCCGGGCTCGTGCCCCGCAGCATCGCGTCGACCTTCATCGCACCAGTGGATCACGAGCCGACGCGCGGTGCTGCGTGGGTGTGGTGCCGCGCCTGCGTTTGAACGCCGTGCTCAGGCTGAACACGTCGGCGTACCCGACCTTGCGGGCCACGGCGTCCACGGTGTCGTCGGACTCGCGCAGGAGGTCGGCGGCCAGCGCGATCCGCCAGTCGCCGAGGTAGGTCATGGGCGGAGTGCCCACACGCTCGGCGAAGCGGCGGGCGAGGGCCGCCCGCGAGACGCCGGTGGCGCCGGCGAGCGCGGCCACGGTCCACGGGCGGGCGGGGTCGGCGTGCAGCAGCCGCAGCGCCTCGTCGACCACCGGGTCGCCCGCGCCCCGATACCACGGCGGGCGCGTCCCGGCGCGGTCGAACCAGCTGCGCAGCGCGGAGACCAGCACGAGGTCCAGCACCCGGTCGAGCACGACCTGCTGCCCGGGCAGGTCGCGGTCGACCTGGTCGGCGAGCAGCGCGGGCCCGGGGTCCGGGCACTCACCCGCGCGGAGCACCAGCACCGGCGGCAGCCACCGCAGGAGCCGCTCGCTGATCCCGCCCGCACGGTCGTAGGCCGCGCTGAGCAGCAGCGCCGAACCGTCGGCGCGCTCGCCGCAGGTGCGCACGTCGAGGGCGATGCGCGCCTCGGTGCCGTCGGCGCGGCGGCAGTAGTCGGGGGTGGAGACCTCGTGGCCCGGCGGCGTCGCCGGATCGTCGGCCACCACGTGCGGGGCCGCGCCCGCGACGATCGCGAGGTCGCCCGCACCGATCCGCACCGGCGCCGCGTCCGCCGCGACGACCCACGCCTCGCCGCGCAGCATCGTGGTGAGCGTGAGTGGCGCGCCGGTGGCGAACCGGAGCGCCCAGGGGGGTTCCAGGACGGCCTGGCCGAAGAGCGCGCCCCGGGCCCGCACACCGTCGAGCAGGTCGGTGAGGGCGTCCACGAGCGTCCAACCTAGACGCTGGGACAACGAATCGCGACTCTCAGCCATGGCTCGTCTCGCCGCGCCACGGTGAACTGTGCGCATGAACGCGACTCTGGTGATCGGCGGCACCGGCACGACCGGCCGCCGCGTGGCGGCCGGCCTGCGCGAACAGGGGGTGGCGGTCCGGGTCGGGGGCCGCCGCGCGCCCGTGCCGTTCGAGTGGACCGACCCCGCCACCTGGGACCGCGCGCTCGACGGGGTGGGCGCGGTGTACGTCGTGCCGCTGGACGGCGCCACCCTGACCGGACCCCTCGTCGAACGCGCCGTGCGGCACGGCGTGGAGCGGGTCGTGCTCCTGTCGGCGCGCGGCATCGACGCACCCGAGTTCGCCGCGGCCGACGCCCCGCTGGCCCGCACCCACCTGTTCGGCGAACGGGCGGTGCGAGAGAGCGGGGTGACGTGGACGATCCTGCGGCCCACGTGGTTCGCCCAGAACTTCAGCGAGGGGTTCTTCCGCGACGCGGTCCGCGCGGCGGAGATCCGGCTGCCGGCGGGGGAGGGCGCGGCGGCGTTCGTGGACGCCGGGGACATCGCCGCCGTGGCCGTCGCCGCCCTCACCGGGGACGGGCACGGCGGGCAGGTGTACGAGCTGTCCGGCCCGCGCCCCCTCACGATGGCCGAGGCCGCGGCCGAGATCGGGGCGGCGACGGGCCGGGACGTGCGCTACGTCCCCGTGGAGCCGGACGCGTTCGTGGCCGAGCTCGTGACGGCCGGCTGGCCGCCCGCCGACGCCGCCGACCACGCCGCCGCGGTGGCCGCCCTGCGCGACGGGCTCGACGCCCCCGTGTCCGACGGCGTCCGGCGCGCGCTGGGCCGGCAACCCCGCAGCTTCGCCGAGTTCGTGGCCGCAGCGGACTGGCCGGGCTGAGAGCTACCTCCCGGCGGTGCAGTCGGCCAGGGCGGCCTCGACGTCCTGGTGCACGAGCCACTGCTGCTGCAGCCCCAGCAGCGACACCACCCGCCACGCAGCGCCGGGCCGGGGGCAGACGACGTGGGCCGATCCGCCACGTGCTTCGAGCGCACCCACCGCCCGCTCGACGCAATGCACCCCGGCCGCGGCGAAGAACTGCACCCCCGTGAGGTCGACGAGGACCGACGGGGACCCGATGGCGAGCGCACGCTCCAGCGCCTCGGTGAGGGCGTCACGCGTGCCCGTGTCGACCTCACCGGCCACCCGCACGGCGACGAACCCGTCGCCCGGGCAACCGTTGACCTCGGCCACGAACACTCGAATCGGCCCCTTCTCCTCCACTGTGCACTCTCCTGGGCAACCCAGAGTGACCCCACGCCCACGTCAGGTCAATACCGCGGTTGCGGGAAGATCGCCTCCAACCGGTGACCTCGACGGACGGTCGAACACGCAGCGCAACGGCGGTGGGAATCCCACCTCCGTCGTTCCCGGTGCCACGATCGGTCATCGGCCGGACACGGAGGGCGCATGGGGGCGAAGCGGAACGGGGCGTCGATCAGGCGGCGCATCCTCGCACGCAGATTGCGGGAGCTGAGGGAAGGAGCCCGGCTCACGCTCGACGAGGCGGCGCCCGCGCTCGACACCTCGGCGAGCCGGCTCAGCCGCATCGAGAACGGGCAGCAGAAGGCCGACGTGCACCTGGTCAAGAGCATGCTCGACCTGTACGACGCCGGTGACCAGTGGGCCGAGATGCTCGAGCTGGCCAGGGAGGCGGCCAAGCCCGGCTGGTACCGGGCCTACGGCCTCGGCGACAACTCCTACGTCGGCTACGAGACCGAGGCGACGCAGGTGCAGGAGTACGCCGCGGGCTTCGTGCCTGGCCTGCTGCAGGTGGCGGACTACAGCCGCGCGCTCTACGACGCCTCGCCGCTACCGCGGTCCGCCGAGGAGCGGGAGCGGGATCTCGCGGTCCGCAGGATCCGGCAGGAGCGGCTCGGCTCCGATGTGGACCCCCTCGAGTTCGTCGCGATCCTCAGCGAGAACGCGCTCCGCAATCCGGTGGGCGGTCGGGCCGTACAGCAGGTCCAGCTCGACCACCTGTTGAAGGCGAGCGAGCTGCCCCGGGTCAGTTTCCAGGTCCTGCCCGACGGTCGGGGAGCTCACCCATCGCTCGAATCCGGCTTCTTCGTCCTCAGCTTCGGCGACCTCGGCGAGCCGGACATGGCCTACGTCGAGCACGCCCTCGGTGCTGCCCACCTCTGGAAGGAGCCAGAGGTCACCCTGGCTAGACTCAAGTTCGACCGGCTCCGCACCCTCGCGCTGGCCCCAGGCGAGTCGCGGGACCTGATCCGTCGGGTCGCCGGTGAGTTGTAGACCCGGAAGGGGGGCCGCCGTGGATCTGGATCGTCTGGCGTGGCGCACGAGCAGCTACAGCGCCGACAACGGGGGCAGCTGCGTCGAGGTCGCGCCCACCCCGATAGGCGCGGCGTGGCGCACGAGCAGCTTCAGCGGTGTGAACGGCAACAGCTGCGTCGAGGTCGCCCCACTGCCCGAGGGCGTGGCCGTCCGCGACACCAAGGACCGCGCCCGCGCCCCCCACCTGCACTCCGCCGCCGCGTGGCGGAGCTTCGTCACCGCCGTCCGGAACCGGGAGTTCGACCGCTCATGACTTCGCGCGTGCCCGAGGACGTCGTCTGGATGCGCAGCAGCACCAGCTCCGGTGACGACGCCGTCGAGATCGCCCGGCTGCCCGACGGCGGGGCCGCGTTGCGCCGCGCGAACGACCCCGACTGCGAGCCGCACGTGTACACGGCCGCGGAGTGGGACGCGTTCGTCAAGGGTGTGGACGCGGGCGAGTTCGACCTGCCCGAGTAGCGGGGTGCGTGTCCTGGCCGGTGCCGCGGCCGTGGTGCTGCTGACCCAGGCCGTGGTGTTCGCGCTCTGGCCCGACGCGCACGCGCTGCTGATCGACCTGCAGGTCTACCGGGCCGGCGGGGAGCACGTGCTCGCCGGGGACCCGCTCTACGCGGGCGGGGTGCTGCTGGACCTGCCGTTCGTGTACCCGCCGTTCGCCGCGGTGCTCTTCGCGCCGCTCGCGCTCCTCCCGCTGGGGCTGCTGAAGCTGCTGTGGACGGCGGCCGGGGTCGGCCTGCTGGGGTACGTGGTGCACCGGTGCGCTCCCGGCGTGGGGTGGCCCGCGGTGGTGCTGATCGCGGTGGTCGCGACGGCGCTGGACCCCGTGCGCACCACCCTCTACCTGGGGCAGATCAACATCGTGCTGCTCGCCCTCGTGGTGGGCGACCTCCTCGGCAGGCCCGGCGGCCGCCTGCGCGGGGTGGGGGTCGGCCTCGCCGCGGCCGTGAAGCTCACCCCGCTGCTGTTCGTCGTGTACCTGGCCGCCACCCGGAGGTGGCGGGCGGCGGCCACGGCGCTCGCCGTGTTCGTCGCGGCGGTCGGGCTCGGGTTCCTGTTCGCGCCCGCCGACTCGGTGGAGTTCTGGCTCCACGGCACGTTCCTCGCCGCCGACCGCATCTCCGACGTCGCCGGCCCGAGCAACCACTCGCTGAACGGCCTGCTCTCCCGGCTCGGTGCCGCCGTGCCCGCGTGGCTCGTGGCCGCCGGTGTGCTCGGGGCCGGGACGCTCGTGGCGGCGGTGCGCGCCCACCGGGCGGGGCACGAGGTGCTCGCCCTCACGGTGTGCGGCCTCGCCTCGGCGGCGCTGGCCCCGTTCGCGTGGTCGCACCACTACGTGTGGGTCGTCCCGCTCGCCGTGCTGCTCGGCGCCCGCGCCGTGCGCGGTGACCGGCGGGCGGCGGCGGGGCTCGCCGGCGTGCTCGCGGCCACCGTCGCCGTGGTGACCGCGCTGCCCGGTCCGGCCGTCGGCCCGATCCCCGCCACGGGGCTCGTCTCGGTGTGGCCGGACGTCTACGTGGTGCTCTTCCTCGTGGTGCTCGCTGCGACAGCTCAGCAGCCGAGGCCGAGCGCGCGGACCTCGTCGGCGGTCACCGGCTCGCCGGGCTCGACGCGCAGCGCCTGAGCGAGTACGAACGCGGCCACGCGGCGCTCGTCCGGCTTCGGGACGGGCAGGGCTGCCCGGCGGGTGTCGTTCGGCCCGACGCTGAGGTGCTCGCGGCCGCGCTCGCGCACCAGGGTCGCCCGCACCGCGAACCCGCTGTCGCCCGGGCGCGGTTCGGCGAGGAGCACGGTCGTGCGGTCGTCGGGCGCGTGCAGCAGGCACTGCACCCCCGCCCGGCGGAGGATCCGGGCGACGAGCTCCATGTCGAGCAAAATGCCTCTTCCGAGAGGTAGCGGCCCCGCGCCCAACCCCCGCCCCCGAGTGCCGGCAAGGTGGCTTTGCTGGCGTAATACGCCAGTAAAGCCACCTTGCCGGCACAAGGGCGGGGCGCGCGCGGGGGCGGCCTCAGGTTGCGGTGGGCAGCTCGCGCTGCGGCCAGCCCAGCAGCCGGGCGCCGAGCACCGCGGCGTGGATCGTGAACCGTTGCGCCGGGTCGGTGGGGTCGTAGCCGGAGAGGCTGGCGATCCGGCTCAGCCGGTAGGTCACCGCGCGGACGGACAGGTGCAGCTTCCGAGCTGTCTCGGTGACCACGCAGCCGGTGGCGAAGTAGGCGTCGAGCGTGGCCAGGAGCGGTTCCGGGCCGCCGCGGGCCCGGGCCAGCGGGGTGACGACGGTCTGCACGAGGTCGGTGATCGCGGGCTGGTCGCGCAGCAGCACCCGGTAGATGAGCAGCTGCTCGGCGTGGATCACCGGGGTGTCGAGGCGCAGGCGCACGGCCATCGTGAGCGCCTCGCGCGCCTCCTCGTAGGACCGGGCGATGCCGTAGCCGCCCGCGTAGGGGCGGCCCACGGTGATGCGCCACGGCCCGCCGCGCGGGGTGCGGCCGAGCTCGGTGCGCATCAGCTCGCCGAGCGTCCGCGTGGGCGACGGGTCGGCGGGCGCCACCACGACGATGTAGCCGTCCTTGGTGGCGATGAGGACGTCGCGGTCGCCGATGCCCTGCACGACGGCGCGTTCGACCTGGCCGAGCGCGGCGTCGGTCTCGGTGAGCCGCCCGGCGGCGGGCGCCGCCAGCGCCACCTGGTGCGGCCGGCCCATGTCCAGGCCGAATGGTTCGGCCCGCTCGACCAGCCCGCCGACGTCGGCGTCGCCGCGCAGCAGGTCCTCGATCAGCTCCCGCCGCAGGGTTTCCTCGCGCTGCACCATCTCGCGGCGCGCGGCCGTGTAGCCCTCGGCGAGGCTCGCCACGGCGCGGTCGACCGCCCGCAGCACCGCCTCCGCGGCCTTGCGCACCACCTCGCTGTCCTGCGAGCGGGCCACGTCGGGCAGCTCCCGCCAGAGCCGCCAGGATGCGGACAGGTACAGCTGCACCGCGTGGCCCGCCGACACCCCGAGCTCGGCGGCGCGCCTGCCGTGCATGCCCACGGCATCGAGCTCGGCCCGTTCCGGCTTGCGGCCGGTGGCGGCGGCGTCGGCGAGGAGCGACAGGTAGTCGCCCAGCAGCTCCACCGGGATCCCGCCCGCCCCGCGGCTCGCCTCGTGCGCCACCCGGCTCAGCCAGGCCGCGTCGTTGCCGCGGATCTCCGTGGTGGCGGACCGGCGCTGTGCCTGTCCCATGCGTCGTGCTCCTCTCGCACACCGTCCTGCCGCGTTGCGGGCGTCGCAGGACGGTGGATCCGAGTCCGGTGACCATACGTCGCCCGGTGCCGGGCCACCCGTTCACCGGCGGTGCAGGCGGGTGAACCAGCGCGCCGCGATCCTGTTCCACGGCACCGGGCGGCGCGGTGCCCCGAGGAACCTGCGGACGGGGGAGCGGGTGTCGGCGGCCCAGACGACCCAGCCGGTCGTGGTGTGGCGCAGCGCGATGTCGGTGATGCGTCTCGGCGGCTCGCCCGGTGCCGTCACCACGGGGCGCCCCAGCACGTCCTGCACGAGGAGCAGCTCGGTGGCGGACCGGCGGCGGGCCGCCCGGATCGGGACGACCCGCAGCCGGACGCGGCGCGCGTGCAGATCGCGGACCGCGCTGACGGGCACGAACCAGCGGTGGCCGCCGGCGTCGGCGATCAGGCCGGTCACCGGCGTGTTCGCGGTGGCGGGGGAGTCGCGGACCACGACGTCGCGGACGTGGCCCAGGTGTTGCTGATCGGGGCCGACGATCGGGCGTCCCCGCAGCTCACGCAGCCACACCACCGGACGAGCGGTCGTGGCGGCGCCGCGCCCGTGCTCGACCGAGACCGACATCGCTCTGCCGCTCCTACCTCGTGATCCGGCTCTCGTGATCCGGCTCTCGTCATCCGCGGAAAAGGGCATGCAGACCTCGGCAAGGGGGTCCGGTCTGCATGCCCTTCCGCCCGTCCTCGGGCACCTCCCACGGTGCCCGGCCCCGACGTTGCCGACAGGGGCCTGTGCCGGTCAACATCACCTGCGCCTCGTTGCCGGTGCCCGGCAACCGACGCTCAGTGTGCGTCGTACGGGACCGCCCGCGCGAGCCGCACCGTCATGACGCCGCCCGGCACCTCGTACCGGCACTCGTCGCCCTCCCGCGCCCCCACGAGCGCGCGGCCGAGCGGGGAGTGCGGCGAGCAGATCTCGACGTCGTGGCGGCCTGCATCCTCCCGTTCGGCGAGCAGGAAGGTCTCCTCGTCCCCGTCGGGGTACGCGACGGTGACCACCATGCCCGGTTCCGCCACCCCGTCGTCGGGCGGGACGTCGCCGATCACCGGGTCCTGCAGCATCTCCTGCAGCTTCCGGATCCGCTGGTCGCGCTCCCGGCGCTCCGCCACGACGTCCTCGTCGGCCGAGGGCACCTCGGCCGCACGCTCCCGGATCAGCCGCAACAGTTCCTCGTTCAGGCGGGCGTACCCGTCCCGGGTCAACCAGACCTGCCGCGTACCGGTCATCGTCGTGCTCCTCGATCGGGGGTGTTCCGGGCGCGCGGAAGACGCCGGCAACCGGCCGGCGCCCGGACGAGAACGAGCACGGCCCGACGGGCCGTGCTCACCGACCACGTTACGACGTCGGCAGCGGTGCCATCGCATTTCCGGTGAACGCTGCCGGGCACCGGAAGCGGGCGGCGGCTGATCTCTGCCGGGGTGCTGACGTCAGCGTTCGCGGCGGAGTTCGGGCAGCTGCGGCTCGGTGCCGTGGACCACCGCGGTGGGGCAGCGGCCGAGCCGCAGCACGGATCGGCTCACGGAACCGCGCACCGCCACGGGCAGGCGCTGCCTGCCCCGGCAGCCGACCACCACCAGAGCGGCGCCGCGGGATTCTGCGGCAACGGCGCGGGCGGGGTCGTCGCGGACGAGCCGGGTGACGACCGCGACGTCGGGGTACCGCGCGTGCCACGGGTGCAGCGCCCGCTCCAGCCTCCGGCGCGCGTTCGCCTCGCCCATCGCCTGCGGGCCGTGGACCCCTTCCAGGTCGGCAGGCGGGTCCGGCGCCCAGGCGTGCACGACGGTGAGCGGCACCCCGCGTTGCCGCGCGGCCTGGAACGCGAACCCGAGCGCCCGGCCGCCCGCCGCGGTGCCGTCGACGCCGACGACCACCCGTGGCGGCGTGCCGGGCCCGGCCTCGGCGCGCGCGGGTCGGACGACGACCACGGGGCAGGTGGCGTGCGCGCTCACCTGCGCCGACACCGACCGGGTGAGGAGGGCGCGCAGCCCGCGCAGGTCGCGACTGCCCAGGACGAGCAGCTGCGCGTGGGCGGCCTCGTCGAGCAGGGCCTGCATCGGCGACGTGCACCGCAGCCGCGTGGTGATCTCGAGCTCGGACGCCACGCTCCGGGCCCGGGTGGCGTGCAGCAACAGCACCGCCTCGCCCGCGGCCCGGGCTGCGCGCAGCCCGTCCATCGGTGACGTGACCCCGTGCGGGTCGGGGAGCACCAGCGGCGTGAACGCGTGCACGATCCGCAGCCGGCACCCCCGCGACGCGGCCTCCGCGGCCGCCCAGTCGACCGCGCCGGCCGCCGAGCCCGTGCGGTCCACCCCGACGACGACGGGAGCCGGCGTCATCACGGCACCACGGCGGGACCGGCGGCGCCGTTGACCCGCACGGGCGGCTGCGGGACGGGCGCGTCCGGTGCGGACTGTTCCGGCGTCGAGCGCTCGAGGAAGCGCAGCAGCTCGACGGGGAAGGGCAGCACGAGGGTGGAGTTCTTCTCCGCGGCGACCTCGACCACGGTCTGCAGGAGCCGCAGCTGCAGCGCCGCCGGGTGCTCGGTCATCACCTCGGCGGCCTGCGCGAGCTTCTGCGAGGCCTGCAGCTCGCCCTCCGCGGTGATCACGCGCGACCGGCGTTCCCGCTCGGCCTCGGCCTGCCGCGACATCGACCGCTTCATCGACTCCGGCAGCACCACGTCCTTGATCTCCACCCGGTCGATGTGCACGCCCCACCCGACGGCCGGGCTGTCGATCATTAGCTCGAGGCCCTGGTTGAGCCGCTCGCGGTTGGACAGCAGGTCGTCCAGCTCGCTCTTGCCGATGATCGAGCGCAGCGCCGCCTGCGCGACCTGGAGGATGGCCGCGCCGTAGTCCTGCACGTCGACCGCCACCCGCACCGGGTCGACCACCCGGTAGTAGACGACGGCGTCGACCCGCACGGTGACGTTGTCCCGGGTGATGCCGTCCTGCGAGGGCACGGGGAGCGTCACGATCTGCATGTTGACCTTCTGCATCCGGTCGGCTCCGGGGACGATCAGGGACAACCCGGGGCCGCGGGTGGCGGGCAACACCCGGCCGAACCGGAAGACGACACCGCGCTCGTACTGCCGCACGATCCGGGCGCTCGAACCGGCGAGCGTCACCACGGCGGCCACGACGGCGATCAGAACGAGGATTGTGATCATCTTGCCCTCCGGCTCTCTCGGCCCGTGAAAAGTATCGTAACACGATGTATCGTGAGGCGATATTGTTCGACGATGCCCGACGGAATCGGTGGGAACGAGTGGTGTCATGTGACCGTGGCGGAGGACGAGCGGGCCGATCCGGCGGCGTTGACCAAGCAGGAGTTCGAGGCGCTCGCCCGGTTCCGCTTCGGGATCCGCCGCTACCTGCGCTTCAGCGAGGAGACCGTGCGCGGCCACGGCCTCACACCGCAGCAGTACCAGTTGCTGCTGGCCCTGAAGGGCTTCCCCGGCCGCGACTGGGCCACGGTGCGGGAGCTGGCCGACGGCCTCCAGCTGCGCCACCACAGCGTCGTCGAGCTGGTCAACCGGGCGCAGGCTGCGGGGCTCGTGGAGCGGGTGCCGCACCCCGACGACGCCCGCGCGGTGCGGGTGCAGCTCACCGCCGAGGGCGAGGAGATCCTCTCCCGCCTCGGCGCCGTGCACCGCGACGAACTGCGCCGCATGCGGGCCACCCTCGCGCTCCCCGTCTGGCACGACGAGAGCTCGTCGCAGTAGCGCCCTTCTTGCGTGACCCCGGCAACGAGACCGGCGAGTTCTCAGCCGGTCGCCGCCCATGTCCGGGCAGCACGGGGGGCGCATCGTGGGTCTGGGGGTCGCCACTGCTGGTCAGCAGTAGATGTGTGGAGGTCGGCATGGTTCTTCCGTCGCCCGTGTGGTCCCGTCCGTCGAAGCGCCCGCTCGCCGCCGTCCGCGCGGAGCTCGAGCGGCAGCGCGCGTTCCGCCTGGAGCAGCTCGCCCAGCTGGGCACCGCCGACGAGGCGGACGGCGCGCTGCGCGAGATCCGCGCCGCCCTGGCCGACGGCGCGCGGAAGGCGCTCGCGGACATCGAGCTCGCGCTGGCGCGGATGGACGAGGGCACCTACGGGCGTTGCCGCGTCTGCGGCGGCGTCATCACACCGGCCGTGCTCACCGCCATCCCCGCCACCACCCTGTGCGAGGCGTGCCACCCCGCCCGGGCGGAGGGAGTGGCGTGATGCTGGACGATCGGGAGCGGGAGGTGCTGGGCGAGCTGCAGCGCCGGTTCACGGCCGAGGACCCGGAGTTCGTCCGTTCCTTCGAGGACGTCGACCGGAGCACGCAGTGGTCGCTGGAGTCGATCTACGCGAAGCCGGCGTGGGTGTTCACGGTGGCGCTGGTCGTGGCGGTCGCGGTGGCCGTGCTGATGATGCTGCTGCAGGCTCCGGCCACCGCGTTCACGTTCGCCGCCGTGGCCACCGGGATCGCGGTGCTCCGCCACCACCGGTGCAAGGACGCCGGTGCCCGCGGCAGCTGACCCCGGCGCACGTACGACGAAGGGCCCCGCCGGAATCCGGCGGGGCCCTTCGTGTGCTGCGGAGCGTGGCGGCCTACTGGCCGCTGATCGCCTCCCGCTCCTCGGAGCGGCTGACCGCCTCCGCGGAAGGCTGCCCGTTGCGGGCGGCCGCCTCGGCCTCGGCCTCCTCCTTGCGGGCGCGCTCGAGCGCTGCGGTCTCCTCCGGCGGGTCCGGGGTGAGCAGCGAGCCGGGGACCGGCGAGCCGCCCAGGCCCAGCTGGTTCATCCGCTTGGGCACCGGGGCGCCTTGGTACTCCAGCGGGATCGCGTGGCCGTGGTCGTCGACACCGCCCAGCGGCTGGTGCACCTCGATGAACTCACCGTGGGGCAGGCGCTTGATGACGCCGGTCTCGATGCCGTGCTCCAGCACCGCCC
>NZ_JBHSKO010000021.1:0-148772 GCF_042657305.1 Pseudonocardia zijingensis | reverse complement strand
ACCCAGGCCGACCTCGACACCGTCGCCCACGAACTCAACGGCCGCCCACGCAAGACCCTCGGATGGAAGAATCCCGCCCAGGCACTCGACGAGCTGCTCGTTGCAACAACCAGTTGAGACCGCCGATCATCTAGCGACCATTTCCCCTTGATCGACGACCAGGGGACGCAATTTCGGGCCCCACCGGCCCCGGCGGCGCCCTCACCGTCGGACGGCGCTGATGAAGAAGTCGATCTGGCGCGCCATCCTGGCGTCCCAGTCGTCGCCGTTCGGCAGCCGATCCCGAGGCCGGCCTCTTCTGCGATCCGCGCCAGCGAGACCTGCGTCCCATGGCGCATCATGGTCGTCACTGCCGAGGCCAGCAGCCGCTCCCGGTTGGCGGCACCGCTTCCCGGCCTTGTCGACGGCGGGTGGCGGGGCCGCCCCGGTGATCATCATCGCCGCGATCGCGTGCAGTTGCGCACTGACTGCCGGACACGGCCTAGTTGCCTAAGCTAACGTTGTCGCAGTGACCTCTGCCCACTCGCTCACTTCAGTGCGGAGGTCGCTCACCCGGCGGCTCGACTCGGGCCCGGTGCTCGCCATCGCTTCCGGCTCGTTCATGGCCGCCTGCGCCATGAACTTCTGGTTCCCGTTCCTCCCGCTCTACATGCGCGAACTCGGCGCGACGAGCGACGCGAACGCCCTGTTCTGGGTCAGCATCGCGATGACGGGGCAAGGGATCGCGCGGCTGGTCGCGGGGCCGGTCTGGGGCGTGCTGTCGGACCGGCACGGCCGGAAGCTCATGTACATCCGGGCCCTGTTCTTCGCGACGGTGACCACGCTGATCATGGTCGCGGCCACCGAGCCCTGGCACATCGCGCTCGCCCTGACCTGCCAGGGCCTGTTCTCCGGGTTCATCCCGGCTGCTGTGGCGCTGACCAGCGTGACCGTGCCCGATTCGAAGCTGAGCAAGGGGCTCGGGACCGTCACCGCCGCCCAGTACTTGGGGAGCACGGTCGGCCCGTCGCTCGGGGCCGTCCTGGCCGTCGGGTTCGGGATGTGGGGGGCCATCCTGGCCTCGGCGCTGCTGCCCGCGCTCGGGGCCGTGCTGGTGTGGTTCATCGTCCCCCGCGACAGCGTCGCCCCGGCACCGAAGGCCGCGACGGCGGCCCAGGAGCAGCAGGCGAGCTACCGGAGGCTGGTCACGGTCCAGTTCGCCGTCGCGATCCTGATCTGCTTCGTCCTCTACGCCACCGGGTCGATGGTGCGGCTGATGGCGCCGCTCTCGCTGGCCGGCTTCGACAGCGACGCGGCCACCGGCGCCGTCGGGGTGGCGTTCACCATCGCCGGGGTGGCCAGCGTCCTGGGTGTGGTCGCGGTCCGGCGGTTGTCCAAGCCCGGCTGGTTCAGGTGGCTGATCGCCGGCGGCATGGCGTTGTCAGCATTCGTGCACGTGTTGCTCGCACTGTCCCCCGATGTCGCCGCCTACGTGGTGTTCTTCGCGCTGACCGCGCTCCTGCAGGCGGCGTTGCTCCCGGCGAGCAACACGCTGATCGCCATGAGCGCCCCGCGCGACCAGCGCGGCACGGCGTTCGGCATCGCCGCCGGCGCCCAGGCGATCTCGTTCATGGCCGGCCCGGCGGCCGCAGCCGCCTTCGCCGCGGTCTCGCTGACCCTCGGCTACCTCGTCCTGGCCGGGCTGTTCGTCGTCGTCGCGGTGTTCACCCTGCTGGCGCTCCGCGTCGACCGAGCCGAATAGCCGCTGCTCGGCCGCGTGCTGAGGCACCGAGACGCTGCCTCAACAACGGGAGACGTCGACGCATTTCGCGTCTCACCACCCCTTCCTACGGTGACGGGGTGCAGAAGATCGTCCTCGGTGATGTCGAGGTCTCCCGCGTGGTCGAGTGGCAGGGTGCTTTCGCCACCACCGATGTCCTGTTCCCGTCCGTGCCCACCGAGCTGTGGCGCCGGCACGAGTCCTGGCTGGCGCCCGACTTCCTGAACTCCGAGACCGGTGCGTGGCTGGCGAACGTGCAGACCTGGGTGCTGCGCAGCGCGGGCCGCACCATTCTGGTGGACACCGGTCTCGGCAACGACAAGCAACGCGAAGTGGAGCTGTTCGACAGGCGCGACGGCGATTTCCTCGACCGGCTGGCGGCGGCCGGAGTGCGGCCGGAGGACGTCGATCTCGTCGTCAACACCCACCTGCACAACGACCACGTGGGGTGGAACACCCGGCTGGTCGACGGCGACTGGGTGCCGACGTTCCCGAACGCGCGGTATCTGATCAACCGGGCCGACTTCGACTTCTGGAACCCCGTCAACGGGCACGTCCCGAAGTCCCCGTTCCAGTCCGCATCGGACACCGGGGTCATGTTCGGAGACAGCGTCCTGCCCGTCCACCGGGCCGGTCAGGCGGTGCTGTGGGAGGGCGACAGCCACCGCATCGACGAGCACCTGGTCCTGGAGTCCGCCCCCGGTCACACGCCCGGCTCGGCGGTGCTGTGGCTGGAGTCCGGCACCGACCGGGCGGTGTTCGTCGGCGACCTCGTCCACACCCCGCTGCAGATGATCGAACCCGGTCACGACACCTGCCTGAGCGAGGATCAGACCGAGGCCACCCGGTCCCGGCGGCGCGTCCTGGAGCGGGCGGCCGCGACGAACAGCCTGGTCGTGCCGGCGCACCTGGGCGGAGCGGGTGCTGCCGAGGTCGTGCGGTCGAACGGGGACGTCTCGATCAGGCGATGGGCGCCGTTCTCGGACGCCTGACCCGGGTGGGGGAAGATCCGGCGATGGACGTGCTCAGCGACGCGATCGGCGCCATGCGCGTGGGGCGCCCGTCCCTGTCGCCGGAAGTCGCGGACCCGTCGTGGGAGACGGAGGTGCCGCCCTTCGAGGGTGCCCGGTTCTACGTCGGCACCGCGGGCCGGATCCGGGTGGCGGCACCGGACGAGGCGGTCACCCTGCAGCCGGGCGACGCCGTTCTGCTCCCCCACGGGATCGCCCACACGCTCGGGAACGCCACCGGCAGCACCGCCCGGTTCCTGTCCGGCACCTACCGGCTCGAGCGGGCTCGCCCGCACCCGCTGTTCCAGGACCTCGCCGATCTGGTGAGCCTTCCCGCCCACGAGGACCGCTACCCGGGCCTCCAGGCGTCGATCGACCTGTTGCGCGGCGAACTGGACGAACGCATGCACGGCAGGGACGTGGTGCTGCCGGCGCTGCTCGAAGTGCTCCTCGTGCACCTGATCCGGGCCTGCCTGCGCGAACGTGCGGGATCGCGGGCCACCGGCTGGTGCGTCGCCCTCGACGACGAGGTGATCGCGCGATCGCTGCGCGCCGTGCACGAACGCCCCGCCGACCCCTGGACCGTGGAGTCGCTGGGCGCGCACGCGGGCCTGTCCCGTGCCGCCTTCGCCCGCAGGTTCACGGCCATGGTGGGGCAGCCACCGCTCACCTACCTGACGTGGTGGCGGCTCACCACGGCGGCCCGCCTGCTCCAGACGACCGACGCCCCGCTGGCCGCCGTCGCGCAGCGCAGCGGCTACGGCTCCGCGTACTCCTTCGCCGACGCGTTCAAACGCGAGTACGGCATCTCAGCCGGTCGATACCGGCAGCAGCACCGCACCCGACCACCGGCGTGAAGCGGTAGCTCCCCGGGCGCGATCAGCGAGGGCGGCGCCCTCTACAGGAGGGTTCCTCCGGAGACCTCGATGCGCTCTGCGGTGATCCAGCGCATGTCGTCGGAGGCGAGCGCGGCGATGGCGTCGCCGATCTCCTCCGGCTCGCCGACCCGGCCGAGCGCGGTCTGCGCCGCGAGGGTCCCCCGCAGGTCGGGGTCGTCCCGCATGGCGCCGCCGTTGAAGTCGGTGGCGCTCGGGCCGGGGGCGACCGCGTTGATGCGGATGCCGCGCGCGCCGAGCTCGACGGCCAGGCTGCGGGAGAGGGCCTCGACCGCCGCCTTGGACGCCGAGTAGACCGACGTACCGGGGCTGACGTGGCGGGTCAGCGAGGTCGACACGTTGATGATGCGGGAGCCGTCGGCGAGGTGCGGCACGAGCGCCTGGACGAGGAAGAAGGTGCCGCGGACGTTGGTGCCCACGACCGCGTCGAAGCTGTCCACGGTGACGTCCTCCAGGCGGCCGAACAGGCCGATCCCGGCGTTGTTGACCAGGACCTCGAGCGTCGCACTCCCCCAGCGGGTGCGGATCTCGCCGGTCAGCTCGGCGGTGAAGGTCGCGAACGAGCCGACGTCGCTGATGTCGAGCCGCGTGGCGAACGCGTCGCCGCCCGCGTCCTGGATCATCCGCACGGTCTGCGCCGCCCCGGGAGCGCCGCCCCGGTAGGTCACCACGACCCTCGCACCGCGCCGGGCGAGCGCGAGCGCGGTGCTGCGCCCGAGCCCCCGGTCCGCACCCGTCACCATCGCGATCCGCTGCATCGACCCTCCAAGTAAGTAAGAAGTTATTTACTTCTAGACTAGCCTCGCACCTGCCCGCCGTCGAACGCCCCCATCGAGACGGAGACCACATGCCCGCACGTGACGCCCAGGCGACGAAGGCCCGGATCCTGCAGGCGGCCGTCACGGAGTTCGCCGAGCACGGCCACGCCGGCGGGCGCGTCGAACGGGTCGCCCGGGAGGCCGGCACCAACATCCGGATGATCTACGCCTATTTCGGCAACAAGGACGGGCTCTTCGACGCCGCACTCACCAGCGCGATCACGTCCATGGCCGCGAAGGTCCCGCCGAAACCGGAGGATCTACCCGCCTGGGCGGGCGAGCTGTTCGACTACCACCAGCGCGAACCCGCGGCGCTGCGGATCAACATGTGGGCGCAGCTGGAACGCCCGCAGGCCGCATCCGAACCGTTGGAGAGCTACCTCGCGAAGACCACCGCCGTGGCCGGCACCGACAGCGGCCCGCTGACCGCCGTCGACCTCCTCGTCTTCATCTACGCCGTCGCACAAGCCTGGTACCTGACGCCCGACGGCCTGCTCAGGGCAGATGGCGGCGACCCGCACGATCCGCGGCGCCTCGCTGCGCATCGGCAGGCCGTCATCACCGCGGTGTCGCGCATCGTCCAGACGGGCGGCGAGCGCCCGACGTCGGAACCGACCTGACACGACGCTGTCAGCGGGAGTCCTTCTTCGCCGCCCACCCACCGTCCACGAGCAGCTGCGCCCCCGTCACATAGGACGCGTCGGCGGAGGCGAGGAACGCCACCGTCGCCGCGACCTCCTCGGGCGTGGCGAGGCGCCGCAGCACCGTCGCGGCGGCCCGCGGAACCCCGGCCACGGCGTGCGCCTGCGAGATCGGTAACGGGACACGCGTGCTCCGCGAGCAGTCGCCCGGATGCGCACCCGCATCCAACACAGGAAGGTCGCAGGGTGCACCGACTGCTCGTACCCGCCTTCGGGGTACCGGCCCTGGTCGTGGCCTCCGCCCGCCTCCTACTCCCCCGAAGGAGACGCACGCTCCCCCATGGCCACCCGCAACACGCGCAACCGACGCACGCGCTCGAGCAAACCCGCCAAAAAGGATGAAGCCGTCGGCTGCGGCTGTCTGGTCCTGATCGCCCTGCTGATCGTCGGTGTCGTGAACGCCTGCAGCGGCGGCGACGAGCCGGCCCCCGCCCGCTCGTTCACCCCCGCCCTCACCACGCCGACCCGGACCGCCGCCCCGAGCTGGACCAGCCGATCCGCACCCACCACCGCGGCGCCCGCCCCGACCACCACGACCACCCGGCCCGCACCCGCCCCCGACCCGGATCCCGACCCGGATCCCGACCGCGACCGCCGGGCCCCCGCGCCTCCGCGCGATGACGACGACAACGACACCGGAGGTGGCTCCGTCTACTACAAGAACTGCGCTGCCGTGCGCGCCGCCGGCGCCGCTCCGATCCGCCGCGGCGACCCCGGCTACGCCCGGCACCTCGACCGCGACGGCGACGGCGAGGGCTGCGCCGGCGACTGACCCACAGACCCTGCCTCAGTCAGCCTGGGACGGATTCGTCCACTCGGCCGCGTGCTCACGGACGAACTCGGCGAACGTGCGGGGCGGGCGACCGGTCAGGTCCAGCACGGCGGTGCTGACCCGGTCCTCCCGCCCGGCGGCGAGGCCGGCGTCGACGGCGGCGAGAGCGTCGGCGAGCGCCGCCGGCATCCCGGTGGCCCGGTAGGTGCGCGCCATGTCGTCGACCCCGACGTGCTCGACCCGGACCGGCCGGCCCGTCTCGGTCGTGAGGATCGCGGCCGCGTCCTCATAGCTGAGCGCCTTCGGGCCGGTGAGGAGGTAATCGCGCTGGTTGCGGCGGTGGCCGTCGGGGTCGGTCAGCAGCGCGGCCGCGGCGGCGGCGATGTCCCGGGCGTCGATCCAGCCCACCCGGCCGGTGCCGCCGGCGGTGCGGATCTCGCCGTGTCGCCGGATCCGATCACCCACCGGGTGCGGGCTCAGGAAGTTCTGCATGAACCCGGACGCGCGCAGCACCACCCAGCCGGGCCGGGCCCGCACGTGGGCGGCCAGCTCCAGCGGGCCGGGCGCGTCCGGCAACTCGATGGCGGAGCCGAGCAACACCACCCGGCGCACGCCGAGACGGTGCGCCTCGGCCAGGAACGGCCCGACCAGCGGCAGCGGGTCCACGGCGTGTGGTGGCGGCACCAGGTAGACGCGGTCCGCCCCCCGCAGTGCGGCCGTGTGGGTGGCCGGGTCGTCCCAGTCGAAGCGGATCGCGTCGGGATCACCGGCCGACGGGTGCCGGGTGGCCACCCGGACCGGCACACCGCTCCCCCGCAGCAACTCGACCAGCACGGTCCCGGTCTTCCCGGTGCCACCGGTGACCAGCACCCCGGTCATCGGGCCACCTCCGGGCGCAGCGAGCCGAGCAGCTCGGGCAGCGTGCCGGCCGCGCCGGCGGCGGCCACCGGGTTCCAGTAGTCCCGGTAGCGGGTGATCAGGCCGTCCCGGGTGGTGATCACCGTGACGTAGTCCAGCCGGTAGGGCTCGCCGGTGCGCACCGTGCGCCCGTGCGCCGTGAACTCCACGACGATCGTGTCCGGCCGCTGCGTGTGGTGCACGGTGACCGCCGGGATGGACTGCACGTCCATGAGTTCCGGATACCCGGCCAGGTAGTCGCGGACGGCCTCGCGCCCGTCCAGCCGCCCGGGCGCGGCGCCCTCGGCGAAGGGGAACTCGGCGGTGCCGTGTTCCGCCCACAGGTCGGCGATGGCGTCCATGTCCTTGGCCAGCAGCAGTTCCAGCAGCCGGCGGAACGTCTCCTCGGGGGTGCGGGGCACCGTGGTCCTCCAACGTGACGAGCGATGTGACCACACCAGGCTCGGCGCGGGGCCGTGGCCGTGGAACCGACAGGTGAGCCCCGGACAGCCGGTCCGTGGATGACGCGGGCGCCGCCGTGCCAATCTGGACCGGTGAGCAAACGCGACCTGGCCGACTTCCTGCGCCGCCGGCGGGAAGCGCTGCGTCCGGACCAGGTGCCCGGCACCCACCCGCCCGGCCGGCGGGCCCGGCGCACCCCCGGGCTGCGCCGGGAAGAGGTGGCCGCGCTGGCCGGCGTGTCCACCAGCTACTACGAGCGGCTCGAGCAGGCCCGCGGACCGCGTCCGTCGCCGCAGGTGCTGGCCGCGGTGGGCACGGCGCTGCAGCTCACCCCCACGGAGCGCGAGCACCTGTCCCGGTTGGCCGGACAGGCCCCGCTCAGCACCGACACCGACCGCGCGTCCGTGCCCGCCGACGCCGAGGAGCTGCTGCACCGGCTCGGGCCGATCCCCGCCTACCTGGTCGACGAGCGCGAAGACATCCTCGCCTGGAACGCCGCGGCGGCGACGTTGATCACCGACTTCGCAGCACTGCCCGCCGAGGAGCGCAACACCCTGCGGCTGGCCATCCGGCTGAGCGACACGCTCTGCTCGGCAGCAGCAGGCGCGGAAGGCGAGTTCGCCCGGCAGTCCGCCGCCGAGCTACGCATGACCAGCGCCCGCCACCCCGCAGACCGCGCGCTCGGCGAGCTGGTCAACGAGATCGCCGCACTCAGCCCGGACTTCGCCGCCGCATGGCGCGATCACGACGTGCGCCCCCGGCCGACACTGCGCAAACGCCTGCGCCATCCCGAGCTCGGCGAGCTCGAGCTGGAGCGCCGCACCCTGCTGCTGCCCGGCACCGACCTCCGGCTCGTGATCTACACCGCCGACCCCGGTAGCGCGAGCGCCGCCGCGCTCGCCCGGCTCGAGCCGTCATGACCTGGTTGCGGGTGGCACAAGAGGCGACGTCAGGTCCTCCGGACGGCTCCGACGTCGGAGAGATCCTCCGGTGGTACCGCAAGCGGGAGAACCTCACCCAGCACGACGTGGCCGCGCTCCTGAACACCACGCAGTCGCGGCTTTCCAAGCTCGAAAAGGGAACACAAGCACTAGCCCGCCACGCCATCTCGACGTGTCGGGCAGCGGAGCACGGAGGCTCGACCTGTGGCCGAGCCACTCGGACGGGCGTGCGAAAACGGTCCGATAGTCGATCGTCTTCCCACTTCAACGTATAACACGCCCCCGGCCTTGCGGCAATACCCCGTCAATGCAGCACAATTCGCGCTTCGAACGTCAGAACCTGGGGAAACGGAAGTGCTGCGGTGCGAGTTCTGTTGTCGACGTGGGGGTCCCGGGGGGACGTCGAGCCGTTGCTGGGGTTGGCGTTCGAGCTGCGCACGCACGGCGTCGACGTGCGGATGTGCGCGCCACCGGACTTCACGGACCGGCTGGCCGAGGTCGGCGTGGCCTCGGTGCCGATGGGCTTCGCGGTGCGTGAGCTGGTGGCCTCCAAGCCGTCACCCGCTGAGGTGGCAGCCGCGCTGGTCGCCGAACACTTCGAAGTGGTCGGCACAGCGGCCGGGGATTGCGACGCGGTGGTCGCGAGCGGCCTGATGCCTGCCGGCGTGCGGTCGGTGACCGAGCACCTCGGCATCCACTACGTGCTCGCCGCCCTGCACTCGGTCGGGCTGCCGTCGCTGCACCGCCCGCCGGGGCCACGCCCGGGCAAGCCGTTCCCGCCAGGAGAGACGGACCTCCGGGTGCTGTGGAAGATCGATGCCGAGCGGGTCGACGCGTTGTACCGCGAGCCGGTCAACACGCACCGGGCCGCGCTCGGTCTGCCGCCGGTGGGCAACGTCCGCGACCACAGCTTCACCGCCCGGCCGTGGCTCGCGGCGGACCCGGTGCTCTGGCCGTTCCAGGACGCGCTGGGGTTCGACGTCGTGCAGACCGGCGCGTGGCTCATGCCGGACGACCGGCCGCTGCATGCGGAACTCGTGGAGTTCCTGGATGCCGGCGAACCCCCGGTCTACGTGGGTTTCGGCAGCATGCAGATGGCCTCTGCACCCGACGCTGCGGCGGTGGCCGTCGAGGCGATCCGCGCGCAGGGCCGCCGGGTGCTGGTCAGCCGAGGATGGGCCGACCTCGCACCGGTCGACGGGGGCGACGACTGCCTGGTCATCGGCGAGGCGAACCACCGCGAGCTGTTCCGTCGGGTGGCAGCGGTCGTGCACCACGGTGGCGCCGGCACGACGACGACGGCCGCGGTGGCGGGCGTGCCGCAGGTGATCGTGCCGCAGATCGTGGATCAGCCGTACTGGGCGCGGCGCGTCGCCGAGCTGGGCATCGGCGCGCACCACGAGGGACCGACGCCGACCGTCGAGTCCCTGTCCACCGCGCTCGAACTCGCTCTCCGCGACGACACCGCGGCGCGAGCCGCGGAGGTGAGCGCCACGATCCGCACCGACGGCGCGGCGGTGGCGGCGAGGAAGCTCATCGACCTGATCGACCCGCACAGAAAGACCACGACCCCGCCCACGCCGGCAGACGGCTCGGGCTGACGATCATCGCCGGCGAGGCGCCACCGAACTCGATCGCTACCTCGCGACCGCGGCGCGCCGCTTCTACCTCAGCCGCGCACCCCGCCCCGGCCGACACCTGCTCGCTCGTCGCCTTCGGCTGACCGCAGGCGCTGCCGCGACGAGCACCCTCAGTCGAGGGTCTCGAGCCACCGGTCGATCAGTACGGCCGCCCGATCACGCCGGTGCTCGGCGGCTCCGACGGGGTTCCCGTAGTGGTCGGCGACGACGGACTCGATCTGCTTGTGAACGCTGCCGATGCACTCGGTGATCGCCACGAAGTCGCTCGGGAACACGCAGTTGTCGGCGGTGTAGGCGATGAGCAGGGTCGGCAGGGTCACGTCCGGGCCGGCCTTCGCGATCGTCGCGTTCGAGGAGTGCGCCGACCACGTCGACAGCCACGCGTCGGGCGTGGTGAGCCGGCCGAAGCCGACGATGCCGTAGTTGGTCACCTCGGGTCTGGGGCCGTAGACCGACCCGTATCCGCGGTCGGACTTGTCGAGGCTCAGATCCATCGCACGCAGGTCCGCGTCGGTGCGCCAGACGGTGATCAGCCGCGCGGTGCCGGCCCGGCGGCGGTCGGCGGCGCTGCCGTCACCCGCTCGGACCTTCTTGCGGGCGGACCGTGCTTCGGCGATGTGGTCGCGGGCCCGGGCGTCGATGCGGGCGATGCGGTCGAGCTGGGCGGCGCGGTACCGCTCGACGAATTCGGGCGGGTAGCCGGAGCTCTCGGGTGCGGGCCGGTAGCCGTTGTCCTCGTCGAAGGGGTCGAGCGCGGGGTCGACGGAGAAGGCGTCGTCCTCGTCGGTGACCGAGGCGTCGATGCAGCGGCTGAGCAGGGTGCCCTGTCCGGGGTGCGGCGCGACGTAGGCGAGGGCGTCCAGGGTCGGCAGGGTTGCCCGGTCGAGGAAGCTCGGGCGGCCGGCGGGGGTGCGGGCGATGCGGTTCTCCGGCGCCTTCTCCGACTGCTGGACGTAGTAGGTGAGCAGCCCGGCGCCGCCGGAGTTGCCCAGGCCGACGGTGCGCCGGAACCCGAGGGTGTGCAGCCAGGTCAGGGCGGCACCGAGGTCGAGGAGGGTCTGCTCGTGGACCAGCCGAAGATCGTTGCCGGCGTCGCGGGCGGCCACGGCGTAGACGGCGTGGCCGGCCCCGAGCAGGGCCGGGATCAGGTAGTGACGGGACATGTCGACCCGCGGGTGCATGATCACGATGACCGTGGTGTCGCGGGGTTCGCGACCCGGCGGGGCGTAGAGCGTGCCGCGGGCCGCGTTGTCGTCCACGGTGACGCTGGTCTGCACGTGGATGCCGGTGCCGGTGGGCAGCTCGGCGGGGTACCAGTCGACGTTGAGGCCGGGGTTGGTGGCCATGTCAGACGGCCGCCTTCGCGTCGCGGGTCAGCAGCCGCCCGGCTCCGGGGAGGTCGACGGGCAGGCCGAGGAGGTCGAGCAGGGTGAACGCGCCGGCGGTGGCGGCCGACAGCACGGGCAGCCCGAACTCGTCCTCGGCGGCCTGGACCAGCGGCAGCGAGGGCATCTGGACGCACGCGGACAGGACGAGCGCATCGGCACCGGACAGGTCCAGGGAGCGGGCGGCGTCGAGGACCGTGGTGCCGGCGATGCAACCGACCTCGGCGTTGTCGGCGATCTCGAGGGCGCGCCAGTCGGTGACCGTGATCCCCTCCGCCTCGACGTAGGCCACGACGGTCTCGGCGAGGGGGCGGAGGTAGGGCATGACGAGGGCGACGCGGCGCGCACCGGTCGCGCGCAGGGCGTGCACCAGCGCGCCGGCGCTGGAGGTGACCTGCGGAGCGGGACCGCGGCGGGTCAGCTGGTCCACGACGGCGCGCTCGGTCAGCTCGTGCGCGCCGACGCCGTCGGTGTGGCCCTGGACCATCAGCGCCACGAGGCACGCGTAGAGGACGGCGTCCACGCCGGCGTCGCCGATCTCGTCGACGCACCGCTCGCGCTGCGCGTTCATGGCCCGCAGCTCCTCGGGCGAGACGGTGTGCATCCGCATCCGGGAGGAGTGGAACGAGAAGTCGGCGTCCGGGTGCCGCCGCAGCAGGGCGGGCAGCTCACGTTCGACCGTGGTGTTCGAGCTGGGAACCACGAGCCCGATGCGGTGGTGCGGCCTCCCGGGGTCCCCGGGGCCGGTGGGCGGGGTGGGTTCGGTCATCGTCAGTCCTGTCGTGAGGGGCGTGCGGTCCGGTCGGTCAGCGCCCGGCGACGCGCAACGCGTTCTTGTCGTGCTGGACCACGCGCGCGTCCTGCAGACCTGCCAGAGCGGAGTACCAGACCGCGTGGCGGCAGCCGGTCGAGCGGCGGTCGATGACGATGTGGTGCTCGGTGCTGGTGTGGCCCGGGCCGACGTCGTCGCCGGGGTCGGCTGGCGGGCCGTCGTCCCCGTCGAGGGCGATCCGGAAGTAGGGTCCGACCTTCTCGACCTGCAACAGGACGTCCTCCTCGGCCACCCGGACCACGCCCCGGTTCTCCGGGACGTCGAGGACGAAGATCGCGGTCACTCGGTCACCGCCTCGGTGGGCGTGGGGACCGGCCGCCCGGCCTCCCAGCGCGCGGCGCGCTCGACGATCAGTTCGGCCTTGCGGGTGAGCAGCTTGTCGAGCGACGGCTCGGGCCCGGCCGCGACGTCGCAGAGGGCGTCGATGGTCAGTTCGGCGTCGAGGTCCTCCTGCGGCGTCACCGGACGCAGCGCCCGGGTGATCTCGATCATGTACCCGTTCGGGTCGTGGGTGTAGATCGACTCGATGGTCTCGTGCATGACCTGCATCTCGCAGGGCCACCGGCTCTCGTCGAGGCGGCGCCGGTACTCGAGGAGGTCCTCCTCGGAGTCGACGTGGATCGCGAGGTGGCGGGAGTTCGCGAAGAACTCCGGGGTGCCCTCGGGCAGCCGCGCCCAGGCGTCCCCGCGGGCGTCCGGGTTGCCGACGGGCTCGTGTCCGAAGTAGTAGAAGAACGCGATGCGGTCGCCGCTGCCGATGTCGAAGAAGAAGTGGATGAAGTCGGGGTGGTCGTCGGGCCCCCAGCCCGCCGCGCAGATCGAGTGCACGACGGGGAACTTCAGGGTGTCGCGGTAGAACCGCACGGTGGCGGCCGGGTCGAAGGTGGGGAAGGCGGCGTGGTCCACGCCCTTCACCCGGTGCTCCGTCTGGATGCTGGCGTCGGTCATCGTAGAACCTCCTCGTGGGTTCGTCGGTCGGCTGTGGAGATGGGGCACACCAGGTCGGTGCGGGCGGCGGCGAGGCCGGCGGCGAGGTCGTCGAGGGAGCTGCTCGGCCCGTCGACGACCACGAGTCCGGCGGTCTCGGCGCGGAGCCGCTCACCGAGGTCGAGGCGGGTCAGCAGGTGGTGCCGGTCCGCGCTCCCGGTGAGCCAGAAGCCGGCCCAGCCGCCGAGGGTGAGGTCGTGCAGCTTCTTGACCAGGGCGTCGGCGGCCGCGTCCCAGGGGTCGTCGAGGGTGACGACGACGCGGGCGAGGTCGGCGCCGGGCGGCGGGGGTGCGGGGTCCTCCGGAAGCGCGGCGGTGAGGCGGTCGCGGTCGCCCGCGGGCAGGACCCTGCCGGTCCAGCGGCGGTCGCCGTGCGTGAGCGGTCGGCCCAGCACCCAGTCCACGACACCCTCGACCGGGACGTGCGCGGGGTCGGCGTCGGCGAACTGGGCGAGGCCGCGCCGGACGATGTCGGGGTTGGTGGCGGCGAAGCGTTGCAGGCCGACGTTCCCGGTGCGGGTCATGTAGGCGACCATCAGCTGGTCGACCGGCAGGTGGGTGCGGCGGGGGAAGGAGTCCCACCACAGCATGCTGCGGCGGGCGAGCTCCTGGATCCGCTGGACCTGGGGTCGGCGCTCGTGCTCGTAGCGGGCCAGCGCGGTGGGCAGGTCGGAGGCCTCGGCGATGGCGTCGCGCAGGGCGATGGCGTCCTCCATCGCCAGCTTCGTGCCGGAGCCGACCGAATAGTGCGCGGTGTGGGCGGCGTCGCCGAGCAGCACCGCGTTCCCGCGGGTCCACCGCTCGCAGTGCACGGTGCGGAACCGCAGCCAGCGCGTCCTGTTCCCGATGAGCCGGTGGCCGTCGAGGTGCTCGGTGAAGGCCTTCTCCAGGTAGGCCAACGCCGTGGTGTCCGAGACGTCCGGCCCGGTGGCCTCGGTCGTGACGTCGAACCCGGCGGCCCGCCACGTCGCCTCGTCGGTCTCGATGAGGAAGGTGCTGCGGTCGGACGCGTAGGGGTAGGCGTGGGTGACGAAGGTGCCGTGGGCGGTGGTCACCGGCGCGAAGATGGCGGTGTCGAGGGCGAAGTCGGCGCCGGCCCAGAGGTAGAGCCCGTCGGCGACGTCGACGTGCGCACCGAAGTCTGCGGCGTGCTCGGTGCGGGTCCGGCTGTTGACCCCGTCGGCGACCACGACCAGGTCGGCGTCGTCGACCTCGTCGAGGCGGTAGCGGCGCCCGTGGTGGAGCTCGACCCCGGCCGCCCGGGCGTGGCGGGTGAGCACCGCGAGCAGTTCGGTGCGGGCGATGCCGATCAGCGGACCGTTGTGCACCCGCGCGACCTGGCCGCCGACGAGCATGCGCATGTCGTGGGGGCGGCCCGCGGCGATGATGTCCGCCTGGCTGGCCGCGTCGGCCTCCTCCAGGTTCCGCTGGGTCCGCCCGGCCACCGCAACGCCGAAGCCGAAGGTCTTCTCCGGTACGCCCTGCTCGTAGACCCGGACGGTGGCGTCGGGGTGCGCCAGCTTGAGCAGGCGTGCGGCGTACAGGCCGCCGGGACCACCTCCGAGCACGGCGACGCTCTGGAGCCTCATGCGGGAACGCTCTCCTTCTCGATCTTCTGCTCGATGTCCGCGCGCAGGTCCTTCTTCGAGACCTTGCCGACGTTGGTCAGCGGGAACGCCTCGACGATCTCGACCCGCTCGGGCAACTTGAACTTCGCGAGGCCCTCACCGAGGAGGAACGCCGCCAGGGAGGCCACGGTGGGGTGCTCCGCCCCGTCCGCGACGACCAGGTAGGCGCAGATCCGCTCCCCGAGCACGGGGTCGGGCATGGCCACCACGGCCGCGTTGCGGACGTCGGGATGCCGCACGAGCAGCTCCTCGAGCTCCTCCGCGTGGATCTTCTCGGCGCCCCGGTTGATGACGTCCTTGATGCGCCCGTCGATGGAGTAGTACGGACGGCCGTCGAGGACGTGGCGGGTGGCCAGGTCGCCGGTGCGGTAGAAGCCGTCGGAGGTGAACACGTCCGCGTTGTGCCGCGGGGCGCGGTGGTAGCCGGTGATCGTGTACGGGCCGCGGCAGGCGAGCTCGCCGAGCGTTCCCTCGGGCACCTCGTCCTCGCCGGCGACGTCGAGCACGCGGACCTCGTCGGCCGGGGAGATCGGCGTGCCGACGGTGTGCAGCCGGGCCCACTCGGGGGCGTCGGGCGGTGTGTGGAGGAACATGCCCTCGGCCATTCCGAACATCTGCTGGGCGCGGATGCCGAGCTCGCGCTCCAGGCGTTCGATCAGCTCGACGCTGGGGCGCTGCCCGCCGAGGACGAAGCGCTCGATGCTGGTCAGGTCCGTGGCGCGGGCGCGGGCGCGCTCGTGCTCGAGGAGGCGGATCGCCACGGCGGGCGGGACGACCGGCAGCACGGTGACGCGCTCGGTCGCGACGAGCTCGAGCACGGCGCCCGCGTCGGCTCCCGGCGCCACGACGCAGGTGCCGCCGGCCAGGTGCGCGGGTTGCAGCGCGGCCGCAGTGCCGGCGTTGTGCATGATCGGGAGCGCGTGCAGGACGACGGAGCGCGGGGTCAGCTCGAGCGCCTCGGCCCAGACGCGTGAGTTGTAGACGTACTCCTCGTGCCTGCGGGGAGCGACCTTCGGCAGCCCGGTGGTGCCCCCGGAGAGCTGGAGGACGACCAGGCCGCCCGGGTCGACCCGGACCCCGGCGAGGGCCGTGCGGGCTTCGGGGCTGCGCCCGGCCTCCAGGATCGCATCGTAGGCGTGCGCGGAGCCGGCCGCGGCCGGTAGCGGGCCGCGGGCGACGATCAGCGTGTCGAGCACGCCGACCTCGCGCTGGAGCCGGATGCCGGACTCGACCAGGTCGCGGCTGCGGAAGTCGGCCTGCACGACGTGGGCGCGGGCGCCGGTGTGCTCGGCGAGCAGGCCGATCTCGCGTTCCCCGTGCTGGGGAAGGGTGCAGACCGGGATGATGCCCGCCTTGATGCAGCCGTAGTAGGCGACGATCGTCTCGAGCACGTTCCCGAGCTGGAACATCACGCGATCCCCGGGATGCAGCGGGGTCGCGGCCAGCATCCCGGCGCCGAAGTCCTCGGTGAGCTCGTCGAGCTCGCGGTGGGTCAGCCGGCCCTCCACCGTGATCAGCGCGGTGGTGTCCGGGTGGGCGCGTGCCGTCCGGCGCAGCGCGTCGGCGAGCGTCTCTCCGGCCCACAGGCCCTCGCGCCGGTACCGCTCGACGCGCGCGGCCGGGAAGGACGTCTCGTGTTGGTTTTTCGACATCGTTGTCACCCTCAGGTATGGCCGGATGCCGGCGAAGCAGAGGAGAAGGGAGGGAGGAGGGACTAGCTCCGCGAACCCGGGTCCGCGGACGGCGACGACCCGGAGGTCAGCGCGGCAGACAGAGCGCCTTCGAGGTGGTTGAGGTCTTCCTTCAGCAGCGCGAGCGCGGCCCACGGGCCCGGCTGGACCTGGCGCTCGTCGTCGCGGCGGACGCCGGACATCGCGAGGTCGACCAGGACGTCGGCCATCGCCTCGGCGTCGCCGTCGTGGTCTGCGCGGTACCACCAGGCGACCCAGTTGACCATCCCGAGCATGCCCAGGGCGACGGTGCGGGCGGGCAGCGGGCGGAACCGGCCGGCCTGGACGGCGTCCTCGATCAGTCCGGTGAACAGCTCCAGGACCCGTCGGCGGGCCGCCCGGTGCATCTCGGCGATCTCCGCCGGGAGGTCGGGCTCGCTGCGGTCCAGCAGCCGGAACCGGGTCGTGTTGCGCGCGTTGTTGACCGCGATGCGGCGCAGCGCCTGCTCCACCCGCTGGTCCTCGTCGAGGTCCTCCCGGCCCCTGGCCTGCTCGAGGATCTCGACGACGCGTTCGAGGACATCCCGCACGAGCGCGGCGAGGATCTCCTCCTTGTTGCTCACGTAGTGGTACAGCGCCGGACGGCTGATGCCCATCGCGTCGGCGATGTCCTGGAACGAGGTGTTGGCGTAGCCCTGCGTGGCGAACAGCCGTGCCGAGTGCTCGAGCAGTTCGCTGGACACGAGCCGGCGGCGGCTGTGCTGCCGTGCCATCGCTGCCCCAGTCGAGTCGCCCAGTGCGCCGTCCGGGCCATCTTGCCCTACGGCGACCACGTGGGCGGCGCCCAGGGAAGCGCTCGGCCTGGTTGTCATCCGCATCGTCCTCTCCACGCACCCCTCGGGTCGGATCCGACGGTATGGCCGCGTGACAGTGCTGTCAACAAATCGACGCATCTGATTTCAGTAATGTCGAGATATTGACACTCATGTCGCGATGCTTCTAGCGTCTGGGCACCCCCGCAGCGCGTGCGGGCCGACCCAGGAGGTCCGGGATGACGACGCCGTCCGTCCAACGCCGTTCGACAGCAGCCGCGGTGGCGCTCGGGTTCGCCGCGATCGTGTTCGACGGCTACGACCTGATCGTCTACGGATCAGCGGTGCCGAAGCTGCTCGAGCACCAGGCCTGGAACCTGACACCCACCCAGGCGGGCGCCATCGGCAGCTACGCCCTCGTGGGCGCCATCATCGGCGCAGTCCTGACCGGGCCCCTCACGGACCTGCTCGGCAGGCGGCGGCTCTTCATCGCCTCGCTCGCCTGGTTCTCCGTGATGATGCTCCTGTCGGCGTTCGCCCCCACCCCGTGGTGGCTCGGGTCGTTCCGGTTCCTCGCCGGGCTCGGCTTCGGCGGCATCCCGCCCACCGCCGTCGCCCTGGTCATCGAGGTCGCACCGGCGGCGCGACGGCACTTCGTCAACGCCCTCATGCTGTGCGGGTTCCCCGTGGGCGGGGTGCTCGCCGCGGTGACGGCGCTGGTGTTCCTCGAGCCGCTCGGCTTCCGCGCCCTCTTCGCCTTCGGTGCATTGCCGCTGGTGACGCTCGTGCCGCTCAGCCTGTGGCTGCTCCCCGAGTCACCCAACTTCGTGCGGCGCGCCCGCGGTGTCCCGAGGACCCCGCGGCAGAGCGGTCTGCGCACGTTGCTCACACGCAGGATGCTCCTGGCGCTGACGCTGTTCGTCCTCACCAACTTCTGCAGCTTCCTGCTGGTCTTCGGGCTGAACACCTGGCTCCCGCAGCTGATGCGCGGGGCGGGCTACCAGCTCGGTTCGGCCCTGGCATTCCTCCTCGTGCTCAACCTCGGCGCCGTGGTCGGCGGCCTGGCGGGTTCCGCGCTCGCCGACCGCTGGGGCAGCCGGTGGATCGCCACCACCCTGTTCATCGCCGCGGTGTTCTCCCTCGGGTTGATCGCCGTGCCCCTGCCCACCCCTGTGGTGTTCGTCCTCGTCTTCGTGGCCGGTGCGGCCACGACCGGCAACCAGGTCGTGATCTACGGGTACGTCGCCACCCACTACAGCGCCGGGCAGCGCGCCACCGCGCTCGGGGTGAGCACCGGCGTGGGCCGGCTGGGTGCGGTCACCGGGCCCGTTCTCGGGGGCGCGCTCGTCGCGGCGGGGGCGGGGCTCAGCACCAACGTCGGGGTGTTCGCGCTCGTCGCCCTGATCGGGGCGGTCGCGTGCGCCGCCGTTCCGCGCTCCGGCGGCGCGCCGGCGGACGCGGCGACCGGGAGTCCGGTGGCCGCGGAAGGCGTGGCCGCATGACGACGGCGGACGCCCGTCACCCGACGACGAGAACGATCTTCCCGGTGGTGCGTCCGGTCTCGCCGTGGGCGTGCGCGGCGGCGGCCTCGGCGAGCGGGAACGTCGCATCGCGGTGGACGCGCAACGCGCCCCGCTCGACGAGCCCGGCGACGGCGCGCATGCCCGCGTGGTCGGCCTCGACCATCAGCCCCTTCAGCCGCACACCGAGCTCGGCGGCCCGCTTCGCGTCGGCCGCGTCGGCCTCGGGGTCACCGGCCACGAGCGAGACGAGCAGGCCACCCGGCCGCAGGACCCCCAGCGAACGGGTTCGCGTCTCGCCGGCGAGGGTGTCCAGCACCACGTCGACGTCGTCGAGCGCCTCGACGAAGTCGGTGGCCCGGTAGTCGATCAGCTCGTCGGCGCCGAGCTCGCGCAGGAAGTCGTGCTTGGCCGCGCTCGCCGTGCCGATGACGTGCGCACCGCGGGCCTTCGCGATCTGCACGGCCAGGTGGCCCACCCCACCCGCCGCGGCGTGGATCAGCACCCGCTGCCCCGGCCGCAGGTCCGCGGTGTCGACCAGCGCCTGGTGCGCCGTCAGCGCGGCGAGGGGCAACGCCGCGGCCTGCACGTGGTCGAGGTTCGCCGGTGTGCGGGCGAACGACCGCGTCGGCGCCACGGCGTACTCGGCGTAGGCGCCCGCCCCCCGCGGGTAGGGCAGCATGCCGAACACCGCGTCACCGGGCTCGTACAGGGTGACCCCGCTGCCGACCTCCGCGACGACCCCGGCCACGTCCCACCCGAGGACCGGCACCGGCTCGGCCAGCCACGGCAGGCCCGCGCGGTGCTTCCAGTCGGTCGGGTTCACGCCCGCCGCGCGCACGCGGACGACGATCTCCCCGGCCCCCGCCACGGGCCGGGGCCGCGTGACCACGTGGAGCACGTCCGGGCCGCCGAACACGTCCTGGCTGACGGCGCGCATGGTGCCGCTCTCGCTTCCGCTCATGAACGCCAGTCTCGGAGGGCACAGCCGGGTCGGCCATGGCATGATTGCCACTATTCGATGGGATCCTGCCAACCGCCGGTGATCCCGGTTCCGAGGAGCCACGCCGTGCCGCGAACGCACCGGGTCGCCGTCCTCGCCATCGACGGTGTGTACCCGTTCGAGCTCGGCATGCCCAGCCGCATCCTCGGCGCCACCGAAGGCCTCTACGAGGTGCTGACCTGCAGCGTCGACGGCCGCCCGGTGCGCACGAGCAGCGACTTCGCCGTCGCCGTCGAACACGGTCCCGAGCTGCTGTCCACCGCCGACACCGTGGTGGTCGCGCCGTTCGCCCCGTCCCCGGAGGACCCCGAGGCAGTCGTGCGGGAGCTACCGGAACCGATCGCGGCGGCCTTCCGCCGGATCCGGCCCGGCACCCGGCTCGTGTCCATCTGCACCGGGGCCTTCGTGCTCGCCGCCGCCGGCCTGCTCGACGGGCGCCCGGCCACCACCCACTGGCAGGCCGCCGAGCCGTTCCGCCGGCTCTTCCCGAAGGTCGACCTGAACCCCGACGTGCTGTTCGTCGACGACGGCGACGTCCTGACCTCCGCAGGCGCCGCCTCCGGCGTCGACCTGTTCCTGCACCTGCTACGCACCGACCACGGCAGCGAGATCGCCAACCGGGCCGCCCGCCGCTGCGTGGTGCCACCCTGGCGCGAGGGCGGGCAGGCGCAGTACATCGAAGCGCCGGTCCCCCGCACCCCGCAGGACGGCACCGCCGCCACCCGGCAATGGGCGCTCGCGCACCTGCACGAACCCCTCGCCCTCGCCGACCTCGCCGCACACGCGCGGATGAGCCCACGCACCTTCGCCCGCCGCTTCACCGACGAGGTCGGCACCAGCCCCGGGCGGTGGATCACCCAGCAACGCCTCACCCGCGCCCGCCACCTCCTCGAATCCACCGACCTCCCGGTCGACGAGATCGCCTTCCAGGTCGGCTTCGGTACCGGCACGTCCCTGCGCCAACACCTCCACGCGGCGATCGGGGTGTCCCCGCTGGCCTACCGCCGCACGTTCCGCGCCGCGCACACCTGAGGGGCCGCCACCCGCCACGCGTCACCGTCGGACTCCAGAAGACCGGTGGGCCCGCAGTCCGAACTTGCGATGATCGGCGCATGGAGTTGCGTCAGCTGGAGTGCTTCGTCGCCGTGGTGGAGGAATCCAGCTTCACGCGTGCCGCGGCCCGCCTGCACATCGTCCAGTCCGCGGTGTCATCGACGATCGCGTCGCTGGAGCGGGAACTGGAAGCTCGGCTGTTGCTGCGCACCACCCGCCACATCGGTCTCACCGATGCCGGGCGGCAACTGCTGCCGAAAGCACGGGCGACGCTGGAGGCGGCACGCGACGCTCGCGAAGCGGTGCACGAGGTGAGCGGCGGCATCCGCGGCACGCTGCGCATCGGAACGATGAGTTCGCTCGGGTTGATCGACCTTCCCGGCCTGCTGGGTGAGTTCCACCGTGAGCACCCCGCTGTGTCCGTTCAGCTCGCGATCGTCGGCAACGGCTCGCCAGGACTCGTCGCGGCGCTGGCCGAGGGTCGGCTCGACCTGTCGTTCGTCTCCATTCCTGGCCATCGGCCGGCAGGCGTGCACATTCGGGATCTCACCGCCAATCCGTTGGATCTCGTCGTTCCGCGAGGCCATCGACTCGCAGACCGGGACGAGTTGACGATCTTCGACCTTGCCGATGAGTCGTTCATCGATTTCCCGCTGGGCTACGGCAACCGCGCTGTGACCGATCGGGCATTCAGCGCTGCCGGACTCGCCCGCCACGTCTCGATCGAGATCACCGACATCACCGCCGGCACGAATTTCATCCGCCACCGCCTCGGCATCGCTCTCCTCCCGCGCGCCGTCCTGATTCCCGACGACGATCTCGCCGTGCTGCGCGTCACCGGTGCCGACCTCGACTGGCCCATCTCATTGGCGACGCCTGTCGGACGCACGCCGGGAGCTGCCGCCCGGGCATTCGAGCACATGGTCGAGCAACATCTGGCCACGAACAACTGAGGCCGTCACTCATCACCGGCATAGATCCGAGTTATCGATAAACGGCGTTGGACAGGACGACGCAGGTCGGTCAACCTGGAAACAAGCACGGAACGACCTGCGAACGACATCGGCCCTGTCAGCGCTTGAGTCGCGCAGTCGGACAACCCGTGTCCGAGAGAACGCACAGATGGGCAGGAGCCATCTCAATGGCGATCCAGAGAGACGCACTCGGCGGGCGCCTCCCGCTGACCGACCCGGCAACATTGACATCCGCACAACAAGAACTCGTCGACTCGGTGATGGCGAACCAGTTGCCGTGGGCGAACGAGAACGGGTTCCAGATCAGAGCCGATGACGGGCAGCTCATCGGCCCGTTCAACACATTTCTGCTGCAGCCGGAGGTCGCGTTGCGATTCCTCGGCTTCGCTGCCGCGGAGGCGAGCCACACCTCACTGTCGGACACGGTGCGCGAGGTTGTGATCGTCGCCGTCGGCGCCGTGTGGGGCGCCGACTACGAGCTGTACGCCCACAAGATCCTGGCCCGCCGGATCGGCCTCCCGCCGGAGGTCGTCACGGCGCTGAGTGAGGGCGCTGTGCCGGACCAACTGGGCGAACACGAGAAGATCGCGGTGCGCGTCGCACGGCAACTGTTGATCGAACATCGTCTTGACGACGACCTTTTCCGCGTGGCCGAGCAGGCGTTCGGCAAGCGTGGCCTGTACGACATCGGTGCGGTCATGGGTCAGTACCAAGCGGTGTGCACCTTGCTGACCATGTTTGCGGTACCCGCCCCCGAGTAAACCGCCCGCGGCGACAATCATCGCGGGGATTTCATCCCCGTGGCGTCCATGGTCCCACCATCTGAGGAGATCAGAGTTGACAGTAATCAATGACCAGCCGAAGCTGACGACAGTCGCCACGCTGCCGGAGCACTATTTCCTTGAGAACATCGTCGTCCGGGTCGACGGTTCGATGCTCGTCACCGCCCTCAATCGCAGGGAACTGTGGTGGGTGCCCGCCCCCGCCGACGACGCCACCATCGGTCCCGTCATGGTCGATCGGATGGAGGGCTTGCCGATGAGCATTGTCGAGGCCGAGCCCGACGTGTTCTACGTCTCCTCCATGGCCCCGGCCGCCCTGGACCGTTTCGACCTGCGCGGCTGGGTTCCCGGAGCGCCCGTGAACCGGACGCGCGTGCTGACGTTCGAATCCCACGCAGCCGGCTTGAACGGCAGTTGCCTCCTGGCACCTGGCGTGATCCTGATCGCCGACTGCGCGGCCGGCCTGATCTGGCGGGTCGACCTGACCGAGGACGGCCTCGCGGGGACCGCCAAGGTCTGGCTCCGCCACGAGTCCATGGCACCGGGCACGGACCCGGAGCGGGCCGTCCACCTGACCCAGACCTTCTCCATCCCCTACCCGGGCGTCAACGGTGTCCGGGCCGCCGAGAAGTCCCACCGCGTGTACTACACGGGCTCGTGGGAGCAGGTCCTCGCGCGCGTGGCGGTCGATCCGGTGACGCACGAGCCGGCGAGCGATCCGGAGGTGGTCGCCAAGGGCATCCACGCGGTCGACGACTTCTGCATCGACGAGAACGCCGGCGTCGCGTACATCACGACCCACATCGACAACACCCTCCACCGCGTCCCGCTGGACCCGGCGGCTCCGGCCGCGGAGGCCGCAGTCGTGGTCGGGGACCCGATCGACCACCGGTTCCTCGGGCCGTCGAGCGCCGCCTGGGGCCGCGCACCCGGCGACTACGGCCGCGTCGCCTACTTCAGCACGGACGGTGGGCACACCCCGCCGAACCCAGCCGGGATCATCAAGCCCGCGTCAGTGGTGCGGATCGAATTCTGAGCCGATCGGAATCGTGATCCGGGAGAACGGCGCCCGAGCGGCGATCGCGTAGCCACGCCCGGCGCGGCGCAGTTCGAATGCGCCGTGTCCGGGCGGGTGGGCGCGGAGATCGTCGTCACTGCGACGTGCCGGACAGCGCCGGGGCCTGCGGTCCGCCCGTCTCCGTCGCCAGCTGGCGGCTGCGGATCCTGCGACCCAGACCGACGAGGACCGAGCGCACCGCCTCAGCCCGACGGCTGGACGGGACGAACATCTGCTGCTTGAGCCGCGCGGTGCGCTGGTGCCTGGTGATGAACGGACGCAGCCCGACCTCCCAGGCGTCCAGAGCGGCTCCGAGGTCGTCGCGGTGTTCCGCCAGGGCGGCACCGAGTGCGGCGCCGCCGCGCAGCGAGGACGTGGCGCCCATGCCCGAGTAGAGGTTCATGCACCACGCCGCATCTCCCACCAGCACGACCCGCCGCGTGCTCCACCGCGGCATCCGCACCTGGTGCACGGAGTCGAACAGGTGGTCAGGGGTCTCTTCGAGGGAGTCCAGGACGTGGTGCACCACGGGGTCGTCGATCCCGGCGAAGACGGCGCGCAGCCGCTCGATCCGCGAGCCGGTGAACTGTTCCGGGACGTCCCTGGTGCGGTAGGTCAGCAATGCGGTGGGCGCGTGATCGGCGAGCCCGAACACCCACACCGCCCGCTTGGCGCGCGCGATGATGATGCTGTCGCTCGCCTCGTAGGAGGGCACCTGCTCCTTCAGCTGGAAGGCGCAGATCATCGCGTTCCACGTGGTCAGGTGGTCCTCGTGCGGGCCGAACACGATCCGGCGCACGGTCGAGCGCATCCCGTCGGCGCCGACGACCAGGTCGAAGCTCTCCCGGTACCGCACACCGGTGCCGGTGTCGTCGAGCAGGACCTGCACATCGTCCGCGCCCTCGGTGATCTCGACCGGGGTGGTCGCGAACCGCACCTCGACGCCCGTGGTGCTCTGCCACAACGCGGCCTCGATGTCGCCGCGCAGCACCGCTGCCGGCCCGCCGGGCTGGTCCAGGAACCCCAGAGCCTGCCTGCGCCTGCCCCGGCGATCCAGCGACCACGAGTTCGCGCCCGCGTTGCGTTCCGGGTTGCGGGTGTGCAGGTGCTCGGCGATCCCCAGGTCGGCCGCGGCCTGCCGCCCCTCCGGGAACAGCCCGACGAAGTAGCCTCCGGTACGGCGCTCCGGCGCCCGTTCGACGATCACCGGCGTCCATCCCGCCCGGCGCAGCCCGATCGCCGCGGACATCCCCGCGATCCCGAGCCCGACCACCAGCGCCCTCCTCCGCATGGTCGTCACCGCCCCGTACCGGACAGGGTCGAAGTCGACTCTGCGGTGTACTCCACTGTCATCCGGCGGTGAACGACCTTGCGGATCAGTTCGAGGACGACCGAACCCAGCACCTCGACCGGACGGCTGGACGGGACGAACCGCTGTTGTTTGATCCGTGCGGAGCGCTGCTGCCTGGTGATGTAGGGGCGCAGACCGGTCTCATAGGCGTCCAGAGCGGCGGCGAGGTCGTCGGGGTGCTCCTGCAGCGCCACGCCCAGTGCGGCGCCGCCGCGCAGCGAGGATGAGGAGCCCATCGCCGAGAAGGTGTTCATGCACCAGGCCGCGTCCCCCACCAGCACGACCCGCCCCGCGCTCCACCGGGGCATCTTCACCTGGTGTATCGAGTCGAACACGTGGTCAGGGGCCTCCTCCAGGGAGGCCAGCACGTGGCAAACCACGGGGTCGTCCTCCATCCCGGAGAAGGCCGCGCGCACCTGCTCGATCGACGACCCGGCGAACCGGTCCGGGATGTCCTCGGTGCGGAAGGTCAGCCACGCGCAGGGCGCGTGGTCGGCGAGTCCGAACACCCACATCGCCCGTTTGGGGCGCGAGACGAGGATGCTGTCGCACGCCTCGTAGGAGGGCACCTGCTCCTTCATCTGGAACGCGCAGATCATCGACTTCCAGTTCGCCATGTAGTCCTCGTCCGGACCGAACACCATCCGGCGCACGCTCGAGCGCATCCCGTCCGCGCCGACCACGAGGTCGAAGTCCTCGCGGTACCGATTCCCGGTGCCGGCGTCCTCGAGCAGGACCTGCACCCCGCCGGCGCCCTCGGTGATCTCGACCGGGGTGGTCGCGAACCGCACCTCGACCGCGTCGTCGATCCCGTCACCGGTGATGCCCTGCCACAGCGCGGCCTCGATGTCGCCGCGCAGCACCGCTGCCAGCCCGCTGGGCGCGTCCAGCAGTCCCAGGGCCGGTCTCCGCCGGCCCCGACGATCCACCGACCACGTGTTCCCGCCCGGTCTCCATACCGGGTTGCGGGTGTGCAGGTGGTCGGCGACCCCCAGGTCGCCCGCGGCTCGCACGCCTTCCGGGAACATGAAGATGTAGTAGCCCCCCGTCCGACGCTCGGCTGCCCGCTCAGCGATCACGGGCGTCCACCCCGCCCGGCGCAGCCCGATCGCCGCGGACATCCCCGCGATCCCGAGCCCCACCACCAGTGCCCTCTTCTGCATGACTCTCCCTCTCCGATCACGTACTGCTGGGTGGACGGCTCAGTCCGGCACGACGACGACGCGGCTGCGCCCGGTGTGCGCCCACGCCTCACCGATCCGGCTCAGCGGGAACGCGGTGTAGGGCAGGTGCAGGGATCCGTCGGCGAACCGGGCCATGACCTCGGGCGCCTCGGCGAGCATCTCCTCGTGGGACACCGATCCGGCGCCGCTCCCGGTGATCCCGATCCGCCGGCTGCGCAGCAGCTCCGCGGGCAGGGATGCCTCGAGGCCCGCGAGCGAGCCGATCTGCACGTAGGCCGTGTTCGCCTCGGTGTCCTCACCGCTGCGGCCCAGCGCGGCGAAGGCGGCCTCGGCGACGGGCCCCCACAGGTAGTCCAGCACGAGACCGGGTGACGTCTCGGACACGGCGTCGGCCAGGGCCTGCTCCAGGCCGTGGGTCCCGTCATCGACCAACGACACGGTCGTCGCTCCCGCGCCGCGCAGGCGCTCCAGCGCCTCCGGATCGCGCCCGGCGGCGATGACCCGCTCCGCCCCGAGCGCCAGCGCACCCTGCACCGCCAGGCTGCCCGACATCCCCGTGGCGCCCAGCACCAGCACGGTGCCCAGCGCTCCCACTTCCTTGCGCCGCGCGGTGAGGACCATCCAGCCCGACAGGCCGGGGTTCATCCCCGCGGCGATCGCGAGCGGATCCGCACCTGCCGGAACCTCCGCCTGGAAGGGAGCGAAGAGCCGCTCGGCCATCGTGCCGAAGGGCGGACGCGCGTAGCCGGTGTAGACCAGGCGCCCGTCGCCGGTGCGGGCGACCGCATCGATGCCCGGCACCAGCGGATACGCCATCTCGCCTCGGCCGTAGTGCCGCCCGGTGGCCAGCCCGCGAACGATGTTGTGCAGGCCGGCTCCGACGAGGTGAAGCGGCTCGTGATCGGGCGGGACCGTCGGCTCGGGGAACTCGCCACAGGCGGGTGGTGCATCGGGGGCGGTGACGACCGCAGCGCGCATCAGGGGTCTCCTTAACTAAGTTCAACGCTGCGACCAGCGTGCCTGAACACCGTTAAGGTGTCAACGATGACCACGGGCAGCACCCGGGAGCGGATGGTCATGGGCGAGGGCGCGTCACCGGTGAAGGCGGCAGCCCTCCGGTTCCTTCGATACTGAGCGCATGGACGAGCGGGACAGAGCGATCATCCGAGAGCTGCAGGCCAACGCCAGACTGACGAACCGACAGCTGGCTGCGCGCGTCGACCTGGCGCCGTCGAGTTCCTCGGTCCGTACCCGTGCGCTCGAGGAGCGCGGCATCATCACCGGCTACCACGCGCAGGTCGACCTCGATCGCGTGGGACGCGGCGTCCAGGCCTTGATCGCGTTCCAGGTCCGGCCCCTCAGCCGGGACGTGATCCGCTCCTTCGAAGCCTTCGCGCTGCAGCAGCGCGAGGTGCTGTCGGTCTTCGTGATCGGCGGTGGGGACGACTTCCTCGTGCACGTCGCGGTTCCGGCCGTCGCGGACATGCACGCGCTCCTGATGGACCGGTTCAGCAAGCGCAAGGAGGTCGTCGGCTTCCGCACCTCGCTCGTCTACGACCACACCCACCGTTGGACGGTCGAACCGGTGATCGAGGACTGACCCGAACCACGTTCGGCGAGCGCGCCGGGCGGCCCACCACTGCCGAACGTCGTGCGGAGTTCGTCCTTCAGGCAGGACGACGATGCTTCAGTTTCGTCGATCTGCCGAACACAGGACGGATGGACATGCCCTCTCCCTCTCCGAACGCCGCCACGATTCCACCCGAGCGCGTCATCACCGAGCGCGGGAAGCGCAGCGGCCAGATGATCACCGTCAGCATCCACTCGACCCGTCTCGGACCGGCGTTGGGCGGGTGCCGGATCAGGAGCTACCGGTCCTGGCAGGACGGCTGCGGCGACGCGGTGCGGCTGTCTGCGGCCATGACCGAGAAGGCGGCGCTCGCGGGCATGCAGCACGGGGGCGGCAAGACCGTCGTGGCTCTCGACGAGCACTTCGTACAGCGGGGGTCGGCCGCGGACCGGGCAGATCTTCTCGCCGACATCGGCGATGTGGTCGAGAGCTTCGGCGGCGGCTACGTCACCGGGCCCGACATCGGGTCCGGCCCGCAGGACATGACCCGCATCGGCGAACGCACCGCGCACGTCCTGTGCCGGCCCGAATCGGCCGGGGGGAGCGGGGACTCCTCGGCGCCGACCGCCCTCGGTGTCACCACATCGATCGAGGCCGTGTGCTCACACGTCTGGCCCGGCCGGGCCCTGTCCGATCTCCGCTTCGCCGTGCACGGACTCGGACACGTCGGGGCGCGGGTCGCCGAGCACCTCGCCACCCGCGGTGCACGCCTGGTCGTCTCCGATGTCGACGAGTCCAGGCGCGCGCTCGCCGACAGCTGGGGGGCCACCTGGGCGACCCCTGACGAGGTGCTGGTGGCCGACGTCGACGTCCTCGTCCCGTGTGCGGTGGGCGGGATCCTGACCGCCCAGCTGGTCGGCGATATCCGTGCCCGGGCGATCGTCGGTGCGGCGAACAACCAACTCGACCACGACAGCACCGCCGACGTCCTGCACGAGCACGGCATCATCTGGTGTCCCGACGTCGTCGTGAGCGCCGGCGGCATCATCGGCGCAGTCGCTCGCGAGCGCGAGGGCTTGAGCGCCGACGCCGCCTCCGCCCGGGTACGCGGCATCGGGCGACGACTGGCCGGGATCCTCGACACCGCGGCCGCTGCCGGCACCACACCGCTGCACGAGGCACGCCGGATCGTGCACTCGCTGTTGGGCGGGAGCCCGCCTCGGGTCTGACGCGGCTTCCCGCACTCAGCAGCCGGTGAACTCCGGCGGGCGCTTCTGCAGGATGGCGTCGGCACCCTCGCGCGCATCCCGGGAGCCGGCGCACGTCGCGATCAGCTGTTCAGCCCGCTCGCACATCCCCGGCCGGTCCGGGTCGACGACAGCGGCGATCGCCGCCTTCGCCGCGCGAACCGACAGCGGCGCGTTCGCCACCACGGACTCGGCGACGGACAGGGCGGCGACGTCGAGGTCCCGGTCCTCGACGAGACGGGTGACCAATCCGATCCGGTGGGCCTCCACACCGTCGATGCGCCGGGCGGTGATCAGCAGGTCCGCTGCCGCTGCCGGACCGACGACGCGGACGAGCGCGCGGACCTCGGCCAGCGGGTAGCCGATGCCGACGCGGGCCGCCGGGACCCCGAACACGCTGGTCGGCGTGGCGATTCGCACGTCAGCGCGCAGCGCGAGCGCGACGCCCGCGCCCAGGCAGTAGCCACGGACGACGGCGACGACAGGGCGGTCGAACGCCTCCAGGCCGCGGAACAGAGCGGCAGCGGCGGCTTCCAGCTCGGGGCCGGTGGTGATCCCCCGCAGGTCGGCACCGGCGCTGAAGTCGGCGCCGTGGCCGGACACGACGACGACCCGGACGGCGGGGTCGGCCGCGAACCGGTCCAGCGCCGCCGCGGCATCGCGCATCATCGACCGCGACATCGCGTTGTGGCGGTCCGAGTCGACCAGGACCAGCCGGGCGATGCCTCCCGTCACGCTCGTGCGGATCACGCCCTCCCCGCCCCGACGTCATGGCGGACCGCTCCGCGGTTCTCGCTCGCCACAGGCCGATTCTCTCGGTTCGTGGTGCCTGCGGCGGTGGTGACGCCAGGCGGCTCGACCTCTCGCCGGAGGATCTTGCCCGTCGGCCCCTTCGGCAAGGAGTCGACGATCCACACCTCGCGCGGGTACTTGTAGGCGGCGAGCCGACCTCGAACGAACTCCTTCAGCTCCTCGGTCTCCGCACGTGCTCCGTGTTTGAGTGCCACGGCCGCGCCGATCTCCTCCCCGAGGTCCACGTGCGTGATGCCGACCACCGCCGCCTCGGCGACAGCGGGGTGCTCGTAGAGAACCTCCTCCACCTCGCGGGGGTAGACGTTGTACCCACCGCGGATGATCAGGTCCTTCTTCCGGTCCACGATGGTGTAGTACCCGTCGCGATCGCGAGTGGCGATGTCCCCGGTGCGGAACCATCCGTCGGGGATGGCTTCGGCAGTGGCCTCGGGTCGGTTCCAGTATCCCTTCATGAGATTCTCGCCCTGGATGGCGATCTCGCCGCGCTCCCCGTCGGGAATGTCTGCACCGTCGTCGTCGACGAGCCGCAACCGGCAGCCGCGTACCGGTATCCCGATCGTGCCGGGTCGGCGTTCGTGCCCGGGCTGGTTGAAACAGGCGATGGGCGCTGTCTCCGAGAGCCCGTAGCCCTCGTAGATCTCGCAGGCGAACTTCTTCTCGAACGCCCGGAGGATCTCGACGGGCATGGCGGCGCCGCCGGCGATGCACGTGCGGAGCGAGGACGTGTCCGTGTCGTCGGCATCGGCAGAGTGCAACATCGCGGCGTACATGGTGGGCACGCCCTCGAGAACCGTCACCCGATCGCGGGCCAGGACCTGCAGTGCCCTGGTGGCCTCGAAGCGGGGGACGAGGGTGAGCAGTGCAGCTGCCTTCACCGCTGCGTTGAGCCCGCACGTGAGGCCGAAGACGTGGAACAACGGCAAGCAGCCCAGGATCACATCGTCCGGACCCAGCTGGATCAGGGTGTCCACCGTCGTCGCCGCGTTGGTCGACATGTTCCGGTGGGTGAGTTCGGCCCCCTTGGGCCGCCCGGTGGTCCCGGAGGTGTACAGGATCACGGCGGTGTCGTCGTCGACACGATCGGTGGCTTCGAGGACCGGGTCGCCGGACAAGTCGGCCGGACCCGTCGGAGGTACCAGGACCGACCGGATCCCGACCTTCGCCGCCAGGTCCGGCACGACCGCATCGCTACCGTCCAGCCCGTACACCAGCGTCATGCCCGAGTCGTCGAGGTAGTACTCGACCTCACGCGACTTGAGCAGCGGGTTCATCGGCACCGCAACCGCACCGGCCAGCAGAATGCCGTAGAACAGGACTGCGTAGGCAGGGACGTTCGGCACCATGAGACCCACCCGATCGCCCGGCTGCACGCCGCGGGCGCGCAGGTCGCCGGCCACAGCTGCGGCGTGGTGATGCAGCTGGCGGTAGGACAGGACGTACTCGTCGAGCTTCACGGCCGGACGGCTTCCGTATTCACGTGCGGCCGCCACGAGGTTTTCAGCGAGGTTCGACACGCTTGGCTCCTGTTCTATCATGTCGCCTGTGGCGACCAACTCCCCGTTCGGCCTGAGCGCAGCGGAAGCGCGGGTGGGCCGACGAAACATCAAGGGTGACAGGCGCGAGCAAGCCCTCCTCGAAGGTGCTTACGACCTGTTGCGCACGATGCCTCTGCGCAACATTTCGATTCACGACATCACCGAGCGTGCAGGGCTGTCCCGGTCGTCGTTCTACTTCTACTTCGAATCCAAGTGGCAGGTCCTGTCCGCGCTGCTCTCGCGGGTCACCGCCGATGTGTTCCGAGCGTCGCACCTGATATTCGAGCGTCCCACCGGGATGCCGCCGGAGGCGGCGATCGAGCAGGCCGTCAACGAGGTCATCCAGGTGTGGGAACAGCACGGTCATGTTCTGCGCGAAGTAGCCGACGCCGCTGCCGCCGAGCCGGCCTTGCAGGCGCAATGGGACTCGATCCTCGGTCGGTTCATCGACGCTGCGGCCGCAGGCATCGAGCGAGACCGAGCCACTGGCATGGCGATCGACGGACCGCCCGCCAGGTCGTTGGCAGCTGCGTTGATGTGGATGGGAGAACGCAACCTCTCGTTGATGAGCTTGCGCAGCGAAAATGCCATCCCGTTGGACGACATGGTCGAAACCATGACCACCATCTGGCTGCGGACGGTCTACGGTCGCGAATGGAAGCCCCGCTGAACACCTGCTCGGACGCTACTGGTTGTCCAACGCGATCTTCGCCATGTTCAGCCCCGGCATGAGCATGTGGCCGCCGTCGACCAGCATCTCGAGGCCGGTCGTCCATCGTGATTCGTCGGATGCGAGCCACAGGACCGCCTCGCTCATGGCTCGCGTCGGCAGCAGGCCCACATCGCGGAGAACCGACCAGTACTTCGCGCCCTGCAAGTCCTCCTTGACGCCCTGGCCCGGCCCCTTCCCTGCGCAAAGATCGTAGCCGCCTTGCCAGTCGAGGGCGGGGGTATCAGTAGGACCAGGAAGCAACGAGTTGACCCGGATGCCGAACTGGCCGAACTCGAGCGCTGCACTCTTCGCCAGGCCGAGTACGCCGTGCTTCGATGCGACGTAGTGGACGTAGTGCGGAGATCCCTCGACGCCGTTGCCGGACGAGGTGACGATCACCGACCCACCGCCGCGTGACTTCATGGCAGGAGTCACCGCCTTCAGCGTGCGCCAGACTCCCACGATGTTGACGTTGAGAACGTCCAGGAACTCGTCCTCGGGAATATCCGCGAAGGGGTGCACGGTCCAGATGCCGGCGTTGGCCACTGCGACGTCGAGCCCGCCGAAAGCCTGCACGCCCGAAGCCACCAACTCGTCCAGCGCGGACTGCTCCCGGACATCCCCAGCGCGCGCGATGATCCGCCGGCCGAGTGCCTCGACCTCTTTGACCGTGATCGCGAGATCGTCCGCCGTGCCAACGGGGTAGGGAACCCTTCCGTCGACCGGGCAGTCGAACGCGAGGATGTCTGCACCTTCTTGGGCGAGGCGGACCGCGTGTGCCCGCCCCTGACCCCGAGCCGCGCCGGTGACCAGCGCGACCTTGCCTTCCATGCGCCCCATTGCGCTCCTCCTTCTGTGTGACTTCGTTGACGTCTGGGTTTCGGATTACCCGCCGGGCCTGATCAGTTGGAGAAGAACATCGATCCCGGGAGGCTCGGTCCAGACATGTGTGGCGCCTCCCATCGCAATGGGCTCGAATATGGGATCCGGCCGACCGGGCCCTCGGATAGCGCATCCGGCGAGTTCCGGGCCATCGGCGTCGTGCAGCCGTAGCGCTACGTGGTCGAGCTTCGCCGATGCGCCTTTCAGAGCCGCATCAAGCACATCCGTCTCGTGCACGGTGTACAGTTCGACCTCTGCCCCCGCCACGTTGAGGAAGGCCGCCCTGATGCTCATGGCCGGCGCCTCGACCCTTCGAGCAACCTCGACCTTGAACCGGCCGGACCAGTGTGCGACGGCAGAATCCAGATCGCGAACCAGTATTCCGACATGATCAAGTCGAGGAGGCGAGGTGGGATTGTTCTCGGGCATGACGGCTCCTTGCCGGCCGAGTTACTGACCTGCCGCCGCGACGAAGTGCGGTGCAAGACCCGGAGTGGGCTCCGTCCATCGCTGTGTGACCACTTTGGACCTCGTGTAGAAGCGGTATGCGTCGTAGTTGAGCCCGTCGTCACCGAACCGGGAGTCCCCCCAGCCGCCGAAGCCGAACCAGGAGATCGGCACGGGGATGGGGATGTTGACCCCCACACTTCCGGCCAGTACGCCCCGGGTGAACCGACGTGCGGCCGGACCGCTCCTGGTGAAGATGGCGGCGCCGTTTCCGTAGGGGTTGTCGTTCACGATCTGCAGGGCGTGCTCGAGGTCTCCGGCGCGCAGCACGCTCAGTACGGGGCCGAACACCTCTTCGCGGTAGAGGTCGCTCTCGACGCTGACATGGTCGACGAGACTGGGACCGATGAAGTAGCCAGGCCCGGGTGCCGGTCGTTCGCGGCCGTCGACGACCAGCCGGCCCCCTTGCTCGACGGAGACCTCCAGCGCCGCACGGACCCGATCGAGGGCGACCTCCGAGATCAACGGCCCCATGTCGGTACCCGACGTGGCCCCCGGACCCACCGTGAACGCGTTCGCGCGCTCGGCGACCCTGGCGACCAGAGCCTCTCCCGCCGCGCCGACGGCGACGGCGACGGTCACGGCCATGCACCGCTGGCCCGCGGCGCCGAAGGCCGCTGACACCAGTGCATCGGCGGCGGCGTCGAGGTCGGCGTCGGGCATCACCACCATGTGGTTCTTCGCGCCCCCGAGGGCCTGGACCTTCTTGCCCGTCTCGGCCGAGCGCCGGTAGATCATGCGCGCGACGCGGGTGGACCCGACGAACGACACCGCCGCGACATCGCGGTGATCGAGAAGTGCCTCGACCGCTTCCGAGCCGCCGTGGACGACGTTGAGCACACCGCCGGGCAGGCCGGCATCGCTCATCATCTGCGCCAACCTGACCGACGCCGACGGCACCCGCTCACTCGGCTTGAGCACGAACGCGTTCCCACAGGCGATGGCGGCCGTGAACATCGACACCGGCACCATGACCGGGAAGTTGAACGGCGTGATACCGGCGCACACCCCGAGCGGCTGGCGGAAGGAGTACGTGTCGACGCCGTTGGCGACCTGGTCGGCGTACTCCCCCTTGAGCTGCTGCACCACCGAGAGCGACACGTCGACGGCTTCGACGGAGCGGGCTATCTCTCCCCGGGCATCTGCGATCGTCTTGCCCTGTTCGGATGTGATGAGTGACGCCAACTCGTCCGTGTGCTCGATCATCAGAGCGCGGAACCGGTGGAGCACCGATGCGCGTGCCGGGGCGGGGGTGGCGGCCCAGCCCTCCGCGGCGGTCCGCGCGTCGGCCACAGCCTCCTCGACGGCATCAGCACCGCCCAGCACGACGGTCCTGACCACCCGCCCGGTAGCCGGATCACGGATGTCGGCTCGCGGACCGTTCGTCGGGGGCACCGCGCCGCCGGCGATCCAGTGCGGCACGGTGGTGTCGAGGGATGCGTCGATGCTCACCGCTACTCGCCCTTCTGGTCACGCGGGTGCGGAAGGTCCGGGAACATCTCCAACCCGTAGTTGACCTTCAGGTTCTCGACCTCTGCCTGCAGCTGCTCGGGCGTCCGGAGCTCCCGGTCGCGGGCCTCGTAGAAGTACTTGTCGATTCCGCCGTTGGGCTCGAAACCCTTGCTGTCGGGTCCGGGCACGAACACCACGAGGATCCGAGCTTCGTCACCGACCACCTCATACGTGTGCCGCTGATCCTTGCGCCCCCACACGAACTGGCCCTGCTTGGCGCTGTACGAACCGGCTTCGGTGTGGATCTTGATTTCGCCGTCCATCACGAAGAAGCCCTCCTCTTCGCGGTGGTGGATGTGCCAGACGGGTTCGGTACCGCGGACCCAATTCGTCTCGATGACGATCAGCTGGCCGTTGGTGGTCTCGCCGGTCGCGTGGATCCAGAAGTCCACACCCGTCATGAAATCGCCGGTCATATTGAAGTGGATCTCGTCACGGTGCGAGACATAGCTTTCTCCGTCGCGAGAGGTCGACGGCTGGATCTGGTCGGCTTCTGATGCAGTGGTCATGTCGGTCCTCGTTCGTCCTTGTGTGTGTGGCGCCGTGTACGTGTTCGAGATCAAGGTACGGGCGTACGGACTTGTCGGAGCAGGTCGGAGAGTCCTCGCGCGAATACCGTGATGGCGTGACCGCCATCGTCCAGCACTCCCGCCAGTAGCGGGAAGCTGTGCGGCATTCCCTTGTACTCATGGCTTCGGACTTCAATTCCCGCCGCCGCGAGCATCTCGCCGTACCGGCGGGCATCGTCGGCGACGGGATCGATCTGACCGCTGACGATGACGGCAGGTGGAGCACCCGTGAGATCCCGGGTCAGCAACGGCGAGGCGAGGTTCGATCGACGATCATCGGCGTCCGGGACGTACAGGTCGTACGACCATTCGAGCGCGGCCCGGGTGAGGAACGGACCGTCCGCGTACCGGTCCACCGAGTCGCTGCTCATGGTGGCATCGAGAGCGGGACACAGCAGACCTTGCGCCTTGACCGGCGGGCCGTGCCCTCGCGAGGCGAGGGCAATGCCCGCCGCCAGCGCACCTCCTGAGGAGTCACCGGCGACCGCGAGAGAACCTCCGTCGATGCCTGACGCATCCGCATGCTCGCTCACCCAGGTGAATGCGTCACCGGCGTCGTCGTGAGCAGCCGGATACCGGCTTTCTGGTGCTAGTCGGTACGCGACGGAAACCACGATGAGCCCGCCCTGCACGCAGACCTCTCGGCAGAGTCGATCGTGGGTGTCCAGGCTCCCGCGCACGAAACCCCCGCCGTGCAGGTAGACAACGCCCGGGAGCAGGGTGGATCCGGCTGCGGGAGGGCGGTAGCGCCGTGCCGCGACCACCCCCTCGCGAACTGGAATCGTGAAATCGTCGACCGTGCAGCGTTCGTCAACGGGGCCTGACAATGCCCTCAAGTTCTCGCCGGCTTGCCGGTAGGCAGCGATCGGCATCTCCCACGGCTGCGGAGCCGGGCGCGTGGACGCAGAACGCAACAGCTGCTCGACCTGCGCATGCAGCACGCTCATGCGACCCCTCACCCCCGGAACGGGAGGGATCCGCCGGAACGGCCGGCGGGCGTCATGCGTCGACCCGGAAGACCTGGAACTCGACGATCGGCCCCGGCTGGATGCGGCCCTGTCCTACGAAGATGCTCTGGTTGACCCAGGAGTACCTGGGGTCTCCGCATTCCAGGCGGGGGGTGGTGACGAAGTAGTGGTCGCCGAAGTCGGTGCCCGTTGCGCCTCCACCGAGTGCGCCTGCGGCTGCTTCGGTCACCTGGACCAGACCCTGGTAGCTCATGTAGATGACCGCGCCGTCGTCGGTGTAGAACTGCGCGCGTACGTCGAGTCGGCCGAAGCCGTCGTCCCCGGCCAGCAGCCAGTCGCCGCCACCGGGGGCCGCTGTCCCGCTGAGTCGCTTGCCGGTGACCTTGCCTCCCGTGACGGCGAGAACCTGACGTAGGCCGTAAGGGCCTGGGCCGACGACCTGAGGTTCGGCCAGCTCTGCGGTGTAGCTGAACTCCGGTTCCAACTTCACCGACCGACCTCCACTCCAGCAGCGGCAAGAACGGACGACATGCCCTTGGCGATCTCGTCGTACCCGAACGCCTCGAGGACGACATCCGGATTGAAGTACTCGCGGAACAGGACGATCCTGCCGTCCCGGATCCGCATGTGCGTGCAATAGGTATTCGCGTAGGTCTTGCCGTTCTGCGACACCGTCGCCGTGCCGTGCAGCTCGAGGACGAAGAGCTCCGGGTCGGTGGTCTCGTGCACCGTCAGCGAGTCGATGCGCAGGTCCGGTACCGACTCGAAGAACCAGTCGACGAAATGTCCGATGAGGTGCCGGCCCGGCACGCTCTTGGCCAGCGGCTCGGGCGCGAAGGGCATCTCCCAGACGCTGTCTTCGGCGAAGGTGTCCTTCCAGGCCTCCAGGGCCGCACCGCGAGGTGGGCCCTCCTCGAGAGCTTTCCAGAAGCGTTCCACCGTCGCCCGGTTGTCCGCCTGCGCGCTCATACACCGCCTCCATGTCCTCGTCGACTGATGTCTCAGCCGGTGTCCCAGCCCACAGTGCACGAGGTGTCGGCAGTAGTCAACACGCTGTCGACTCTTCTGCGGCGTTCTGCCCGGTCCAGGCACGGAAGGCGAGGTCGACACCGGTGTCGACACTGTGTTGACGACTATCGACGTCCGGTCTAGCCTGCTGACAGGCTTGCGGACACCCTCGCTGCAGCGCACGCGCCGCGTGTCCGACCACCCATGTCACTGCTCGCGACCAACGGGGGTCGATCATGAAATCGCCCGTCAACCGACTCTTCCGCTTGCGCAACAGGCCTCAGGGCCGTGTGGGCGAGGGGGATCTCGAGTGGAGCGAGGAGACCGTTGCCGAGATCGCCGACGGGCAGGCGTTGATCCGCACCCTCTACCTCTCGCTCGATCCCACGAATCGCGTGTGGATGAGCCAGATTCGGTCCTACATCGCGCCGGTCGAGCTCGGCGCGGTCATGCGGGGTCTCGGCGTGGGGCAGGTCGTCGAAAGTCGGCGAGCGGATCTTCCGGTCGGCGCCTTCGTGCTCGGCTTCACCGGCTGGCAAGAGTACTGCGTTGCTGACGATTCCGTTCTCGAAATTCCTTTTACGGTCCTTCCGGACCCGTTGCCGGCGCCGCTGTCCGCGTTCCTCGGAGTGCTGGGACACACTGGCATTTCAGCCTTCATCGGTGTGGAACTGGGCGATCCCCGACCGGGAGAGACGTTCGTGGTTTCTGCCGCTGCCGGAGCTGTCGGTTCTATCGCCGGCCAGCTGGCGAAGCAACGTGGCGCTCGGGTGGTCGGCATCGCGGGCGGCACTGAGAAGTGCCGCCGCCTCGTGGCGGAACTCGGCTTCGACGCGTGCGTGGACCGACACTCGCACGACTGGCGCGAGTCGCTCGACGACGCAACTCCCCACGGCATCGACGTCGACTTCGAGAACGTGGGCGGCCCGATCATGGATCACGTACTGAGCCGACTGAACGTCGGAGCACGGATAACGCTGTGCGGTCTGATATCCGAGTACGACGACTACAACGACCACGGCGACCAGCTGGGTCTGCGAAATGTGAACCAGTTGCTGATGCAGCGAACCACCCTGCAGGGGTTCATCGTCACCGACCACGTCGCGCGTTATGGCGAAATCATCGGGAAGCTCGCTACCGCGTTGCAGGTGGGCTCGTTGTCCTACGAGGAAACCGTCGTCGACGGCTTGGAAAACGCCCGCGACACACTCAATCAGGCATTGTCCGGCAAGACCCGAGGGAAAACAGTCGTCAAGGTCGCGTCCCCCTCCCTCGTGGTGTGAGGTGGCGAGTGAGTTGCGGTCCACGCCGAAGGCCGGCATGGCCTTGTGGGTCGAGCTGCCCCGCCCGAGCGCAACACGCCTGTCGGCCGCGGCGCTCGATCAGCGCGGCACCGTCAGCGGGCGTTGCCGACCTGCTCGGTGCCGCGCTCAAGGACGGACGAGCACCTTCCCGATCGCACCCTTCTCCACGGCCTCCTGCGCGGCGACCACGTCGCTGAGGCCGTAGTCGGAGAAGGGCAGCGCGGACAGCGCGTCCGCCTCGATCGCGGCGTTCGTCCAGGACACCACCCGCGCGAACTCGGCTGCCGAGACCGTGTACATCAGCGCGAACTGGATCGACGAGTTCGCCACCGCCAACGGCAGGATCGGGATCCTGGGCTGCTCGGACTCCCCGGCGTACACGGCGATCACGGCGTTGGGGGCGAGGACGGCGGCGTCGGTGTCGATGTTCGCCCCCAGCGCGACCTCGACGATGCGATCGACGCGTCCGGCGGACGTCAGGATCCGTTCCGCGACGTTCTCCTCGCGGTAGTTCAGCACGAGGTCGGCGCCTGCGGCACGCGCCAGCTCGCCCTTCTCCTCGGAGCTGACCGTGGTGATCACGTGGGCCCCCGCGTGCTTCGCCAGCTCGATCGCGAAGTGCCCGACGGCTCCCGCGCCCCCCGCGACGAGAACCGTCCGCCCCTGTACCGCGCTGGGGTCGCCGCCGAGGCAGTACGCCGCCGTCAGCGCGGGCACCCCCAGGCCGGCGCCGAGCTCGTCCGACGCGTTGTCGGGGAGCGGCACCACCTTGTGCGCCGGAACCACCGCGAATTCCGCGGCCGTACCGTACGGGTTGTCGGCTGCGGCGAGGTAGAGCCACACGCGCTGGCCGACGGCGAGCCCGGTGACCCCCGGGCCGATCGCGTCGACCCGGCCGGCGCCGTCGTGGTGGGGCACCTGGAAATCGTCGGGGGCGCGGCCGGTGAGTCCGGTTCGGGCCTTCCAGTCCGTGTGATTCACGCCGGAGGCCGAGATCGCGACGCGCACCTCTCCCGCCCGGGGGTCGGGCACGTCCAGCTCGACGAGTTCGAGGACGTCCCGGGCCGGCCCGGTCTTCCGGTAGATCGCTGCTCTCACCCCGTCCATGGTCCCCGGGACCGGTTGGAGCGAGACACAACCTCGTCCCGGCAGGGTTGGTGGCACCGCCATACCCCGGCGTGCCCGGGTGACGGAGAGTGAGCGCCGTCATAGCCGGAGATGCGCGAGCGGCGTCACCCCGGCCCCGAGGTCCACAGGAGTGACCGATGCACACCACCCGAGACCCGGTCGTCACCGAGCGCGAGATCATCGCCATCCAGCACCTGGTCGCCGAGATCGCGTTCGCCTTCGACAGCGCCGGCGGTGACCGCGCCGCACGGCTGGGCGAGCTGCTGGCCGACGACGTCGAGTACGAGAACCCCGGGAAGACGCACATCCACAGCCTGGCGGAGCTCGTCGACACGCTCGAGAACGCGGCCGATCCCGCGTTGAGCCACCACCTGTCCAGCATGACCGTCCAGCCGGCGGGGCCGGACACGGCGACCTGCCGCTCCAAGGTGCTGACCGTCCGTTCCGGTGGACGGCTGAGCGTCGGCGAGTTCACCGACACGGTGCGCCGCGGGCCGGACGGACGGTGGATGCTCACCCACCGACTCGTGCGCCCGATCATCTGACCAGCTGAGGAGACCCATGACCCCGCCCTTCGGACCCGTTCGGCAACTCGGGTACGTCGTCACGGACATCCGCGCGGCCATGCGCCACTGGCTCGACGGCCCGGGCGTCGGGCCCTTCTACTACCTCGAGGGGAACGGCGCGCTGGCGCAGTCCGGTGGCGTGCAGATCGAGCTGGTCCAACTCCGCGACGACTCGCCGTCGTTCCTCCACACGTTCGTCGGGCGGTTCGGCGAGGGCCTGCACCACGTCGCCTTCTGGACCGAGCACTTCGACGCCGGGGTGGAGGCCGCCCTGGCCCGCGGGTACGTCGAGCTCCACCGCGGCACGTCGCTCCCCGGCAGGCCCGACAGCCGGTTCGCCTACTTCGACCGTGGGGCCCCCGACGGCACCGCGATCGAGATCTCCGAGCGGGGGGCCGACAAGAGGGCGCTGTTCGACGCGATCGCCGATGCCGCCGAGGGCTGGGACGGAATCGAACCCGTTCGCGACATGGCGGCCCTGTTGTCCGAGGTCACCGGGACGGCGCGATGAAGGCGGTGTTGATCCACCGCCGCACCGACGGCGCGACGCTCGCCCTCGGCGACGTCCCGGAGCCGGAGCTCGGCCACGGGCAGGTCCGGATCTCCGTCCGCGCCGTCTCGGTCAACTACGCCGACCGGGTCGTGCCGCAGGGCGGGTACGGCACGCCCCCCGCGGACGGCGCTGCGTGGGTGGCGGGCCTGGACGGTGCCGGCGAGGTGACCGAGGTCGGGGACGGTGTCAGCGGCGTGCAGGTCGGTGACCGGGTGATGGCCATGGTGCCCGGCAGCCTCGCGGAGCAGGTGGTCGCCGACGCGCGGTTCACCGTCCCCGTCCCGCCGGCGTGGTCCGACGAGGAGGGCGCGGCGGGGATCGTCGGTCTGCTGACCGGGTGCAGCGCGTTCACCGCGGCCGGGGGCCTGCGCGCCGGCGAGGGCGTCGTCGTCACCGGGGCCACCTCGGGCATGGGTCTGCAGGCGGTACAGCTCGCGCGGCACCTCGGGGCCGGCCGGATCATCGCCGTGGCGCGATCGGACCGCGCGGACGACGTCCTCCACCGCCTCGGTGCCGACCTCGTCCTCCACAGCTCGGGGCCCGGCTTCGCCGAACGGGTTCTCGACGCGACCGGCGGGACGGGCGCTGACGTCGCCGTGGACCACGTCGGTGGGTGCTACTTCCCCGACCTCGTCGCCGCGGCGGCGGTCAACGGGCGGATCGTCAACGTCGGGCGGGCGGCGGGCGCGGAGGCGACGGCGGATCTGGAGGCGTTCTCGCTGAAGCAGCTCACCCTCCGCGGGGTGACGTTCCGCACCCGCACCCCGGCCGAGCTGGCCGCGCTCTACCAGCAGGTCCGGAACCTGGACCTCACGCAACTCCGCCCGGTCATCGCGCGGGTCGTCCCCTGGACGCAAACCGAGGAAGCCCAGGCCTCCCCGTCCACCGGCACGGCCGTCGGGAAGGTCGTCATCCGGGTCGGCGCCGAGTAGCACGTCCGGGGCCCGTCCTCGCAACCCCTACCCGCTCGTACGAAGGAGTACGGTCATGACCGCAGATCAGCGGCGGGCACTCCCCTCCCCCAGCCTGAAGCAGACGCGGCGTGCGGCCGCCGCCGGCTTGGGCGGGACGTTGCTCGAGTACTACGACTTCGCCATCTACGGGCTGGCTGCGGCCCTGGTCTTCGGACCGGTCTTCTTCCCCTCCGCCGATCCGACGGTGGGTGTGCTGGCGTCGTTCGCCACCTTCGGAGTGGGCTTCCTCGCCCGCCCGCTCGGCGGCGCCGTCTTCGGCCACTTCGGTGACCGGCTGGGGCGCAAGAACGTCCTCGTCACGACGATGCTCATCATGGGCGTGTCGACCGTGCTGATCGGCTGCCTGCCCGGATACGACTCGATCGGTCACTGGGGAGCGGTGCTGCTCGTCCTGCTCCGGCTCGCGCAGGGGTTCGCCTTCGGCGGCGAACAACCCGGGGCGGTCCTCCTCGTCGCCGAGCACGCGTCCGCGGGGCGCCGGGGGCTGTTCGCGTCACTGCCCGGGGTGGGTGTGTCCTTCGGCCTGGTCCTCGGCAACCTCGCGTTCCTCGCCGTCAGCACCACCATGGACCCCGCCGCCGTGCAGACGTGGGGCTGGCGGATCCCGTTCTGGGCGGGCGGCCTCCTGGTCCTCATCGGACTCCTGGTCAGGTTCGGACTGGCCGAGACCCCGGACTTCGAGCGGAACAAGGCGAACGCCCAGGTGTCGGCGTCCCCGATCCTCGACGTCATCCGCACCCACCCGACCCAGATCCTGCTCGCCGGCGGCGTACAGGCCGGCCAGGCGGTGGCGTCGTACATCGCCGTCGTCTACAGCCTGGCGTACGCCCGCGAGCACGACGTGCCGGCTGCGCTGCCGCTGCTCGGGATCATCCTCAGCGGCGTGCTGCACCTCGCCCTCGTCCCCGCCGCGGGCGCGCTGTCCGACCGGCTCGGGCGGCTGCCCACGTACCTCGCGGGCGCGCTGTTCATCGCGGTCACCTCCTTGTTCTTCCTGCCCATGATCGCGACTGGCTCCGCGGTGCTCGTGCTCGCCGCCTACCTGCTGCTCTTCGGGATCGGCTGGGCCGTCATCACGGGGGTCTACCCCGTGATGCTCGCCGAGGCGTTCGCCACGAAGGTCAGCTATTCGGGTCTGTCGCTGGGCATGCAGCTCGGGGTGGTCGTCGGCGGTGTGACGCCGTTCGTCGCCACGCTCGTCTCGACGGCGCCGAACGGCCCGACGTTGCTCGGCATCGGCCTGTCGGTGGTCGCGCTGCTGTCCGCGTGGTGTGCCGCGGCGATCGTCGGGCGCACGGCCCGGGCGCACGGGGCCGCCGCCATGAACCAGCCGGTCGCCGTGGGGGCCGCCGACGCTCAGCCGTGACGGCGGGCGGCGGGGACCGGGCGGGTCATGTCGTCTCGTCCGGCTCCGCGGCGAGCGCCCAGGCCACTTCGAGCAAGGTCGTCGTGGAATCCAGGTTCGCCCCGGTGATCTCCGTGAAGCGCGCCAGCCGGTAGCGGAGGGTGTTCTGGTGGACGACCAGTGCCTCGGCCGCGCGCGCCACGTTCTTGTCCGCATCCACGTAGGCGCGGATGCTGCGCCAGATGAGCGCACCGAACTCGCCCATCGCGTCGAGCGGCGCGCGGTAGCGGCGCAGCAGGAGCGAGGTGACGGCGTCGTCCCGATCCACTGCGAGCAGCCAGCCGATGTCCTCGATCCGGCGCCGGCCGCGGACGCCGTGCCGTCCCATCCAGTCGTAGATGCGGGTGGCGAGCTCGAACGAGCCCGCGACCTCGGGCAGCGGTGTCGCGGGGCCGAGTGCGACGACGTCCTCGGGTGCCAGCACGCCGAGGGGACCGGACAGCAGCCCGAAGCAGTATCCGTCGGCGACCACGACCAGGTCGGTCGCCCGCGTTTCCAGGCGACGTCGCAGGGCCTCCACCGACGCGCCCGGCGCGGTGCCCGCCTTCACCGCGAGGTAGTCGACCGTGGTGTCCAGGCCGAGCTCTTCCCCTCGCGCGCGCACCTCGGGAACCGGGAGTCCTCCGGCGAGGACCCTCTCCAGGAATTCCGCGCGCAGCTGGGAATTCCGCAGCGCGCCTGTGAGCTGCCTGCTCCGGAAGAGCGTGGTCATCTGATTGGCCATCAGGTCGCTCAGTTGCCAGAGCACGCGAACGGATTCGAGCACCTCGGTCGCGTCGACGCCATTTTCGGCCGCGATCTCGATGAATCGTTCCTGGATGACGCCGATGGACTGGCGCCAACCCTGGATCCCGTCCTCGACCCGCAGCCCCTGCCCGAGGCGCTCGTCGACCCGGATGGTCAGGGCCTCGACGTCGCGGTCGTCGACGACGGGCGACCCGGCGAGGAGTGAGTTCCGGACGGTCTCCAGGTTCATCCGGACCGACGCCTCGATGGCACTGCGCGGAACCACCGCGTACGGCGGCCGTTGCTCGTCGCCGTTGGCAACGGTCCGCACGACGAGCTCGTCGACGTCGTCCATCAGCCTCGCCACGCTGTCGCGAAACGATTGCCCGGCGGCATCGCCGCGCAATGCTGATGGTTCCAATTACGCCTCCTACCACCGCATTGTGCCAGACGTTGTAGCGGCCTCCAATCGCGGCCGCCGACGGTTGGGGCGCTCGCCGTAGAAGCGGGGGCGGCCGCGCTGAACCATCGAGCCGTTGAAGCACCAGGTCGACGAGAGGAGCCGGCTGATGAGCAGCGTCGCCGACATCGCGACACACCTCGTATCGCCGTGCACACCGCCCCGCGTCGGCGACGCCGGCACGGCGGGGGGACACGGGGAGTGAGGATCACCGAGTTCTTCGATCGTGGGTTCCGCCAGAACCCGGACGGCCCGGCCTACATCATGGACGGCCGCCGGTGGACCTACCGCGAGGCGTACGGCTTGTCCTGCCGGGTGGCCCAGGGGTTGAGCGCCGCACTGGAGCCCGGCTCGAAGGTCGCCGTCCTGTCGCCGAACCACCCCGAGGCGTGGATCTGCGTGATCGGCAGCTGGCGGGCCGGGATGGTCTGGGTGCCGCTGAACCCCGCCATGCCGCAGGAGGAGACGGCCGAGCTCGCCGCCGCCTTCGACTGCGAGGCGATCTTCTACCACTCGTCGATGGCAGGTGTGGTGGAGTCGCTCCGGGACCGGTCGCCCGGATTCCGGCTGGCCGTGTGCCTCGACCAGGACATGGCGGACGCCCCCGAACTGCACCGCTGGTGCGCCGCCCACCCCGCCGAACCCCCGGCCGTGCGCACCGCGATCGACGACGTCGTCGCGATCCCGCCGACCGGCGGGACGACGGGCAGGCCCAAGGGGGTGATGAGCACCCATCGCAACTTCCACACGTCCACCGCTCACCTGCTGATGCTGCTCAACTACGAGGCCCAGCAGCCGATCGTCAACCTCGCCGCGGCGCCGATGACGCACACCAGCGGGCTGCTGAGCCTGCCGGCGACGGCACGGGGCGGCACGGTCGTGGTCCTGGAGAAGGCCGACCACACGGTGCTCGCCGACGTGGTCGAGCAGTACGGCGTCACCGAGATGTTCCTGCCCCCGACGGTGATCTACCGCTGGCTCGACCACCTCGAGGGCCAGGAACGCGACTTCTCGTCGCTGCGCTACCTGATCTACGCCTCCGCGCCGATGTCGGTCGAGCGGCTCAGGCAGGCCATCGACGTCTTCGGGCCCGTGATGACGGCCGCGTACGGCCAGACGGAGTCCCCGGGAACCATCGCGCTGATGCGGTGCGCGGAGCTCTTCGGTCCCGACGGGCGCCTCGACGAGACGCGGCTCGCCTCCTGCGGCCGGCCGACCCCGCTCCTCTCCTTCGAGATCCGCGACGACGAGGGCAACGCCGTGCCCCGCGGTACCGCGGGCGAGATCTGCGTGCGCGGGGACACGGTCATGGCGGGCTACCACGCCCAGCCCGAGCAGACGGCGGAAACGGTGGTCGACGGCTGGCTGCACACCGGCGACATCGGCCACCTCGACGGCGACGGCTACCTCTACATCACCGACCGGAAGAAGGACCTGGTCATCTCGGGCGGGTTCAACGTGTACCCGAGCGAGGTGGAGCAGGTCCTGTGGGGCCACCCCGCGGTGGGTGACTGCGCCGTCGTCGGCATCCCGCATCCGGACTGGGGTGAGGCGGTGACCGGTGTGGTCGAGCTGCGTCCGGGGGCCGAGGCCACTCCGGAGGAGCTCGTCGCCTGGTGCCGCGAGCGGCTGGGCGGCATCCGGGCTCCGAAGCGCATCGACATCGTCGGAGAGCTTCCGCGCAGCCCCAACGGGAAGGTCCTCAAGAACCGCGTGCGCGAGCCGTACTGGCGTGGCGTCGACCGGCAGATCTGACGGCCGGGATCAGGAGCACCGATGTTGTTGTCCCCGCTGTTGTCCCCGCCGTTGTCCCAGCCGGTCGACGACTTCCGGCTCGCCTACGACCGGCAGGGCGACGCTGCCGGACCCCCCGTCCTGCTGCTGCACGGCTGGCCGGGTGACCGGACCGACCACGCGGCGGTGGCCGAACGGCTCGCCGGCGCCGGGCATGACGTCGTCGTACCGGACCTGCGTGGCTTCGGGCAGTCCGACAAGCACGACCGGGATCCCGCCGCGTACTACGGCGCCCCCGCACAGGCGCGCGGCGTGGCCGGGCTGCTCGACGAGCTGGGGGTCTCGCAGGCCGTGGTCGGCGGTTACGACATCGGCAGCCGGGTCGGCCAGCAGCTCGCCCTCGACCGGCCGGACCTGGTGCGCGCCCTGGTGGTCGCCCCGCCGGCTCCGGGCGTGGGGCGGCGGGTCCTCGACGAGCGTCCGATGCGCGAGTTCTGGTACCAGCCGTTCCACCAGCTGGAGCTCGCCCGCGAGCTGATCGACGGCGACGTGGGGCGCGCCCGCGCCTACCTGAAGCACTTCTGGTCCCACTGGTCCGGCCCGGACCACACCGTCGACGACCAGCGGCTCGACCACCTCGCCGCCGTCTACGGCGCTCCCGGGGCGTTCGTCGCGTCGATCGGCTGGTACCGCGCGGCGGTCGGAATGGTCGCCCGCGCGCTCGCCGAGACCGAGCCGGACCCCGCCGACCGGATCGCCGTCCCGACGACGTTCCTGTGGCCCGAGCACGACCCGCTCTTCCCCCGCGCGTGGGCCGACCGGCTCGACGCCTTCTACGCGGACGTGACGGTGGTGCCCGTGGACGGCGTCGGGCACTTCGTACCCGTGGAGGCACCCGACGTGTTCGCCGACACGATCGCCGCGGCCGCGGCCCGACCACGATGACAGGAGCAGCAGATGTACAGCGATTACGAGTTCCTCCAGGTGGAGGCGGGGGCGGATCGGGTCCTCCGCATCACCATGAACCGCCCCGAGAAGCTGAACGCGTCCGGCGAGATCGGGCACGCCGAACAGGGCCGCATCTGGCGTGAGTTCGACTCCGACCCGGAGATGAACGTCGCCCTGATCACCGGCGCGGGACGCGCCTTCTGCGCGGGGGGTGACATCAAGGAGGGCAACGGGCCCCTCCCCGTCGACACCCGCGACGGGCGCACCTTGGTGCGCAGCATGATCGCGTGCCGCAAGCCGATCGTCTCCGCCATCAACGGGGTCGCGGTCGGCGGAGGCCTGGCGATCGCCCTGCTCGCGGACATCTCGATCGCCAGCGAGCGGGCGTTGCTCATCGACGGCCACGTCAGACTGGGTCTCGCGGCGGGCGACCACGCCGCCCTCGTGTGGCCCCTCGCGATCGGCATGGCCCGCTCGAAGTACCACCTCCTGCTCGGCAACCGGATCACCGGTCGGGAAGCGGCCGAGATCGGGCTGGTGGGCAGGTGCGTCCCCCACGAGGACCTGATGTCGACCGCGAACGAGATCGCGGTGCGGCTCGCCACGGGGCCGCAGTTCGCCATCCAGGGCACCAAGGCCGCGTTGAACGACTGGTACCTGCACAACATGGGCATCTTCGAGCACTCGCTCTACGTCGAGGCCCACAGCGCGACGCTGCCGGACGCCGAGGCCGGGATCCGTGCCGTGCGCGAGGGCACCGAACCCGTGTTCCCCGGGGCCGTCGGCTCCGACAGGTACTAGCGACCGGGCAAGAGAGAAGGAACCGCAGATGCAGCAGATCGCCGTCTCGACCGACATCCCGCTGGAGATCGCCGTCGACGCGCTCCCGGACGACGACCGGGTGTGGGTCCCGCAGGCCCCGGGCGTCTTCTTCCGCCCGCTGTTCATCAACACCGTGACCGGCCAGTGGTGCAACCTGCTCAAGGTGACCAGGTCGGGCATCGTCTCCCGCCACCGGCATCCCGGCATCGTCGTGGGATACGTCATCGCGGGCGAGTGGAAGTACGACGAGCACGACTGGACGGCTCGCACCGGGGGGTTCGTCTACGAGCCGCCGGGTGAGATCCACACCCTGCGGGTCCCCGACCACTGCCAGGAGATGATCACCTTCTTCAACATCAGCGGCGCGATGATCTACCTGGACGAGGACGGCCGCCAGATCGGCTACGAGGACGCCTTCACCAAGTTGGACATGTGCCGCGCCCACTACGCGGCGAACGGCCTGGGCGCCGACTACGTCGACCAGTTCCGGCGCTGACCCCGAGGAGCTCCGACCATGGCGACGGAAGCCGTGTCGCGGGACGTCACCATGCGTGCCGCTGTCTGGACCGGTCCGGGACGCGTCGACGTGCGCGACGTCCCGCATCCGCACGTCCCGGACGGATGGTTGCTCCTGGGGGTGGAGTACGGCGGCATCTGCGGAACGGACCTGTCCATCGTCGCGGGGAAGCACCCCCGGGCGGCCGCCCCCCTGGTGCTCGGCCACGAGATCGTCGGGACCGTCGTGCGGACGGGCCCGGGCGGGCCGCCCGTCGGGACCCGGGCGGTGGTCGAGCCGCTCATCAGCTGCGGCCGTTGCTGGGCCTGCCGCCACCAGTCATCACACGTGTGCCGCGAGCTCGAACTGTTCGGGATCGACGCGGCGGGCGGGCTCGCCGACCACATGGCGGTGCCGGCGGACCGGGTCGTCCCGGTGCAGCCCGGGGTGCCGGTTCGGCGCGCCGCATGGGCGGAGCCCCTCGCCGTCGCGGTGCACGCGGTGGCGCGAGCGCAGCTGCGGGGAGGCGAGTCGGTGCTCGTCGTCGGCGCAGGCCCCATCGGCATCCTCGTCGCGCTGGTCGCCCGCGAGGCCGGTGCCGCCCGGACGGTCCTCGTCGAACGGAAGGCGAGCCGCCGGAAGACGGTTGCCGACTGCGGCTTCGAGACGGTCCCCGACGGCGTCGACCCCGTCGCGTGGTTCCGCTCCACCAACGCATCGGAGGGAGCGGACGTCGTCTTCGACGCGGCAGGACATCCCGACGTCGCCGGTATGCTGAGCGTCGCGGCTCGCGAGACCGGCACGATCGTGCTGGTGGCCGTCTACGGACAGCCGGCAGCCCTCGACCTGAGAGCCATGTGTTTCGGCGAGCAGCGCTTGCTCGGTTCTCGGGTCTACACCCGCGACGACCTCGCCGAGGCCGTCGCGCTCCTCCCGGACGACCCGCTCGGCCTGGACCGGTTGCCGGTGGCGGTCTTCCCGCTCGACGACGCCGCTGCAGCCTTCCGCGAAGCGCGCGCCGCCGACGCCCCCATGAAGGTGCTTCTCGCAGTTGGGCCCACGTGACACCCGAACGCTGGAGCTGACGTGGGGGGTGCGTCCCCGGAAACCGTCCCCGGCTTCAGCCGGAACCCGCGGCGACGCGCACCGCGTCGCGGCGGTTGTCCACCCCGAGCTTGTCGAGCACCGCGCTGACGTGGTGGTTCACCGTCTTCACCGACAGCACGAGCCGCTGGGCGATCTCGGCGTCGGTCAGGCCCTCGCGCAGCAGTGCCAGCACCTCGAGCTGGCGGGCGGTGAGGCCGGCCGGGTTGGCCCGGGTGGCCGGCCGCGGACCACGCGGGACCCGCCGCACGCCCAGGTCGCGCAGCCGCGCCCGCGCCCGGGCCGCCAGCGGCTCGGCGCCGAGGTCGCAGGCGACGTCGAGGGCGGCGAGCAGCGCCTGCTGGTCGTCGACGGCGGCGAGGGCGCGTGCGCGTTCGAACGGACGTCCCCACCGTTCCCACACGGCCGCCGCGGCGCGCCACTCCCCCGCCGCGGCCAGCGCGTACGGGTCGCCCGGGTCGAGGGCGCCGAGCTCGGCCGGGTCGAGGGCCTCCGCCCGGCACAACCAGAACCCGAGCTCGGTCGCCACCCCGGCGAGCCCCAGCCGCTGTGCGAGCGCCCTGGCCTCCCGCAGCGGCTCGACGGCGCCGTCCCACTCGCCGGTCAGCTCGGCGTGCTCGGCCAGCGCGCAGGCCGCCGGCGCGACGTGCTGCACCATCCCGCACGTCGCCGCCACGGTCCACAGCTCGTCCAACGTGGACACGGCCTCCGGGACGCGGCCGCGGCGCAGCTGCAGGAGGGCGTCGGTGACCAGCGCGTGGATCCCGGTGATCCCCCGTCCCTCCGGCTGGGCCAGCACCCACGCGGCGGACCGCTGCGCGCCCGCCCAGTCCCCGTCGGCGAGCTCCTGCGCCGCCTGCAGCCCGCGCAGGTACTGCAGCGGGCCCAGGATGTCGCGGGGCCGCAGGTAGTCGATGCCCTCGGCGATCCACCGGCGGGTGGCCGCCCGGTCGCGGCGCAGGGCGGCGCCCGCAGCGAGCCCCTCGTAGGCGAACCCGGCGTCGAAGTGCGACCCGGTCGTCCGCGCGCGGCGCAGGCAGTCCCGCAGCAGGGTGTCGTCGCCGTCGAGCGTCGCGCGCATCAACCCGATGCGGCCCTGCACGTGACCGAGCGCGACCGGGTCGTCGCACCGCTCGACGAGGGCGACGGCGCGGGCAGCAGTGCGTTCGGCCTCCTCGCGCCGTCCGCCGTAGAGCCCGATGCGCATCGCCAGGTCGCTGTAGGCCATCGCGTGCTCCGGGCCGGGCGGTTGCCCCTCCAGCACCTCGAGCGCGGCGGCGAGCCGGCGCTCCATGTCCTCGCGGCGCCCCGCGTACCAGTACAGCTGGGAGAGCCGGCGCAGGTTGCGCCCGATCCCCGACGCCTCGCCGCGCGCCTCGCGCAGCTCGAGTGCCCGCTCCGCGGCCCGCAGCGCCTCGCCGATGCGGCACGTGGTCGACGCCTCGACCGTGAACGCCTCCAGCAGCTCGGCCCGCTCGGCGTCGGAGTAGCGGTCGCCCAGCTCCAGCGCCCGGCGGTAGTGCGCCGTGGCCTCGCGGTGCGCGCCCGCGGCGGCGGCCGCCCGTGCGGCGAGCGGCGCGACCGCGACGAGCGTGTCGAGGTCGGCGGCGCGGTCGGCGTGGTGGACCAGCCGGGCCGGGTCCGCGCCTGCGGCCTGCAGCGCCGCCAGCACGCGGGCGTGCAGCCCGCGCGCCCGGGACGCGGGCAACGCCTCCTCGACCGCCCGCCTCGCCAGTTCGTGGCGGAAGGCCAGCCCGCCGCCCTGCCACCCGACCACGCCACGCTCCTCGGCGATCGCCGCCCGCTCCGGCCACCCCGGGCACAGGCCGTCGAGCAACGCCGCCTCCGTGCGGGCGGGGACGACCGCGAGCAGGTCGAGCAGCTCGCGGGTGGGCCTCGGCAGCCGCGCCACCCGCGCCATCACCGCGTGGCTCACCGAGGCGGGGGTGCCCTCGTGCTCGGCGGCGAGCAGCTCGGTGACGAAGAACGGGTTGCCCCCGGTCGAGGCGTACAGCCGCCGTCCCGCTTCCTCCTGCCCCGCGAGCTGCACCACGGCGTCGGGTGAGAGCGGCGCGAGCGCGATCCGCACCGCGGACGGGGCGCGCAGCCCGCCCAGCACGCGGTGCAGCGGCGCCTCCGCGGGCACGTCGTCGTCGCGGTAGGTGAGCAGCAGCAGCGCGGGCAGCCGCTCGATGCGGCGGGCCACGAACGCCAGCGCGTCGAGGCTCGCGTCGTCGGCCCAGTGCACGTCCTCCACCACGACCACGGTCACCGCACCGCCCGCGAGCTCGTCGAGCAGCGCGGTGAACACGGCGTGCACGTCGTCGCCGGCGAGCGCGCGGGCCAGCGCCGGCCCGGCCTGGCGGCTGAGATCGTGGATCGGGCCCAGCGGGCGCGGGGTCAGCAGGTCGTCGCAGGCGCCCTCGCGGACCGCGACGCCGGCGTCCAGCCCGGCCAGGAACGCCCGCACCACCGACGTCTTGCCGAGCCCGGCGCCGCCGCTGACGAGCGCGACGCGCCCCTGACCGCGCCGCGCCGAACCGAGTGCCGCGTGCAAGTCGGCGAGCGCCTCGTCCCGCTCCAGCAGGGGCATGACCTGCAACGTACGCGGGGCGCGCCTGGGCCGGACTCGGCCGAAGGCGGCAAATCCGGGCAGCCGCACGCCTCCGGAATGGGTAACGGCGCAGCGCTGAGATGGGTAGCGATTCCCGACGCGGTGCCCATCCCCGCGCTCCTAGCGTTCCGGCCGTTGGTGAAGGCCGATCCGAAGGAGCACACCATGACCACGTCCGTCGTCGACAACGGCGTCAACGTCGCCGCCCTGCTCGGGGCCCGGGATGCGTTCGCCGACGCGCCCGAGATCGCCCGGTTCCAGTGGCGCTCGCGTGTGGCCTGGGTCAACGGCACGCACAGCACGGCCGAGGTCGACACGTTCTCCGGGTTCGGCGAGGAGCAGCGGCACACCCGGACGTTCACCTTCGACGTCGACCACCCGCTGCAGTTCGCCGCCGAGGACAACGGCATCACGCCCGTGGAGTACGTGCTGGTGGCCCTGGGCGGCTGCCTGACGGCGGGCATCGCGGCCGTCGCGCAGCAGCGGGGCATCCAGCTGCGCTCCGTGCGCGCCCAGGTCACCGCCGAGATGGACCTGCACGGCATCCTCGGCGCCGACCCGGAGGTCCGCAACGGCTTCAGCGGCGTGCGGGTCGACTACGACCTCGACGCCGACGCCACGCGCGCCGAGATCGAGGCGCTGGTGGCGCAGTCGCAGAAGCGGTCCGCCGTCTACGACATCCTCACCAACCCGACGGCCGTCACGGTGACGGTGAGCTGAGATGCGGCACGCGACGGCGGTGGTGATCGGCGCAGGCCACTGCGGGCTGGCCGTGAGCCGCTGCCTCGCCGCGCACACGGTGGACCACGTCGTCATCGAACGCGGCGAGGTGGCGCACTCGTGGCGCACCCAGCGGTGGGACTCGCTGCGCCTGCTCACCCCGAACTGGATGACCAGGCTGCCCGGGCACAGCTACCGCGGCGCCGACCCGGACGGCTACCTGACCATGCCCGAGGTGGTCGGGCTCCTCGAGGAGTACGCGACCGGGGCGCCGGTGCTCACCGGCGTGACCGTCACGTCGGTGCAGGCCTTCGGCGAGGGCTACCTGGTGCGCACCGACCGGGAAGCGTGGCGGGCGCGGACCGTCGTCGTCGCCACCGGGGCGGCCGCCACCGCGGCCGCACCGGCCGTGCCGCTCCCCCCGGGAATCCCTGCGGTGACCGCCGCGGACTACCGCAACCCCGGCCGGCTCCCCGACGGTGGCGTGCTGGTCGTGGGCGCCTCGGCGAGCGGGATCCAGATCGCCGACGAACTGGCCCGCTCGGGGCGACCGGTCACCCTGGCGGTCGGCGAGCACGTGCGGCTGCCGCGCACCTACCGGGGCCGCGACGTCCTGTGGTGGATGGACGCCTCCGGCCTGCTCGACGAGCGCTGGGACGAGGTCGACGACCTGGTCCGGCAACGGAGCCTGCCGTCGATGCAGCTGGTGGGCGCGCCCCGGACGCTGGACCTGAACGCGCTGCGCCGGCAGGGGATCTCGCTGGTCGGCAGGCTCAGCGGCGTCCGCGACGGGGTCGCGCAGTTCTCCGGGTCGCTGGCCAACGTGTGCGCGCTCGCCGACCTCAAGCTGAACCGGCTGCTGGACCGGTTCGACGCATGGGCCGACCGAGCCGGGATCGAAGCGGACGCCCCGGAGCGCTTCGACCCGACCGCCGTGCCGGAGCCGGTGCTGTCGGCCCGGCTCGGCCGCGGCGGGATCGAGAGCGTCGTGTGGGCCACGGGCTTCCGCCCGGACCTGTCCTTCCTCGACGTGCCGGTGTTCGACCGCAAGGGCCGGGTCGTGCACGACGGCGGCGTCACCGCCGCGCCCGGCCTCTACGTCATGGGGCTGCCGTTCCTGCGCCGCCGGAGGTCGACGCTGATCGACGGCGCCGCCGCCGACGCGCGCGACCTCACCGAGCACCTCGTCGACCACCTGGGCGCGCTCGCCGGGCGCGCGAGTTGAGGGGGCCGGCCGTGCAGCACCACGCCGTCGCCGCCGAGGTCGCCGCGCTCGTCGCCGCGCGCGACCCGGAGCAGCTCGCCACCGTGATCACCGAGACGGCACGGCTGCGCGCCCTCCTGCCCGGTGGCCCGATCGAGGTCCACGGGCGCGCGGACGTCGCCGCCCGCTTCCTCGGCTTCTTCGCCGGGTTCGACACCGTGCGGCTCGTGAGCGCGGCGGGCGAACCCGTCGGGGACCGCCTCCTCATCCACTACCGCCTGCACGTCACCCGCGGCACGACCCGCTGGGTGTGCACCCAGACCGCGGTCTGCAAGACGGTCGACGGGCTGCTGGCGGTGATCGACCTGCTGTGCTCCGGTTTCCGGGAGGTACTCGATGAGCACGTCGCTGCGTGACCCCGCGCTGGACGCGTGGGGCGGCCCCGACCACTACGACCGGGACGACCCCTTCCCCCTGTTCGACCGGGTGCGCACCACCGGCCCGGTGCACCAGGTGCGGCTCACCGACGGCCACACCGCGTGGCTGGTGGTCGGGCACGCCGAGGCGCGGGCGGCGCTGGGCGACCCGCGGCTGTCGAAGGACATGCACGCGGCGCTGGCCCGCAGCGGCGAGGTCGTCGCGGAGGGCCTGCCCGGCCCGGCCCTGGCCCGCCACATGCTCGCCGTCGATCCGCCCGACCACAGCCGGCTGCGGCGGATGGCGATGCCCGCATTCTCGCGGCGCCGGGTGGACCGGCTGGAGGAGCGGATCCGCCGGATCGTCGACGACCTGCTCGACGGCCTGGCAACGCACAGCGCCGTCGACGATGGCCCCGTCGACCTCGTGGCCGGGTACGCGTTCCCGCTGCCGTTCACCGTCATCTGCGAGTTGCTCGGGGTGCCACCGGACGACCGCGCCGACCTGGGCCGGTGGATCCGGACCCTGCTCGCCCCGGACCAGGGTCCCGAGGCCGTGGCCGCGTCCGAGGCCGTCGTCGGCTACCTGACCGCGCTGCTGGAGCTCAAGCGCGCCGCACCCGGCGAGGACCTCGTCACCGACCTCGTCGTCGCCGCGCGCGACGGTGCCCTCACGCAGCAGGAGATGCTCTCGACGATCTTCCAGCTGATCATCGCCGGGCACGACACCACCACGAGCCTCATCGGCAACGCGACCGTGGCGCTGCTGCGCCACCCGGAGCAGCGCGACGCGCTCGTCGCCGACCCCGGGCTCGCGCCCCGCGTGGTGGAGGAGGTGATGCGGTGGGACGCCCCCGTGCCGCACTCGACGTTCCGCTACACCACCGAGGAGGTCCGGATCGGCGACGTCGTGATCCCGGCGTACACGCAGGTCGTCGTGTCGCTCGCGGCGGCGAACCGGGATCCTGCGCGCTACCGCGATCCGGAGCGGTTCGACATCCACCGCGACGACGGCGGCCACCTCGCGTTCGGCCACGGCATCCACCACTGCCTCGGGGCGCCGCTGGCCCGGTTGGAGGGCCGCATCGCGCTCGCGGCGCTGCACACGCGGTTCCCGCGGATGCGACTGGCCGTCGAGCCGGGCGAGCTGCGCTGGGGGCACGGCGACGGCGTGGTGCTGCGCGGGCTGTCGGAGCTGCCGGTGGCACCGCACCCGTAATCAAGAGCTTGATATGCATCAAGTGATGGATAGACTCGATGCATGCGAGCTCGAACCCCGCTTCTCTCCGCGGCGGTCGCCACGGCCATGGCCTTGTCGGCCTGCGCGGCCGGCGCGGCCGGCAGCGACACCGCAGCCGCCCCGGCGCCGCCGGTCGATCGGGCGGACCACGTCCAGACCGGGCCCGGCCCCACCGAGGCGGTCGTCGCGGCCGCCGATGCCTTCCTGGCCGGCCTCGACCCCGACCAACGCGACCAGGTCCTCCACGACGCCGCCGACCCGGCCCTGCGCCGGTGGACCTACTTCCCGACCACCCGCGACCGCAACGGCGTGGCGTTCGGCGACCTGACCGACGAGCAGCGCGGCGCCGCCCTGGCCGTCGCCGAGGCGGTGCTCTCCGACAGCGGGTACGCCCAGCTGCGTGGCGTCATCGCCGCGGAGGACGCGCTCGGCGTGCGCAACAACGACAGCGCGGTCAGCTCCGCCCGCTACTTCATCGCGTTCTTCGGCGAGCCCCGCACTGCCGGGCGGTTCACGGTCCAGATCAACGGGCACCACCTCGCGGTGAACACGACGTTCGACAACGGCCGGGTCAGCCCCACGCCGGCCTTCACCGGCGTCGACCCGGTGGACTTCGAGGAGGCCGGTCAGCGGCTCCGGCCGATGCTCGCCGAGACCGACGCCGTGTCGGCGCTGTTCGGCAGCATGGACGAGGGCGAACTGGCCACCGCGCGGATCGACCCGATCGACGACGTGCGCGTCGGCACCGGGGAGGGCGACCGGTACCCCGACCCGGAAGGCACCCTGGTCACCGACCTCACCGAGGAACAACGCGAGCGGGTCATCGACGTGGTGCGGGCGTGGGTGGGCGACACCGACCAGCGGATCGCGCAGCCGCTGATGGAGCGGTACGTCGCCGAGTTCGATCGCACCCGCGTGGCCTGGGCCGGCTCCACCGACCCGGACACCCCGGGTTCCTACCTGCGGATAGACGGTCCGCGGCTGTGGATCGAGTTCTCCAACGTCGGCCGCTTCGGCAACGGCGACAACCACTACCACAGCGTCTACCGGGACAAGCAGGGCGACTACCTGGACCAGTAGCCGCCGGCGCTCAACGGACGTGACCGACCAGTGCGTGCACGTAGGCCTGCAGGTCCGCGTCGTCGCGTTCACGGGCCTTGCGGCCCAGGATCTCCAGCTGCTCCGAGACGCCGTCGGGCTCGCCGAGCCTCCGGTAGCACTCGACGAGCAGCTTGCGGTTCTCGTCCGCCATCGACGGTGTGGCGAGGCTCCCGCGATCCTGCAGCTCGTCGAGCCAGTCGGCGTCGACGTCGGCGGCGTCGACCGCGTCGTCGAGGCGACCGGCCGCGAAGTAGGCCTGCGCGAGCCAGTTCCAGTGCTCGGCGGGCACCCCGCCGGGGCGTTCCTCGGCGATCAACTGCTCCAACGCGGGCACCGCGTCCGCTGCCCGGCCGTTCGCGAGGAAGCCCCTGGCCTGCGCGTAGCCGAAGCCCACCCGCACCAGCTGCGGCGTGCCCGGAGGGAGCTGGGCGATCTGCGCGTCGATCGCCTGGTGGTGGGCGGCGGTGGTGCCCGCCCGGGCGTGCGCCGTCTCGAGGTAGTCGAACGCGCGCACCACGTTGGCCGGCCAGCCCGCGGCGAACGCGGCGTCGCGCAGTGTCGTGGCGAGCGCGATGACCTGCTCGGGCGGCTTCTCCAGGGCCAGCGCCCGGTGCACCTGCAGGCGCGCGACCTTCGCGACGACGTGGGGGTCACCGGACTCGGCGGCGTGGTGAGCGCCACGGGCGAGCGCCTCGTCGGCCGCACCCGGATCCGAGCGCACCACCACGAAGGCGAACGCGACCTCGGCGAGGGCGATCGCCCGCTGGTCGGGCTGTTTGTGCAGGGCCTCGCGCATCTGGGTGACGACCCCCACCGCCGCGTCCTGCCGGCCGTCGTCGGACATCCACACCGCGACGTCGCAGAGGCAGAGCATCATGCCGATCAGGTCGTCGGCGGCCTGGTACTGCTCCGCCGCGTCGTGCAGATCGGCTCCCGCGTCCGGCCCGTCGTCCATCATCGCCAGCAGGTGGGCGCGGCGGGCGGCCAGGTGGGCCGGCGGCTGCCCGAGTGCCCGGAGGTGGTCGCGGGCCACCGCGCGCTGCTCGCGGTAGAAGTGCCACTCGGCACGGCTCAGCAGCTCCTCGGCCGGCAGACCCGGGGGGATCGGCCGGCGGACCCGGAACTGCGCGGCGCCCACCCGGATCCGCCCGACCGGCTGCGCGGCGAGCCGGGCGCGGACAAGGTCGCCCTGGGCGGTGGTGCCGTTGCGGGCGTCGAACCGCGCCGCGAGATCCAGAGCGATACCGCGCATCTGCTCGAGCAGCTGCGCCGCGGTGACGTACTCGTCCGGGTCCTGCTTGCTCCAGTCGATGGGTTCGGCACCGCGGCCCGCCTCGACCATCTGCTGCATCAGCACCGCAACGGAGGCGGCGAAGCCCATCCGCCCGGTCGGCCGGTTCAGGGTCGGGAAGCCCCACATCATCGCGCTGACCAGGTCGAGGCCTGCGTCGAGGTTCCCGGTGAGCGCGCAGAACTCGATGAGCTTGCCGCTGTACTCGAAGCGGTACACGTCGCGGAAGATGTCCCGGCGAGCCCGCCGGAACGCCTGCCGGGCCTCGGCGTGCCTGCCCAGCCGAGCCAGCGGGAGCAACATGTCGATCTGCACCGGCACCGGGGGCACGCCGAAGGTTCGCGCGCCGGCCAGCACCGGGGCGGCCAGCTCGTACGCCGCCGCGTCGGCGCCGCGGTCGGTGAGCCGGTCGACCTGCAGGGCGAAGTCCCACAGGCCTCCCGGGTCCGGCCCGCCCGCGGCGAGCCACTGCCGGAAGTAGTGGTCCTCCTGCTCCCAGTCCGCGGCGATGTGCGCCACGGAGCGGCGGGTCTCGTACACCTCCCGGAGGTTCTGGCCCGCCGCCCGGTAGCGCTGTTCGACGTCGTCGAGCGCCGCGTAGATCCGGGGCAGGCCGATGGCCGGGAACTCGGCCATCGACTGGATGGTCCAGCAGTACCAGGAGCGCAGCGATGCCGCCTCGGCCGGGCTGAACTCCCGCACGCGCGAGTCGTGCTCGGACAGGCAGCGGGCGAACAGGGGGAACGCCCGGTCCCACTGCCGCCCCACGCAGTACGCGCTCGCCAGTGCGCGCCGGGCGACGAAGGCGAGCCGGGAGAAACCCCCGGCATCGGCGTGGCGGACCACGTCCTCGAGCTGCGCCTGCTCCGCCTCGTGGGAACCCGTCGCCTGCGCTGCCTCCAGCGCGGCCCACAGTTCCGCTTCGTCGTGGCTCATGCACCCTCTCCCGGCCGTACGGTCCAGTCCAGCAGCCCGAGGAGGGCCTGGTTGAGCACCGCGCTGTCCTCGGTGTGCAGCGGGTGGTGTCCTTGCAGCAGCGCCTGCCCGTACAACGCCTGCACACCCAGGCCGGTCAGGGTCGCGTCCGGGAGCTCGGCAATGCGGCGGACCAGCGGGTTGGCGAGGTTCAGCACCAACTGCGGCCGGTCGTCGGCCGGGGCCGGGCCGTCGACGGCGGCCAGTACCCCGGACCAGAGATCGTCCGCCGACTCACGCGCCGCGGCCATCTCGCCCGCCTGCACCGCGGCCCGGCTCACCAGGTACAGCGCGGGGACCGCGGGCGGGTCGAAGGTGCGTGGGACCACCGCGCACCGCCCTGCGAGCAGGTCCTCGGCGAGGGCGACGAAGGGCCGCAGCCGCTGTGCGGCGACCGGGTCCGGCGGTGCGAACGTCGTGGTCAGGTCGGCCGGTTCGAGGTAGCGCACCTGTACCGCCGGGTCCAGCTCCGGCACCCGTTTCATGATCTCGATGTCGTAGGTGTAGCCGCCGTTGACCAGCCCGATGCCCTGGGCGGCGGCCACCGCGGCGAGCTCGCGGAACTCGGCGGCGGTCGCGGTGTAGCGGACCGTCGGATGCGTCCGGCGGAACTCGGCGAGGGTCCGCGGTCCGAGGTTGGTCTCCATCGGCCACCAGCGGTCGACCACACGCAGCATCGCGTCGTCGTGCACGGCCAGCGCCTTCACCCCGAGGTGGTGCACCTGCAGGAACCGCTGCAACCGCCGCGGCTGCGTGCCCGACATCGCCACCAGCCAGTCCCGCAGCTGCGCGCCGATGGCCTCGCGGGTGTCGGCGAGCAGGTCGTCGGCGTAGAGCGCCTCCCGGCCGGCGGTGGGCCGCAGCTCGCTGGTGTCGACCACGCACCGCACGAAGAACGCCCACTCCGGCAGGAGGTCCGGCACGTCCTCGGCGAGCAGCATCCTGCGCAGGTACACCCGGTGCCCGCCCCGCTCCGCCGGGTTGGCGGCCATCGGCAGCACGAACGCCACCCCTGACAGGCCCGCTGCAGGAACCCGCAGGTCGATCACGTCGAACGGGGTGAACCCGAACAGGCTCTCCCCGTAGGCGCTCAACGCGGCGGTCCGGTCGTGCGAGGTCCCGTACCGACGCTGCCACGGCGGCTCGTCCTCGTTCACCGCCCGCCCGTTCACGGTGACCGGCACCGGCAGCAGGCTTCCGAACGCGGTGGCGAGTTCGGTGACGACCTGCGCGCCCAGCCAGTGCTCCATCCCGCGGCGCGGAGCCAGGGTCACCGTCGTGCCGCGCCGGGCGCGCTCACCGTCCGCGGACGTCACCGTGTAGCGGCCGTCGGCGAACCCCGTCCACACGACGGTCTGCCCGCCCCGCGCCGACCGGGTGGTGACCCGCACCTGGTCTGCCACCAGGAAGCAGGACAGCAACCCGATGCCGAACTGGCCGAGGAACTCGTGCCTGGCGAACCCGAAGTCGTCGCGCTTGGAGCTGCGCCCGATCGTCGCGAGCAGCTCGTGCACCTCGTCCTCGGTGAGCCCGATCCCGCTGTCGTGCACCTCCAGCACCTCGCCCGCGACGACGTCGACCGCCGCCGGGGCATCCGGTTCGACCAGCCGACGGGCGGCGATGGCGTCGACGGCGTTCTGCAGCAGCTCCCGCACGTAGACGCGGGGACCGGTGTAGAGGTGGCGGCTGAGGAGGTCGACGACCCCCCGCAGGTCTACTTGGAACGCGTGCTCCACCAACCGCCCTTCCGTCCCCCATCCCGGCGGTCGATCATGTCATCCGGATCGCCTCGTTGAGCGAGCGGAGCCCTCCTCGACGACCCCTGGCGGCCCAACACCAGGTCTTGATCGCCGGTCTGGCGCGTCTTCCGACGCATTCCGTCGGGTTTTGCGCCGGAGCAGTGATCATCGGATCAGCCGCCACCACCGTCGTCGATCGCGGCGAGGACCTGCGCCCGCGTCGGGGTCCCGGCGTAGCGGGGCAGGGTCGGGGCGAGCTCGTCGTACGTGGCTCGCACGCCGGGCTCGTCCAAGGCGGTTCTCGGTTCCAGGATGTGGTTGAACATCCGCGCGTACGCACGCAGGATGCTCGGGTCCGTCCTCGAGAGCGCCGCGAGCGCTCGCGTGACCGACCAGTCCGGACCAGCCGGTGGGTGGGGTGTGCCGGCGATGTCGGCCTGGATCTCGGCCATCCGGGACCGGTCCTGGGCGAGTGTCCTGCGGTAGAGGGGCACGACCGTCTCCTCACACGCCTCGGCGAACCGCGTGACGAGCCGCTCGGGACGCCCGGGGCCCACCTCGCGCAGGACGTCCCGCAGCACGCACACCTGCGTGAGGCCGATCGACGTTCCCCGGCCGAGCGACGGGTTCGTCCGCATGGCGGCGTCACCCACCGCGACGACGCCGGTGGCGATCGGCGTGGCGCCGTCGACGAACCTGAGGATCCGGTCCTCGGCGCCGGGCATGACCTGCACGGGTGTGATCGGTTCCGACACCGCACGTGCCTGCGCGAGGTTGGGGAACAGCGCGAGCACCCGCTCCCACACCTGCTCGTCCCGCAGCGGGCGCAGCGCTCGGTCGTCGGCTGCGCAGCTGAACAGCGCGCTGTACGTCCTGGCGTCGGCGGGGAGCACGAGCACCGACATACCCTCGCAATCGATGATGGCGGGCACAATCTGCGGGACGTCGTCGTGGATCAGCCGGAGGTGCCTGGCGTAGTAGACGAACCCGAGCTGGTCCCGCTCCTCGACCGGCCGTCGGGCGCCGATGGCGCTCAGCATGTCGGCGAGCGGTGAGCGGCGTCCCATCGCGTCGACGACCAGGTCCGCCCGGATTTCGCCGTCACGGCCGGCGCGCACCCCGGCGACGTGCGGCACCCCGTCGGTGGCCGCCCCTCGGAGCAGCGATTCCGCCTTGACGCCACGACGGACGACCAGCCCGGGGGTACGGGCGGCCACCGCCACCATCGCCCCTTCGAGCACCGGGCGCCGCGCCTGCACGGTGCGCAGGTCCTCGTCGCCGGGTCGTGGCCCTCCGGTGAACGACGGGGGCAGCACGTCCATCGGGCCGATCACCTGCCCGCCCAGCCGCTCCACCTCGGCCAGCACGTCCGGGAGCTCCCGCTCCGCCAGACGACGCCACCGGCCCATCATCATGTGGCCGAGGCGGAACTGGCTGACCCCGGGCCGCTGCCAGTGCTCCCACAGATCCTCGGCCCCACCCACCGGATCAGCGGGGTCCCGCTCCAGCACCGTCACTTCGTGCCCGTCGCGGGCGAGCACCAGGGCTGCGGCCAGTCCGGTCAGTCCCGCTCCGAGCACGACCACGCGCGCCATCTGCTTCTCCTCACGGTGCGGTGTTCCGGAAGGACGTGATCTCGGCGCGGATCCCGGCGTCGTCCGGGTCGACGACGTCGAGGATCCGCTCGACCTCGGAGCGCTGCGCGGGGTGCGCCACCCAGTAGTCGCCCGCATCGAGCGCCTCGAGCGGCTTGTGGCGCAGGCGGTGCACCGTGGTGACGAGGTGCGCCGCGCCCGGTGGTGCGTCACCCCAGTCATCGCCTTCGAGCTGGGTGATCGACAGTGTCCGGTCGACCGCCTCGAGCGCCATCGTGTGCCTCCCCGTTCGTCGGGCGGTGCGGTAGGCCGGCCGGGCGCCGAGCCGCCCCAACCGTGGCACCGGGAGCCGGGTCGTCCCTTGTCTACAGGGGGAGGCAGACATGGTCCACTCACGACGTTCGGCAGGCATCGCGGCGACAGCGCTCGTCATGGTCATCATCGCCGGCGGCTGCGCGCGCGGTCAGGACGAGACCGCCGGCTGTTCCGAACTGCTGGCCGCCACAGCGCCCTCGGCGCCGGACCAGCAGGACGAGCGAACGGCGGTGTGCGCCGCATTCGGCGCCTACCGGGAAGCGCTGGAGGATCGGGACGCGCCCGCAGCGCTCGCGTTGGTGCCCGACAGCACCATCGCGTACAACGAGTGGCTCGCCGGAGTCGCCGGCACCGGCGGGCCGGAGGAGATCGGCACCCTGTCGATGTTCGACCGGATCAGCATCGCGGCGTTGCGCATCCAGTTCCCGACCGCCGAACTCGCCGCGATGGACGGACGGCAGCTGTTCAGCGCGGGGGTCGAAACGCCCAGGCTCAGCTCCACCGCACCCCCGTCCGACGACGCGCTCGGCGCCGTGCGCATCGAGGGCGACCGCGCGTACATCCAGATCGTCGCCGACGGCACCCCCACCCCGTTCGACTTCGAGCTCGTCCACGTCGATGGCGCATGGCTCGTCGACGTCGTGGCGCTGCAGCGCTTCGTGAACTCGGTGCTGGAGGACGGCGCGAGGCGGTCCGGGATCCCGGAGGACAAGCTCATCTTCGACGCCGTCGAGAAGGCGACCGGGAAACGGGTCGACGAATCGATCTTCGCTCGCCCTTGACGGAGCCGGATCCCCTCAGGTGTTCGCGAGATCCAGCGCGATGTCGACGATCATGTCCTCCTGACCGCCGACCAGGCGGCGTCGGCCCACCTCCAGGAGGATGTCGCGGGTGTCCAGGCCGTACCGGTCCGCGGCGCGTTCCGCGTGGCGCAGGAAGCTGGAGTAGGCGCCGGCGTAGCCGAGCGTCAGCGTCTCGCGGTCGACGCGGACGGGCCGGTCCTGCAGCGGGCGGACGAGATCGTCTGCGGCGTCCTGCAGGGCGAACAGGTCGCAGCCGTGCGCCCAGCCGTGCAGGTTCGCGACCGCGACGAAGGCCTCGATCGGGCAGTTGCCTGCGCCGGCACCCTGGCCGGCGAGCGAGGCGTCGACGCGGGTGACGCCGTCCTCCACGGCCACCACGGAGTTCGCGACCGACAGCGACAGGTTCTCGTGGGCGTGGATGCCGATCTCCGTGCCGGGGTCGAGCACGTCGCGGTAGGCGCGCACCCGGTCCCGCACGTCGTTCATGGTGAGCCGGCCCCCGGAGTCGGTGACGTACACGCAGTGTGCCCCGGCCTCCTCCATCCGCCGCGCCTGCTTCGCCAGCTCCGCGGCGGGAGCCATGTGCGACAGCATCAGGAACCCGGCGACGTCCATGTCCAGCGCGCGGGCCGTGGCGATGTGCTGGGCGGCGATGTCGGCCTCGGTGCAGTGCGTGGCGATCCGGACCGACCGCACCCCCAGCTCGTACGCCCGGCGCAGGTCGGCGACCGTGCCGATGCCGGGAATCAGCAGCGTGGTCAGGCGCGCGTGCCGCACCACCTCGGCGGCCGCGGCGATCCACTCCCCGTCGGTGTTGCTGCCCGGCCCGTAGGTCAGGCTGGCGCCGGCCAGGCCGTCGCCGTGCGAGACCTCGATCGCGTCCACCCCCGCCGCGTCGAGCGCCGCGGCGATCGTGCGCACCCGGTCGGGGTGCAGGCGGTGGCGGATGGCGTGCATCCCGTCCCGCAGCGTCACGTCCTGGATGTACAGGCGGGTCACAGCGCGGCCTCCACGGTCCGGGCGGCGAGCAGTTCGCCCGTGCGCAGCGCGGCCGAGGTCATGATGTCGAGGTTCCCGGCGTAGGCGGGCAGGTAGTGCGCAGCTCCCTCGACCTCGAGGAACACCGTGACCTGCCACGCCGGCCGCGGCGCCCCCGCACCGATCAGCGTGTCCAGCGGCTCGTCCGCCGGGACCGGGACGATCTGCACGGCCTGCTTGAGCCGGTAGCCGGGCACGTAGCGGGCCACCTCGGCGACCATCGCCTCGACGCTGCCGCGGATGGCGTCCGGCTCGCCCCCCTCCACCAGGCACAGCACGGTGTCGCGCATGATCATCGGCGGATCGGCCGGGTTCAGCACGATGATCGCCTTGCCGTGGTCCGCCCCACCGACCACCTCGATGGCCTTCGACGTCGTCTCGGTGAACTCGTCGATGTTGGCCCGGGTGCCCGGGCCGGCCGACACCGACGCGATCGAGGCCACGATCTCGGCGTACCGGACGCGCGAGACCTGCGATACCGCGGCGACCACGGGGATCGTGGCCTGGCCACCGCACGTGACCATGTTGACGTTGCGCGCCGCGGTGTGCTCCCCGAGGTTCACCGCGGGCACCACGAACGGCCCGATCGCCGCGGGGGTGAGATCGACGAGGGTCTTGCCGTGCGGCTCCAGCAGCGCGGCGTTGGCGAGATGGGCCTTGGCCGAGGTCGCGTCGAAGACGATGTCGATCTCGCCGAACCCCGGCAGCCCGATCAGCCCGTCGACGCCCTCGGCGGTGGTCGGGATCCCGAGCCGGTGCGCCCTGGCCAGCCCGTCGGACGCGGGGTCGATGCCGACCATCGCGGCCATCTCCAACGTGTCCGACAGCCGGATCACCTTGAGCATCAGGTCGGAGCCGATGTTGCCCGACCCGATTATCGCCACCTTCGTCATGGCTGGACTCTCGCACCGCCACGCCAGCAGGATGGAGCCGTGCATTCCGTAGAGCGGAACGGTGCCGCGGTCTCGATGCTGGGCCGGGCGTTCACGCTGCTCACCGCGTTCCGCCCCGGTGACGGCGAGCTCACGCTCGCCGAGCTCGCCCGCCGCACCGGCATCGCCAAGCCCACCGCACACCGGCTCCTCGGTGAGCTCGCGGAGTGGGGCGCCGTGGAACGCACGCCGAACGGGGCGCTGCGCCTGGGCCTGCGACTGTTCGAGCTCGGCCAGCTCGTGCCCCGCCAGCGCGACCTCCTGGACGTCGGCGCACCGTTCCTCGCCGACCTGTTCGAAGCCACGCGCGAAACCGTCCACCTCGCCGTGCCCGACGGCACCGACGTCGTCTACGTCCAGAAGCTCACCGTCAGCGGCAGCCCCGACATCCCGTCCCGGCTCGGCGGCCGCATGCCCGCCTACTGCACCGGCGTCGGCAAGGCGCTGCTCGCCTTCAGCCCGCCGGAGCGGCTCGCCGCCGTCGTCGCCGCGGGCCTGCGGCGCCGCACCCCCCGCACGGTGATCGCTCCGGGCCTCCTGCACGCCGAGCTCGACACGGTCCGCCGTCGCGGCATCGCCGAGGAGCACGAGGAGTCCGCGGCCGGGATCGCCTGCGTCGCCGCACCCGTGCTCGGCATCGACGGGCACGCCGTCGCCGCCGTCTCCATCACCGGCTGGTCCCACCGCCTGAACACCCAGCGGCTCGCTGCCGCCGTCCGCACCGCCGCGCTGGGGATCTCGCGCGCGCTCCGACCGCCCGGGCACACCCTCGGCCCGCGGTGACCGGCCGACCGGTCACCGCCCCGGCCGCACGCGGCCGTCAGACCCGCCGCACCCGCACCACCGCCACCGCACCGTCGCGCTCGCGCTGGTCCACCTGCGCCACGTACCAGGACGCGACCTGCGCCCGGGAGCGGAACCCGAGCTTGTTCAGGATGTGCTCGACGTGCGCCTCGACCGTGCGCAACGAGATCACCAGCTGCGCCGCGATCTGGCGGTTCGCCTTCCCGTCGGCCAGCAGGCCCGCCACCTCCCACTCGCGGCGCGTGAGCTCGGACGACGCCGACGTCCGATGGCCCTCGACCGCAGGCCGCGCGCGCGGCTCCGGCTCGCCGAGGGCGTAGGCGATCGCGGCGTCCAGCGGGATGCCCGCGGCTGCCGTCATCCCCCGCTGGAGCGCCTCGGCACCCATCCGGCGCTCCAGATCGGCGATGCAGCGGTCGTGGAACGTGGAGAGCCGGCCGAACGCCGAGAGGGTGGCGTGGGTGTCGGACCACAGCCGGTCGGCCATCCCGAGCAGCCGCACGGCCCGGTCCGGATCGCCCTGATCGGCGGCGATCCAGCCGAGCACCTCGAACGAGCGCGCCATGACGAGGCGCTCGCCGAACTGCCGCATCAGGTGGATGCTGGCGCGCAGCTCCTCGATCGCCTCCTCCGCCCGCCCGGAGCGCCACCAGGCGACGGCCAGCACCCAGTGCCCGTGCGCGCGGTACCAGGACTCGCCGTGGCGTTCGCTCAGCCGGACGCACTCCGCGCCGTGGGCCGCGGCCGCATCGGCGTCGCCACCGACGCACTCCAGCAGCGCGAGCTGCACGAGCGCGATCGCCGTGCCGACGTGGTCGCCGCGGGCCCGGAAGCCCCGGTAGGCGGCCGACAGCGTGTCCCGGGCCGCGACGAGGTCGCCCGTGTGCATCTCGGCCACCCCGAAGGCCAGCGCCATGTCGTCGCGGAGGTCGGCGTCGGCGCGCGACTCGGCCAGCTCCCTGCCTTCCCGCAACGCCGGCAGCGCGGCCTCGACCCGCCCCTGCATGAGCGCGAGCCATCCGTCGGTCCACAGCGCCAGGCCACGCCGCCGGTCGGGTTCGGCGTAGACGCGCAGGACCGTGCCCAGCCACCGCCGCCCCTCGCTCAGCGAGCCGCTGGAGTGCCAGTAGACCCGCAGCGCGCCGGCGATCGCTGCCGCGTCCACCCCGTCGTTCTGCAGCGAGAACTCCAGCGCGGCGCGCACGTCGGCGTTCACCTGCTGCAGCCGGACGAGCCAGTCGAGCTGCGCGGGCCCGAAACATTCCGCGTCGGCACGCCCGACGAGATCGCGGAAGTAGGCGCAGTGCCGCTCCCGCGTCGCGTGCTCGTCCCCGGACTCCGCGAGCCGGGCACGACCGAACTGCCGGATCGGCTCGAGGAAGCGGTACCGGGGCGCCGAGTCGCCGACGCGGGTCAGGATCGACTTGTCGACGAGCCCGGCCAGTGCGTCGAGCACGCCGGCGTCGTCCGGGTTCGGCAGCCCGCACACCGCCGTCGCCGCCTCGAGATCGAAGGTGCCCGCGAAGACCGACGTCCGGATCCACGCCAGGCGTTCGGCAGGCGTGCAGAGCTCGAAGCTCCATCCCATCAGCGCGGAGAGCGCCCGCTGCCGGGGCTGCCCGCCCTCGTTCCCGCCTGCGAGCAGGCCCGCCATGTCGTCCAGCCGGGCCGCGATCTGGGCGACGGTCAGCGAACGCATGCGCGCGGCCGCCAGCTCGATGGCCAGCGGCAGGCCCTCCAGCCGCGCGCACAGCTGGGCCACCACGCGCCGGTTGTCCTCCGTGACGGCGAACGCGGGCGCCACCGCCCGGCTGCGTTCCTGGAACAGCTGGACCGACTCGAAGCCCAACAGCTCGCCGAGGGACGGTGCAGGCTCCGCCGGGGGGACGGCCAGCGGGTCGAGCGGGAACAGGTGCTCGCCGGTGACCCCGAGCGCCTGCCGGCTCGTCGCGATCACCTGGAGGTCCGGGGCTCGGCGCAGCAGCGGGTAGAGCAGCTCGGACACGGCGGTGGCCAGGTGCTCGCAGTTGTCAAGGACGAGCAGGAGCCGCCGCTGCCGCAGGTACTCCGCGAGGACGTCCACCGGGTCCCGGTCGGACTGGTCGCGCATCCCCAGACCCGCTGCGATCACCTGCGCCACGTGCGCGGGGTGCGACACCTCCGCCAGCTCGATCAGCCAGGCCCCGCCGCTGAACCGCCTCCGCAGCTCGGTGGCCGCGTGAACGGCCAGCCGGGTCTTCCCCACCCCACCCGGCCCGATGATCGTGACGAGCCGTGCGGTGCCGAGCAGGCGCTTGAGCGCGGTGAGCTCCTGTCGACGCCCCACGAAACCGGTCAGCTCGGCAGGGAGGAAACCGTCCCGTCGCGGCGACCGTGGCGCGCTCATGGCGTCGCGACGCTATCCGGCGCGCAGGGGCCGGTCAACAACGGCGTGGGGCGGCTCCGGGGCCGTGGCCACGGTGTACGTGGTGGCTTAGGTGTTCTCCGGGTGTCCCGGGCCAGGGTCCGGCGGCGAGAGTCGCGGACGTCGGGACGCCGTGCGCGCTCCGGCCCCCGCCGGTCCGTCTCACCGTGGAGTCGCCTCGATGTCCGATCCCCAGCCACTCCCGGTGGCCACCGTCGACAGTCCTGCCGCCGAACGGGACCGGCCGGGCCCCGGCACCGCGCGCATCCTCGCCGGCGCAGGCGTCGGGAACATGCTCGAGTGGTTCGACTGGAGCGTCTACGCGATCTTCGCGACGTTCTTCGCCGCCCAGTTCTTCGTCGACGACGGCGCGTTCGGCGCGATCCTGTCGACGCTGGCGATCTTCGCCGTCGGGTTCCTCATGCGCCCGCTGGGCGGGTTCCTGTTCGGCTGGGTCGCGGACCGCCGCGGCAGGCGCTTCGCGATGACGACGTCGATGATGATGATGGCCGGCGGGAGCCTGCTGATCGGCCTCGCCCCGACCCACGCCGCGATCGGGGCCTGGGCGGGCGTCCTGCTGGTGGTGGCGCGGCTGGTGCAGGGCCTCGCGCACGGCGGCGAGATCGCCGCCTCGTACACCTACGTCGCCGAGATCGCCCCGCGCGAGCGGCGCGGCCTCTGGTCCACGACGGTCTACGTCTCGGTCACCGCGGGCGTACTGGGGGCCTCGCTCGTCGGGGCGGCCGCCGCGACGATCTTCGGTGCCGACGAGCTGCGGGAATGGGCGTGGCGCATCCCCTTCCTGATCGGCGGCCTGCTCGGCGTCGTCGGGCTCTACCTGCGGCGCAGCCTCGAGGAGACGGCCGCCTTCCGCGCCACCGACGCGACTCCGACGACCCTCCGGCAGCTGGCAGCCGACCTGTCGCGGAACCGGGCGAGCCTGCTGCGGACCATCGGGCTCACCGCGGGGATCACCGTCGTCTACTACGTCTGGGCGGTCGGGATCTCCGGGTTCGCGATCAGCACCCGCGGGGTCGACCCGACTCATGCGCTGTGGGCGACGGTCGTCGCGAACCTCGTGTTCATGGCCACGCTCCCGCTCTGGGGCCTGCTCTCCGACCGCGTCGGCCGCCGCCCGGTGTACGTGTTCTACGGCGCGGCCATGGCCGTGATCGCCTTCCCGCTGCTCGCCCTGCTGAACGACTCGGCCGTGCGGATGGGCCTGTTGATGACGGTCGCCCTGGTGCTGATGGGCGCCTTCAACGGCAACATGCCCGCCTACTTCGCGGAGCTCTTCCCCACCGAGGTGCGGGCGAGCGGCGTCGGGATCGGCTCCTCGTTGACCGTCGCCCTGCTGGGCGGCAGCGCTCCCTACCTGCTCACCTGGCTCTCCAGCCGCGACCTGGAGTGGGTCTTCGGGCTCTACACGGTCGTCCTCGCCCTGGTCGGGCTGGTCACCGCGCTGCTGTCGCCCGAGACGAAGGGGAACGACCTGCGATGACCGCCCGCGTCGAGGACGAGGTCCGCTACGAGGTCTCCGGGCACGTGGCCCGGGTGACGATCAACCGCCCGGAGCGGCGCAACTCCCTGTCCCTCGCGGTGAGCAGGCGACTCGTCGAGTGCTTCAGCGACGCCGCGCTCGACGACGACGTGTGGGCGGTGGTCCTGACCGGTGCCGGGGATGCCGCGTTCTGCGCGGGCGCGGACCTCAAGGAGTTCGACGAGATGGCCCGGCAGGGCCGGCCGATCCCGGTCCCGATGACCGGCCCGGAGCGCAACGTCTACGAGGCCGTGGCCGAGACCCCGAAGCCGACGATCGCCGTGCTGAACGGCCCGGCCGTGGCGGGCGGCTGCGAGCTGGCGCTCGCGTGCGACGTGCGCATCGCCGCGAGCCACGCGTTCATCGGGATGCCCGAGGCCAAGCGTGGCATGGGCGCCAACTTCGCCACCGTGCTGCTCCCCCGCCTCATCCCCCGCGCCCGGGCGCTGGAGATGCTCTACCTCGGCGAGCCGATCAGCGCACCGACCGCGCTGGAGTGGGGCCTGCTGAACCGCGTGGTCGACAAGGCGGACCTGGCCGCCGTGAGTGCGGCGTACGTGGACGCGATCGTCGCCAACGCCCCGCTGACGCTGCGCCGCTACAAGGAGATGGTCACGAAGGGCTGGGAGCTCCCGGTGTCCAGCGCGCTGCGGCTCAACGTCGGCCCGAACCCGTACCTCTCCGAAGACCGGGCCGAGGGCATTCGCGCCTTCCTGGAGAAGCGACCGCCCCGCTGGCGGGGCCGCTGAGCCGCCCGGACCCCACGACCCCGGAGGAACCCACCCGTGTTCGACCTCAACGACGACCAGCTCGCGATCCAGGCCGCGGTCGCGGACCTGTGCGCCCGCTTCCCGCTGGAGTACTGGCGGGAACGCGACGCGAACCTCGAGTACCCGGAGGAGTTCGTCACCGCGCTCGGCGAGGCCGGGTGGCTGTCGGTGCTGATCCCCGAGGAGTACGGCGGCGGCGGGGGCACCCTCACCGACGCGGCGATCGTGCTCGAGACGATCAACCGGTCCGGCGGCACCGGCGTGCCCGCCCACGCGCAGATGTACACGATGGGCACGATCCTGCGGCACGGCTCCGAGGAGCAGAAGAAGCGGCTGCTCCCGGACATCGCCGCGAACCGGATCCGGCTGCAGGCGTTCGGCGTGACCGAGCCCGACGCCGGCTCCGACACCACCCGGATCCGCACCTTCGCCCGCCGCGATGGCGACCACTACGTCGTCAACGGCGCGAAGATCTGGACCTCCCGCTTCCAGCACTCGGACTACCTGCTGCTCCTGGTCCGCACGACGCCCTACGACGAAGTAGAGAAGAAGTCCGACGGCATGTCGATCCTGCTCGTCGACCTGCGCGAGGCGGGCGACGCGATCGCGGTGCGGCCGATCCGCACGATGACCGCGCACGAGACCAACGAGGTCTTCTTCTCCGATCTGCGGGTCCCGGCCGAGAACCTGGTCGGTGAGGAGGGCCGCGGGTTCCGTTACATCCTCTCGGGCCTGAACGCCGAACGGATCCTGGTCGCCTCCGAGGTCCTCGGTGACGGGTTCTGGTTCGTCGACCAGGCTGTGCGCTACTCGCGCGAGCGGGTCGTGTTCGGCCGGCCGATCGGCCAGAACCAGGGCGTGCAGTTCCCCCTCGCCCAGGCCTACGCCGACCTGTCGGCGGCGAGCCTCATGCGCTGGCAGGCCGCGGCGAAGTTCGACGCCGGGGGCCAGCCGGGGTTCGAGGCGAACGCCGCCAAGCTGCTCGCCTCGAAGGCGAGCTGGGCGGCGGCGAACGCCGCGATGGACACCTTCGGCGGGTTCGGCCTGGCCGAGGAGTACGGGATCGAGCGCAAGTTCCGGGAGGCGCGCCTGCCGGTCGTGGCCCCGATCAACAACAACCTCGTCCTCGCCTACATCGGGCACCAGGTGCTCGGCATGCCCAAGTCGTACTGAGACCGCACCGCAGAACCCGCACCGAAGAAGAGGCTCCGTCGTGGATCTGAACCTGAAGGACAAGTCCGTCGTCGTCACCGGCGGCAGCAGCGGGATCGGGCTCGCCGCGGCGCGCACGTTCGCCGAGGAGGGCGCGCGCGTCCTCATCGCGGCGCGCCGGCCCGATGTGCTGGAGGCCGCCGCGCGGTCGGTGACCGCCTCGACCGGGGTGCACGTGGACTGGACGCCGGTCGGCATCTGCGACCCGGCCGCGCTCGACCGGCTCGTCCGGACGGCGCTCGACCTGCACGGGCGCATCGACGTGCTGGTGAACAACGCAGGCGACGGGATCTACAAGCCGTTCCTCGAGGTCACCGACGAGGAGCTGGTGTACGGCACGACGGTGAACTTCTTCGCGCAGTTCCGGCTCGCCCAGCGGGTCGTGCCGGTGATGCTCGTCCAGGGCGGCGGCGTGATCGTCAACGTCACCGGGGAGACCGGCATCCGGGTGACCACGCCGCCGTTCCGCTCGTCCTGCACCGGACCGTCGAAGGCCGCGGAGAACCGCCTCACCAAGATCCTCGCGAGCGAGTTCGGCGAGCGCGGGATCCGGGTCAACGCCGTCGTGCCGGGATACGTCCGCACGGAGGAGCGGCTCGCGAAGTGGCAGGCCGAGCTGGGCGCGGGGGCCACGGCCGGCGACGTCGACGCCCAGTTGCGGTCGTGGGCTCCCGGCATCGCCCGCCCGGACGGGGCGTGGGGCACCGCGCAGGAGCTGGCCGACCTGATCGTCTACGCCGCCTCGGACCGGTCGAGCTTCGTCAACGGAGCGGTGCTGGTCGCCGACGGCGGTGACGACAAATCGTGACGAACGCTGACGAACACTGACGAGGAGCACCCGATGAGCCTGCGCATCCACGCGCTCCCCGCGGGCACGATCCGCAACTTCCCGGTCGCCGCCGTGCGCTACCTGCGCGGCTTCGGCGACTTCCACGACACCCCGATGATCATGTTCGTGATCACGGGCGGGGAGTTCCCGATCGTCGTCGACAGCGGCACCCCGGAGCCGGACCTCGTCCGCGAGCACCACGGGTACGACTTCGTGCGCCCCGCGGCCGAGGACCCCGCGGCGACCCTGGCCGGGATCGGGGTCGACCCCGCCGACGTCCGCCTCGTCGTCCACACCCACCTGCACTGGGACCACTGCGGCAACAACCACCTGTTCCCGAACGCCCGGTTCGTGGTGCAGAAGGCCGAGCTGTCCTACGCGGTCGACCCGCTCGAGCCGTCGCGCGTGGCGTTCGAGAACACCGACGCCATCGCCCCGCCGTGGGCGCCGGTGCTGAACCGCTTCCGCACCGTCGATGGCGACGCGCGGCTCGCACCGGGGGTGGGTGTCGTCGCCCTGCCCGGGCACACCCCCGGGTCGCAGGGCGTGCTGGTGGAGACCGGCGCCGGCCCCCACCTGCTCGCCGGGGACACGGTCGACACCCACGCCAACTGGGACGGCGACGAGCGCCTGTCGCACATCCCGTCGGGGTCGTTCGTCGACCTCGCCGCCTACATGCGCAGCTTCGCGACGATCGAGCGGCTCGGAGCCACCGTCGTCCCCAGCCACGACGCCGAGGTGCTCGAGAAGGGGGTGTTCGGCTGATGGCCGGTTCGCTCACGGGGATCCGGGTCCTCGACGTCACCACGAGCGTGGCCGGCCCGTTCGCCACGCTCGTGCTCGGCGACCTGGGCGCCGACGTGCTCAAGGTGGAACGGCCGGGGTCCGGCGACGACACCCGGCACTGGGGCCCGCCGTTCTGGAACGGCGAGAGCCCGCACTTCACCGCGCTGAACCGCAACAAGCGCAGCGTCGCGCTCGACCTGAAGGACCCGGCGGACGCGGCGACCTTCGGCAGGCTCGTCGACACGGCCGACGTGCTCGTGCAGAACCTGCGGCCCGGGGCGCTGGCGCGCGCCGGCTTCGGGTACGCCGATACCGCCCGGCGCAACCCGCGGCTGGTCTACTGCGACATCACCGGCTACGGCTCGGGTGGCCCGCTGTCGGACCGCCCGGCCTACGACCCGCTCATGCAGGCGTTCAGCGGCCTGATGAGCATGACCGGTGAGGAGGGCGGGCCGCCCGCGCGGATCCCGGTGTCCATCCTCGACCAGGGCACGGGCATGTGGGCGGCGATCGCGGTGCTCGACGCGCTGCGCGAACGCGACCGCACCGGGGCCGGGACGCACCTGGAGGTCTCGCTGCTCGGCACCGCCCTGATGTGGCAGCCCGCCCAGCTCGGCAACCACTTCGCCGACGGCACGGTGCCGGGACGGCTGGGCTCGGGCACGATCGGCATCTACCCCTACGCCGCGTTCCCGACGGCGGACGGGTGGATCGTCGTCGCGGCCGGGAACCAGTCGCTGTGGCTGCGGCTCTGCGTCGTGCTCGACCGGCCCGACCTGCCCGCCGACCCGCGCTTCGCCGGGAACCCGGACCGCGTCGCGCACCGCGAGGAGCTGTTCGCGGAGCTGGCGAAGGCGCTCGCGGACCGCACGAGTGCCGAGTGGGTCGCCGCGCTCGAGACGGCCGGCGTGCCGTGCGCGCCGATCCACACGCTCGACCAGGTCGTCCGGCACGAGCAGGTCACCGCGATCGAGGCGATCGGCCCGGTGCCGCACCCGCGCGTCCCGGACTTCCGGACCGTGCGGCTGCCGCTGCGCAACCGGGGTCGCTACCCCGGCCTGCGGCGCCCGGCCCCACAGCTCGGCGAGCACGGCCCCGCCTGGCTCGACGACGGGGAGACCCGACGATGACCGGCGCGGACGACGTGCTCGCAGGCCCGGCGGGATTCCCCGACGTCGTGCTGGTCGAGGAGGGGATGCGCGAAGGGTTGCAGATCGAGGACGCCGCCATCCCGGTGGGCGACAAGATCCGCCTGCTCGACGCGCTGTCCGGCACCGGCCTGAAGCGGATCGTCGTGGGCAGCTTCGTGAGTCCGAGGTGGACGCCGCAGATGGCGCGCATCGACGATCTCGTGAAGGGGTTCACCCCGCGACCCGGCGTCCGCTACACCGCGCTCGCCCTCAACGCCCGCGGCGTCAAACGCCGGGCCGCGTACATCCCGGACCGGCTGTCGCTGGAGGACGAGCGCCCCGCCACCCGGCTGCACCTGTGCGACGTGTTCGCACAGCGCAACACGAACCGGACCCGGGCGGCCGAGATCGCCTCGTGGGACGGCGTCGTGGCCCGCGCGGTGGCCGACGGGGCCACCGAGGCGGAGATCGGCGTCAACGCGGCATGGGGTTCCAACTGGCTCGGCCGGTTCGAGCCCGGGGAGCGGATGCGCTTCCTCGAGGACCAGCACGCGCTCTGGACGGCGGCGGGGATCCCGGTCACGAAGGTCTTCCTCGGAGACCCGATGGGGTGGAACATGCCTCACCTCGTGGCCGCCGACCTGCGCGCGATCGTCGACCGCTGGCAGCAGGTCACCACCTTCCACCTCCACCTGCACAACACCCGCGGCATGGCGCCGATCTCGGCCTACGCCGCGCTGACCACCCTCGGCCCGGGCCGCCGGGTGGTGCTCGACACCAGCGTCGGCGGCATGGCCGGATGCCCGTACTGCGGCAACGGGCGCGCGGCCGCCCTCTCCCCCACCGAGGACGTCGTGCACCTGCTCGAGGGCCTCGGTTACCGCACCGGCGTGGACCTCGACCGCTTGATCGACGTCGTCGTGCTCGCCGAGCGGATCGTCGGGCACCCGCTGTACGGCCACGTGTCGAAGGCCGGCGGGTTCCCGGAGGGCGATCGGCTCTACCCGATGGACCTGCCGTTCATCGAAACCCTCGACGAGGCAGCGCACTTCCGCCGGGGTCCGGCGGCCTACGCGGGGCCGCTGAGCCCGTGGCGCGAGCCCGTCACGTCCGTCTTCCGCCCGCAGGGCTGACCCTTCCGGAGGTACCCATGTCCGGCGACTCACCGGCCGTCACGCGCGCGCTCGCCGAGTACGCGATCCACAGCGACCTGTCCGCGGTGCCCGCCGAGGCGGTGGCGCTCGCCCGGCGCACGCTCGTCGACACCGTCGGCGTTGCGATCGGTGCGCGGCACGACCCCGCGGTGGCGGTGGTCCGCGATCTCGTGGGCGGCGGGCCCGGCGCGAGCACCGTGCTCGTCGACGGCTCCACCGCGCGGCCGCACGACGCGGCGCTGGTCAACGGCGTCGCCGCGCACGCGCTCGACTACGACGACGTCGTCGACGTGCTCTACGGCCACCCGAGCACCGTGCTGTGGCCTGCCCTGCTCGCCGCCGGGGAGACGCACCGGGTGAGCACCCGGCAGCTGGTCGAGGCCTACCTCGTGGCCTTCGACGTCGAGATGGCGCTCACGCAGGGGTTCGTGCTGCGCGAGCACTACGCCCGCGGCTGGCACTCCACGGCCACACTGGGCGTCCTCGCCGCGGCGGCCGGGGTGGCCCGGCTGCTCGGCCGCACCGCCGAAGAGGCCGCGACGGCGCTCGGGATCGCCGCCTCGATGGCGGGCGGCAGCCGCCAGAACTTCGGCACCATGACCAAGCCGCTGCACGCCGGGCTCGCCGCCCGCGACGGCGTCCTCGCGGCCGGCCTCGCCGCCGGCGGGTTCACCGCCGACACCGGCCAGATCGAGGGACCGCTGGGCTTCGTCGCGCTCTACGGGCAGGACCGGTCCCGCGTCGACCGCATCGTTCCCGCCCTCCCGGCGGCGCCGGGCACCGCCGTCCTGCGCGACGGCGTCAACGTCAAGAAGTACCCGGCCTGCTACAACACGCAGCGCACCCTGGACGCCGCGCTGGCGGTGGCGGCGCGGGGCGTCCGCCCCCAGGACGTCGCCGAGATCGCGCTCACCGTGGAGCCGGGCGGTCTCGACCCGCTCATCCACCACCGGCCCACCACCGGGCTGGAGGGGAAGTTCAGCGGTGAGTACGCGGTCGCCGCCGCGCTGCTCGACGGGGCGGTGGCCCTGTCCACCTACACCGACGTGGCGGTCCGCCGTCCCGAGGCCCGTGCCCTCGTCGAGCGGGTGCGGATCGCCGAGGCGGCGCAGCCCCCGGTCGGGCCGGCGACATGGGAACAGGCCTACGCCGTGGTCGACGTGCGGCTGCGCGACGGCCGCCGCGAGGTCGCCCGGGTCGACGTCCCGCAGGGCGACCGCCGCGCCCCGATGAGCGATGACGACCTGCGCGCCAAGTTCGAGGACTGCGTGACGTTCGCCGGCTTCGGCGCGGCAGCCGATGCGCTCCACGCCCGGCTCGCCCGCTTCGGCGACGCCGAGCCGTTCACCGGCCTCTCGCCGCTCGCCGACGCGACGCGGGTCGCCTGACCGCCCGGGACGGGACACAGCATGACCACCGGAACCGACCCGTTGGCGAGCGCCGCCGACTTCGTCGCCGACGGCCGCTACGACGACCCGGCGGTGCGCCGGTACGCCAGGATCCTGCTGGCCGACGCCGTCACGCTCGCGCTCGCCGCGCACACGGTGCCGGGTGCCACGGCGTTCGGCGAGCTCGGGGCCGGGTCGGGGGCGCACCTGGCGTGGTCCTCCGGCAACCGCCTCGGCGCCGCCGACGCCGTGCAGGCCAACGCCGTGGCCGTGTGCGCGCGGTTCCAGGACGACACCGACATGCGGTCGTGGAGCCACCCGGGCAGCTTCGTGGTGCCCTCGGCGGTCGCCGCCGCCGTGGAGACCGGTGCGACGTACGGTGCCCTGCTCGACGGGCTCGTCGCCGGGTACGCCACCACCGCCTGGCTCGGCGCGGACGGGCAGGTCCCGCTCGCGATGATGGCTGCCGGCCACCGCCCGAGCCCGACCTTCGCCGCGGCGGGCGCGAGCGCGGCGGCCTCCCGCGCGGCGGGCCTGACGGCCGGGCAGACGCTGCACGCCCTGAGCGGAGCGCTCCTCGTCGGACGCGGATCGCTGCACAGCGTCGGCTCGGGCGGCGAGGACTGGCGGCTCCACAACCCGGGAGCCGCCCGCGACGGGTTCCTCTACGCGCTCGCCGCGCGCGCCGGGATGGTCGCCGGCCCCGGCGCGCTCGACGCCCGCTTCGGGTTCCTCCGCATGATCGCCGGGCTCGGCACCGTCCCGGAGCCGTTGCGGACACCGCCCCACCAGGATCTCGTCCTCGACGTCTGGACGAAGGCCCTCCCGACGCTCGGCGACAACATGGCGGCCGCACTCGCCGCCCGGCACCTCCACCACAACGGGCAGGGGCGCACGGCCGTGGCCGGGGCTCCCGTGACGGTGCGGATGAACGCCCATTTCGCGGGCTTCCCCGGGACCCTGGGCCGGCCGCCCTTCCCGACGCTGACCTCGGCGCTGTCCAGCGTCCGGTTCGTCACGGCGCAACTGCTCGCCACCGGAACGCTCACCTCCGCCGACTACGACCGGCGTGACGACGAGACCGTGGTGGCACTGGCCGCGCGCGTCGAGGTGGTCGCCGACGACGACCTCGGCTACCGGGACGCCGTGGTGACCATCGGGTCCGGCGGGGACGCCGTCACCTGCCGCACCGCCGACCTGCCCGCCGAGCTGTTCTTCCGCGATTCCGCGGAGCAGCGGCGGGCGGCAGGCGAGCTGCTCGGCGACCGCGGGGGGCGGGTGGTGGACGCCCTGCTGGAAGGCGACGAGAACGCGGCGGCCGCGGAGATCGTGCACGATGCCGTCGGGCGGTGAGGTCCCGCGCCGGCGAGTGGAGTCGGCTTCCAGGGCGCAGCCATCACCGAGGCCTGGGAGGACGACCGTTCACTGGTCGGAGACGCCGTCCACCCGACTCGGGGCGCGCCTCCATGCCCGTACCGGACGCCGCCCAGCTGGCGAGGATGTCCATGGCCCGCCGCGACGGCGAACCGGGCTCGGTGGTGTAGATGAACAGCGTGGTGTCCGGATCGCCGGGCGGGGAGAGGGTCTCGTACTCGACGGTCAGGTCCCCGACCAGCGGGTGGCGCAGCCGCTTCGAGCCGTGGGTGCGCTGGTGCACCCGGTGCTGCTCCCACCAGTGGTCGAACTCGGCGCTGTGTTCGCGCAGCTCGGCGACGAGAGCGGCGGTGGCGCGGTCGTGCGGGTCGCGCCCGACCTCGAACCGCAGGCTCTCCACCGCGGCGCGGGCCTGGTCCTCCCAGTCGACGAACAGCGCACGCGCGTGGTCGTCGAGGAACATCCAGCGCGCGTAGTCGCGCTGCGCCACGGGCATGCGGTCGAAGTCGGCGAACAACGCCGCACCCATCCGGTTGACCGCCAGCACGTCGGTGCGCCGCCCGAGCACCAGCGCGGGCTCGCCGTCGAGGGCTTCGAGGAGCTGGTAGAGCCCGGGACGCACCCGCTGCACGGCCGCGGCCCGGCGCCGGACCGGCGCCGCCGCCAGCCCGATCAGGTCCTCGAGGTGCGCCCGCCCCGCCGCGTCGAGCCCGAGCGCACGGCCGATCGCCTCCACGACGGCGGGCGACGGCGTGATCCGCCTGCCCTGCTCCAGCCGCGCGTAGTAGTCGGTGGACACCCCCGCCAGCAGCGCGACCTCCTCGCGCCGCAACCCGGGAACCCGGCGCACCCGGCCGTCCGGCGGCAACCCCGCCCGCGCCGGGTCGACCTGGCTGCGGGCCCGGCGCAGGAAATCGGCGAGCTCACGATTCGTCCCTGCCACGGATCCCATCCTCCCCGACGTCGACGAGCCGTACCTGGACCTCCGCGTCCCAGGTTGCCGCGTCCTGGGTTGCCGCGTCCTGGGTTGCCGCGTCCGAGGTCGCACAGGGCCCGAGATGAGGCCCTGCGGCCCGTCGCCGTGGCCGAATCTGGGATCACGCCTCGCCGAGGCGATTCCCCGTCGAAATGAGGACACCATGAGCTTCCCGTCGGACCGCCCGTCGACCTGGTTCGTCACCGGCACCTCCCGCGGCCTGGGGCTTGAGCTGGTCACCCAGCTGCTGCGGCGCGGCGACAACGTCGCGGCCACCACCCGCTCCACCGACCGCCTGCTGGCCGCGCTCGGCGACCGCGTCGACACCTCCCGGCTGCTCCCCCTGCCCCTCGACCTGGCCGACGACGCCGCGGTCGCGCAGGCCGTCGCCCACACCGTCGAGCGCTTCGGCGGCCTCGACGTCGTGGTGAACAACGCCGGTTACGGCTACTTGGCCGCGGTCGAGGAGACCAGCCCCGCCGAGGTGCGCGACATGCTCGACGTGCAGGTCGTCGGCGTGTGGAACGTCCTTCGCGCCACGGTGCCGGTGCTGCGCGAGCAGAAGAGCGGGCACATCGTGAACGTCTCGTCGGTGCTCGGGCTCGTCTCCCTGCCGGGCTGGGCGCTCTACTGCGCGGGCAAGTTCGCGCTGGAGGGCATCAGCGAGGCCCTGGCCGGTGAGGTCGCCGACTTCGGGGTCAAGGTGACCATCGTCGAGCCCGGCTACTTCCGCACCGACTTCCTCACCCGCGACTCCCTCGCGCTGCCTGCCGAGACCACCGACGCCTACCCCGGCATCCGGGAGATGACCGAGAACCACCTCAACCTGCAGGGCAGCCAGCTCGGCGACCCGGTGAAGGGTGCCGCGGCGATCATCGAGCGGGTGGTGAGTGATGCCGAGGCCCCGCTGCGCCAGGTGCTCGGGTCCGACTCGCACGCCTACGCCAGCGCCAAGATCGACGCCCTGCGCGCCAACCTCGACGCCACCGCGCAGACGGCTCCCGCCACCGACCACCCCGCCGCCTGAGACCTCGGGCGGAACCGGCCACGAGGCCGACACCAGGATCGCCGCCGATCCTCGTCGACGCCTCATGGCTGTCGGTGGACACCCAGTTCTTCCGCGAGTGTGCTGGTCGTGCACCCGCCGTCGTGGCTGCGCAGCTCCGCGTACGTCACGACGGCGACGCCGGTGAGCAGCTGGGCGACCACGAGCATCAGACCCGCCTGCGCGAGGGCCCCGACGACGCCGTCGGTGAACCCACCGCCGATCCGATCGGCGGCGACGGCGACCAGCTGCCAGACGAGGCCTGCGACCACCAGCCGGCCCGCGGTCGGCCAGAAGCGGCCCATCGACAACTCGATCGATCGGCCGATGCCCCGTCGCTCGACGACGACCACCCCGAGCAGCGAACCGTAGAACAGCACCGTCAGGACGAGCCCGGGCACGACCAGCATGATCGTTCCGATCGCGACGAGCAGCATCGCGAGCAGCCACCAGCCCATGAGGGGCACCGCCCGACGGGCGGCGAAGCGCAGCCCCTGCAGCGGGCCGGCCGGGCGGCCCGCCGCACCCTGTACCGCGACGAACACCGCGGCGCTCCAGACGAACGCGCCCACCACCAGCGAGACGACCACCGAACCCAGCTCGGCGGCCAGGAACGTGGTGACGTCGTCGACGCCCGCCCGGCCCGTTCCCACCACGTCCGCGACACCGTCGTAGTGGGGACGACCGTTCCGATCACCGCCCAGTACAGCGCGCCTGCCACCACGGTGATGGCGTGGAGGGGCAGGAGCCTGCGCCAGCTGCGGCGCCACACCCCGACCACCCAGCGCACCAGCCGCCGAAGTCGGCCGGCACCAGCGGATCGTCCGGCAGCAGGAGCGGCGGGTCGTACGGCGGCGAGCCCAGACCGGCAGGTGGTTCTTCGGACACGATTCCCCCCTCCTGCGGTTCCAGCAGTCCTTTCAGACGCGTCCGGCACGTCGACGTCGCCGTATGACGAGTGCGATCGCGAGCGCCGCCACCACGCCCCCACCGGCGAGTACGGCCCACCCGGTGGGCGTGAGCGTGGTGCGGGTGCTCACGGGGCCGGCAGGCGCTGCCGCCGAGGGCGGCTCCCCGGGCGCCGGGGCGACGGCGGCGTAGCGCGGGCCGGGCTCGGGATCGCCCACGACGGCCACGTCGAGCTGGATCGGCACCGCCACCGCGGCACCCGGCTTCTCCTCGGTCGGGCCGATGTGCACCGCGATGTAGTAGCCGCCCGCGACGCTCTGGGCGTGGTACTCGTACGTGTCCGCCTCGCGGTTGGCGTAGCGCACCCGCGCGGTGGTCTCCGCTGCCGCGTCGGTGGGGAGCACCTCCGCGTCGCCGGTGTAGGCCAGGTTGTCGGAGAGGATCTCCTGCCGCGTGGGCGTGTACGCCGCGGTGGAGACCGGTGAGAGGTTGTCGAGGCCGTTGCCCGGGGTCGCGGCGAACCGGACGCGGTAGGCCAGCCCCTGCCCCCAGTCGAGCCGCACCCGGTAGAAGACGAACTCCCCGCGTTGCACCGAGTCGGTGTAGCTCCCGGAGCCGGGGAGCTCGGCGGCCACGTTGAACGAGCCGCCCCCCGCGACGGGCAGCGCCGGGCCCGGCCGCTCGGTGAACACCGGCTCCGGGAGGACGGCGGCGGGCCCGGCGTCGGCGACCGGCGGTTCCACGGCCACGAGCAGCTCGACCGGCAGCCGCTCCGGCACGCCGGCGGACACGACGTCCCAGGTGAGGCCGAACGTGTAGCGACCGCCGCCCGTGCACCCGTCGCCGGTGTCCTGCTCGGTGGCGCCCGTCCACGTCGTGGCGACGGTCAGCACTTCCCCGGAGCTCGAGTCGCCCGTCTGCTCGCTCTCGAACTGGTTGCAGCTCTCGCCCGTCCCGCCGTAGGTCTGCAGCTGGAGCACGTTGAAGTCGTCGGTGATGCCGACGCCCTCCAGCCGCGGATAGGCGACGGTGGCGCTGACGTACGCGGTGGCGCCCGCCGGGACGTCGACGGCGTAGAACCGCTGCTCGTGCTGCCCGATCGTGTCCAGGTGCTGCCCCGGCGTGGTGAGCGGGGCTGCGACGACGGTGGCTGCGCCGGTCACCGGGGTGCCCGCCGGCTGGTAGTTCCGCATCGCCGAGCGGGTGACCCGCGGGAGCACCCGCTGCAGCGCGTCGGCGTCGGGGGCGTCGGTGTAGGTGCCGCCGGTGGCCTGGGCGACGCAGGCGAGCTGGGCACGCGCCGCCTCGTCGGCCCCGAACCCGACGGTGTGCACGACGAGGTCGACCCCCTGGCCGGCGAGCGTCCGCACGACGTCGCACGGCTCGGGCGGGGCACAGGTGTCGACGCCGTCGGAGACGAGGACGATCGAGCGCGGCCCCTCCTGCGGGAGCTGCTCCGCCGCGACCTGCAGCGAGCGCCCGATCGGCGTGTAGCCGCGCGCGACCAGACCGTCGACGTCGGCCCCGAGACCGGCGCGGTCCAGCGGTTTCGGCGGGTGCAGCACCGTCACGTCCTGACACCCCTGCGCGCGCTCGGCGTCGGAGTTGCCGGTGCCGGTCCCGTAGGCCGCCAGCCCGATCGGCGCACCGTCCGGGGCGGCGTCCAGCAGCGCGTGCACGGCGTGCTTCGCCGCGTCCATCTTCGTGCCGCGTCCGGGATCGGCGCCCGTCATCGACCCGGAGGCGTCCAGCACGACCATCGTGGGCGCCGGCTCCGGCGGCGGGGCCTGCGCCGACGCGGCACCCGGCGCGAACCCGAGTACAGGCAGAGAACAGGCGAACGCGGCGATGCCGACGCGCAGGCGTCTGCTCACGACACCGGTCCGTCGAGCAACGTGACCAGCGCGTCGGCGGTGTGGCGCAGCGGTTCCACGCTCCGCTGTGCCCGTGACACGATCATCGCGCCCTCCACGGCGCTGACAGCGGCCGTCGCCAGCGCCCGCGCGACCGGCTCCGGCCTGCCGTTCGCGGCGAGGTACGCGGCCACCGGGGTGATCCACGAGTCGAACGCGCCCGCACAGGACTCGCGCAGGCGTTCGCTCTGCGCGCCCATCTCCAGGGTGACCACCGAGACCGGGCACCCGAGCCGGAAGTCACTGCTTGCGAGGAGTTCGGCCAGCACCTCGACCACGCGCCGGACGACCTCTCCGGGCGTGGCCGCCGACGACGCCGCGTCCGCCACGAGGGCGCGGAACTGCTCGGCCGCCAGCTCGACGGCCCGCACCCCCAGCTCCTCCTTGCCCTCCGGGAAGTGGAAGTACAGCGACCCCTTCGGCGCCTGCGACTGCTCGATCAGCGTGTTCAGCCCGGTTCCCGCGTAACCGCGGGTCTGGATCAGCTCGAGCATCGTCTCCACGAGTCGCGCGCTCGTCTGCGCACCCTTGGCCGTGACCATGCCGAAAAGCTAGACCGGTCTATATATTCAGTCAACGCGGCGGCTTACGCCGACGCCGCGGCCAGCCGCTCGGCGATGTCGCTGCGCAGCGCCTTCTTGTCGATCTTGCCGACCTTCGTGGTGGCGAGCTCGTCGACCAGCACCAGGTGCTCCGGCAGCTTGAAGCGCGCCACGCCGATGGACTGCATCGCCGCGCGGATCTCCTCGAGCGTCACCGCGGCCCCGGGCCTGGGCACGACGTAGAGGCACACCCGCTCGCCCAGCTCCCGGTCGGGCATCGCGACCGCGGCCACCTGGGCGACGGCGGGCAGTTGGTAGACGAGGTTCTCGACCTCCTCGGCGGAGATCTTCTCCCCACCCCGGTTGATCATGTCCTTGTCGCGGCCCTCGACGACCAGGTTGCCCTCCGGCGTGCGGCGGCAGATGTCGCCGGAGCGGTACCAGCCGTCCTCGGTGAACGCCCGGGCGTTCTGCTCGGCGGCCTTGTAGTAGCCGCGCGGGGTGTACGGACCGCGGGTGAGCAACGAGCCCGGCTCGCCGTCGGGGACGTCCCGGTCGAGCTCGTCGACCAGGCGCACCTCGTCGTCCGGGCACATCGGGCGGCCCTGGGTGGTGCACACGACGTCCTCGGGGTCGTCGAGGCGGGTGTAGTTGAGCAGCCCCTCGGCCATCCCGAAAACCTGCTGCAGGGTCGTGCCGAGGACCGGGCGGACCCGGCGGGCCAGCTCGTCGGCCAGGCGCGCGCCGCCGACCTGCAGCACCCGCAGGGAGGTGACCTGGTCGGACCCGTGCGCGGCGGCGTGGTCGAGCCAGCGGCTTGCGACCGCGGGGACCACGGCCGTGTGCGTGACACCCTCGGCCGCGATCGTGGCGAACGCCCGCACCGGCTCGGGCGAGGGCAGCATCACGACCCGGCCGCCCGCGAGCAGCGTGCCGAGGATGCCGGGGCAGGCCAGCGGGAAGTTGTGCCCGGCGGGCAGGCTCACCAGGTAGACCGTGCCGGCGTCGATGCCGGCCACCTCGGAGCTGCGGCGGGCGTTGTAGGCGTAGTCGTCGTGGGTGCGGGCGATCAGCTTCGGCAGGCCGGTGGTGCCGCCCGACAGCAGGAAGACCGCGACGTCGCGGCTGCCGGATGCCCCGGCGTCGAGCCGGGCCCGGTCGGCCTCCGGGTCCTCCGCGGGCCCGCAGAGCACCCGCAGGTCGACGCCGCCCGGTGCGACCTCGCCTGCGACCAGCACGTGCCAGGGGGCGCCGGTGACCTCGCGGACGTCGTCGGCGAGCTCGTGGGCCAGCGCCTGGTGGTCGAAGTCGTGCATCCGGTCCGGCACCGCGATCGCGGTGGCCTCGGCGTGGCGGGCGAGGTAGGCGAGCTCCGTGCGGCGGTGCGCGGGCAGCGCCATCACCGGGACGACGCCGGCGCGCAGGCAGGCGAGGGTGAGCACCACGAACTCCCACCCGTTGCCCAGCTGCACCACCATCCGGTGGCCACGGCTGACCCCCAGGTCGAGCAGCCGCGCGGCGGCGGCGTCGGCGCGCTGCGCCAGCTCGCCGTGGGTCAGCCGAACTCCGGTGGCGGCGTCGACGAGGGCCGGGGCGTCCGGGTGGCTGTCGGCGACCTCCCGCAGCAACGTGCCGAGCGGCACGCCGGCCCAGTACCCCTTGGCGACGTAGCCGGCGGCGACGTCGTCGGGCCAGGGCACGGTGTGGTCACTGATCGGGGTGGGCGGTGTCGGCATCCTCGGTCGGCCTCCTTGCCAGGACGACGGCGTCGAGCGCGACGAGGCCGTCGTGGGTGATTCGGAGCGGGTTGACCTCGATCTCGTCGAGTGCGGGGTTGGCGACCAGCAGGTCACCGAGCATCGATGCGGTGCGCCCGAGCTCGGCGGCGTCGAGGACGGGCCCGCCGCGCCAGCCGTCGAGCAGCGCGTGCCCGGCCAGCTCGGCCGGCATCTCCGCGGCCTCTTCCGGGGTGAGCGGGGCGAGCCGGATCGCGACGTCGGCCAGTGCCTCCGCGGTGGTGCCGCCGAGGCCCAGCAGCAGGATCGGCCCGAACACCGGGTCGCGGCGGGCGCCGAGCACCAGGTCGACGCCCGCGGGCGCCATCCGCTCGACGAGGTAGCGGGTGGCGCCGATCGCGTCGAGCCGGTCGAGGGCCGCGTCGAGCTCGGCCGGACCGGCGATCCCGAGGTGCACGCCCCCGACCTCGGTCTTGTGCAGCACCGCGGCGTCGAGGATCTTGACCGCCACCGGACCGCCGAGCTCGGCGAGGGCGGCGCGCGCCTCCGCGCGCGAACCGCATGCCCGGCGCGGCGGCGTGCCGATGCCCAGCCGGTCGAGCAACCCCTTGGCCCGGTCCTCGTCGTGCGCGCCCCCGACGCCGGTCGGCACCCGCCGCGGTGCGGCGGCCCCGGGCCCCCGGGCCCGCACCCGGGCGTCGGCGAGGAGCGCGCCGACCCCGGCCGCGACGCCGCGCGGATCGGTCGCGACGGCGACGCCCGCGGCGAGCAGGTCGCGGCGCGCGCGGACGACGTCGTCCCCGGTGCCACCGACCCCGAGGACGACCGGCACGTCCGCCACCCGGCCGGCACGCACGGCGGCGACCAGGTCGACCGCGTCGGGCTCGTGCAGCGCGTACCCGGCGATGACGTCGACCTGGTGGTCGGACGCCACCGCGTGGAAGACCCGCCCCAGCTCGGGCCCGGGGCGGCCGGTGTCGACCGGGTTGCGCTGGAAGGTCAGCGGCGGCAGCAGGGTCGCGAGCGCCTCCTGGGTGGGCCCGGCGAGCTCGGGCACGCGGGCGCGGCGGCCGCGCAGGTCGTCGAGCAGGAGCAGCCCCGGCCCGGCCTGCGCGGTGACCACACCGACCCCGGGGTCAGGGGCGGGCCGCGCCCGGGCCACCGCGAGTGCCCCGACGGCGTCGACGAGCTCGCGCTCGTCGTCCACCAGCACCGCTCCGGCCTGGGCCAGTGCCGCGCGGGTGGTGCGCCAGGAGGTGGCCAGCGCTCCGGTGTGGGAGGCGGCGAAGGCGCCGATGTCGTGGCGGCCGACGACCAGGGCGACGACGGGCCGGCGCGCGGACAGCCTGCGCACGGCGTCGACGAGCCGGGGCCCGTCGGCGACGGACTCCACGTGCAGGGCGACCGCGGCCGTCTCCGGGTCACCGGCGAGGTGGCCGAGGACGTCGGGCGCGGAGACGTCGACGGCGTTGCCCAGGCCCACCGCGAGGCTGACGCCGTGCCCGGCCTCGGTGAGCAGGAAGGCCAGAGCGTGGTTGACCCCACCGCTCGCGGCGACGACGGCCACCCGGCCGGGCCGGACCTGCGCGACGCCGGGGACGAAGCTCGCCGTGACCCCGGCCCGGGGGGCGAGGAAGCCGCTGGTGTTGGGGCCGAGCAGGCGCAGCCCGGTCGCGGCGACCACGGCCGCGAGCTCCTCCTGGTGGCCGACGCCAGGGCCGCCCGCCTCGGCGAACCCACCCCCGCAGACGACCGCGGCGCGGGCGCCCGCGTCGGCGGCCTCGGCCAGCACGCCTGCGCACGCCGCGGCCGGGACGCAGACCATGGCGAGGTCCACCGGACCGGCGCCTGCCGCCGCCCGGACCGAGGGGTACATGGTGTCGTCGCGGCTGTTCACCAGGGCGAGGTGCCCGCCCTTCTCCGCGAAGCCGCGCAGCGAGCGGGCCAGGGTGGCGCCCAGCTTGCCGGGGCTGCGGGAGGCGCCGACGACGGCGATCCCCTTCGGCGCGAACAGCGCGTCGAGGCCGGTACGGCTCATGCGGGGACTCCGACGAGATCGGCCCGGCCGGACAGCACCGTGGTCAGGGCGCGATCGGCCAGGCCCTCGCGCTCGCCGGTGTCGACGACCAGCGCGGGCAGCCGGTTGTGCATGCGGGCCTGCTCGCACACCAGCGTGCGGGTCAGCGCCGTGCCGCCGTGCACCGCGACGAGCACGGGCTGCAGGTCAACGAGCTCGTCGAGGCGCGCGAACACGCCGGGCAGGCCGTCCTCGCTCGCCGGGGCGGCGACCGGTGCTCCCCACGGACCGGCCTGCGGCTCGGTGGCGAGCCGCAGGCCGCCCGCCACCGCGGTCGGCACGCCGTCGGCGGTCGTCACGGTCACCAGCCGGCCGGGCGTGGACCAGCCGCCGCGTTGGAACGGCGTCTCGAGCGGCTCCGCGCAATGAGCCGAGACCCACCCGTCGTGGCTCGCGGCGACGAAGCCCGGGTCGCGCCGGGCGAGTCGGGAGTCCGTGATCGACCGGGAGAGGAAGTGGTAGGCGAACTGCCACGGCTCGAACTCGTCGTGGTAGCGCCCGAAGTGCTCCCACCACGCCAGGCTCGGCCGCGCCGAGTCCTGGATCTTCCGGACCGACGGCTGGGCGGCGGCCTCGTACTCCGCGAGCGCGGCAGGCAGGTCGCCGGGATGCGCGGCGAGGGCGCGGGAGAGCGCGACCGCGTCCTCCATCGCCATCTTCGTGCCCGACCCGACGGAGAAGTGCGCGGTGTGCACCGCGTCGCCCAGTAGCGCCACGGGGCGCGGGTGCAGGGTGTGCCAGCGCCGGGTGCGGCGGGTGCGGAAGTTGCCCCACCGGGAGTTGTTGACCAGCAGCCGCTTCCCGTCGATCTGGTCGGAGAACAGCTTCTCCAGGTACTCCTTGGAGAGCAGGTCGCTCTCCCCCGGCGGGCGCGTCACGTCGAACTCGTCGAGCCCGGCCCGCCGCCACGCGGCCTCGTCGGTCTCCACGATGAAGGTCGACACCTCGTCCGAGATGGGGTAGCCGTGCACGGCGAAGACCCCGTCCGGGCTGCGCTCGTGCACGAACGTCAGCCCGTCGAACAGGTAGTCGGTGCCGAACCAGATGAACTTCGCCGTCGCGGTCTCGACCTCCACCCCGAGATCGGCCTCCAGCCGCTCACGGATCTTCGAGCCGGTCCCGTCGGCCGCGACGACCAGGTCGTAACCCGCGAGGTCGTCGAGCCCGACCTCGGTCGAGAACCGCAGCTCGGCGCCCACGTCACGGGCGCGGGCCTGCATCAGCGCCAGCAACGTGCGCCGCACGATCGCGGCCATGCCGTTGCCACCGCACCGGATCCGCTCGCCCTTGAGCCGGACCTCGATCTCGTCCCAGTGCCTGCCGTGCTCGGTGAGCGCCTGGCGCAGCACCGGGTCGGCCTCGTGGATGCCGGCGAGGGTGCGGTCGGAGAAGACCACGCCGAAACCGAACGTGTCGTCGGCCCGGTTCCGCTCGAACACGGTGACCTCGACCGACGGCGCGGCCCGCCGGAGCAGGGTGGCGAGGAACAGCCCACCCGGGCCACCCCCCGCGACGGCGATCCGCATGTCTCAGCGCCCCCTCGTCATCGTGTTCCGGAGCTCGCCCACACCCTCCACCCGTGTGACCAGCTCCGACCCCTCGGCCAGGTACCGCGGAGGCTTCCGCGCGTGCCCGACCCCGCCGGGGGTGCCCGTGGCGATGATGTCGCCGGGCACCAGCGTGATGATCTGCGAGATGTAGGAGACCAGGTCGGCGGGTGCGAACACCAGATCCCCCGTGTCGGCCTTCTGCACCACGTCGCCGTCGACCTCGCAGGAGATCTCGCCCGGACGCGCGTCGGTCACCAGCCACGGCCCGACCGGGGTGCTGCGCTCGAAGGTCTTGCCCTGCAGCCACTGCACGGAGCGGTACTGGAAGTCGCGGGCGGTGACGTCGTTGACCACCGTGTAGCCGGCGATCGCCGCGGCGGCCTCCTCCGGGTCGGCACAGCGGACCTCCGCGCCGACGACGACACCGAGCTCGGCCTCCCAGTCCACCTGCTCCGAGCCCACCGGCAGCTCGACCGGGTCGTGGGCGCCGACCAGCGCCCGTGCGAACTTCGCGAACAGCGCCGGGTGCTCCGGGAGCTCGCGGCCCATCTCCAGGATGTGCGTGCGGTAGTTCAGGCCGACACAGACGATCTTCTCCGGCCGCGGGACGACGGGTGCGTAGTCCAGACCCGCCAGCGTGTGCCGGGCCCCGCCGACGGCGGCCGCCGTCGCCTTCCAGTCCGGCCGGGCGAGGAACTCCCCCAGGTCGGCGGCGCCCAGCTCGACCGCGCCGTCCTCGTCCACCCGGACGGCGGCCGTGCCGGTGGCGGTCCTGATCGTCGCGAGCCTCACGGGCGCTCCTCACGTGCACTGGGGACGAGGCCTGGCGCCTCGGGGACGGGGTCGTCGGGGTGTGCGGTGTGCCCGCCCGCGCGCGGGACCAGGGCGATCAGCACCGCACCGGCGAGCGCGGGCACGGCGAACCCGTAGAAGTTCCACTCGAACCCGATCCCCGACGCCAGCACCCAGCCGCCGAACAGCGGGCCGACGATCGCGCCCGCGCGCCCGACGCCCAGCGCCCAGCCGAGCGCCGTGGCCCGCACCGAGGCCGGGTAGTGCACGGCGACGTAGCCGTTCACCAGGATCTGGGTGCCGACGCTGCCGAGGCCCGCCACGGCCACCGCCACGAGCAGCAGCCACGTGTCGACCCGCTGGCTGAGCACCACCAGGCAGGCGGTGGCGAGCAGGAAGGCGGCCGCGGTGACCGGCTTGGGGCCGAACCGGTCCGCGAGCACCGAGGCGGCGACGGTGCCGACGATCGCGCCGAGGTTCAACACGAGAAGGAACGTCAGGGCGGACCCGAGCGGGTAGCCGGCCTGGCGCATGATCTGCGGCAACCAGGTGTTGAGGCCGTAGACCAGCAGCAGCCCGCAGAAGCTCGCGGCACCGAACATCAGGGTGGCGCCGACGACCCCCGGGCGGAACAGCGCCCGCGGCCCCGCCGTGCCCGTGGCGGCGCTGCGCTCGGCGCGCATCGCGGGCAGGTCGAGGCCGTAGCGGGCGGCGAGGGCCTGCGCCTCGTCGTCACGCCCCTTCGCCAGCAGGTATCCGACCGACTCGGGCAGGAACCGCCACGCCAGCGGCAGCACGACCACCAGCGGCGCCGCCCCGATCGCCAGCAGCGGGCGCCAGCCGTGGTCGACGACGAGCAGCAGCGCCATCACCGCGGCGAGCACACCGCCCACCGAGTACCCCGCGAACATGAGCGCGTTGTAGAGCTGGCGGCGACCCCGCGGTGCGTACTCGACCGTGAGCGCGATCGCCGAGGGGATCACGCCGCCGAGCCCGAGACCGGCGAGGAAGCGCAGCAGGCCCAGCACACCGGGGGTCGGCGCGAGGGCGCAGCCCAGCATCAGCACCGAGAACCAGGTGATGCCGACGAGCATGATCCGGCGACGGCCCAGCGCATCGGTGACCGCACCGGCGCCCAAGGCGCCCAGGAGCATGCCCGCGAGGGCGTAGCTGCCGATCGCGCCGGCCTGCGCAGGGCCCATGTTCCAGCCGGGTTCCGCCAGCAGGCTCGGGACGACCGAGCCGTAGACGATCAGGTCGTAGCCGTCGAAGACGATCGTCAGGAAGCACAGGGCCACCACGACGAGGCCGGGTCGGGCAGCTGGGCTTGTCGCCTGTGACACGAGCACCACGCTCCTCGTTGGGACGCACACGTCGCCGTCATGGCGACTGGCCCGCACAAGTTACAACGAGATGACGACGACCGTCTAGAGCATGAAACATTTATGGGGTGGTGGCGCCTGTCGGCAGTGGTGTGACACTGGGGGCGGCGCGCCGTCTGCGTGTGCCGGCGGGAGGTGCTGTGGGTGAAGGCGCGATCGTTGGTCTTCGACCTGTTCGGCGACTACCTGCGCTACCGCGGTGGGGAGGTGCGGCTGCGCAGCCTGGTGTCGCTCATGGACTGCTTCGACGTCCCCGAGTCGACGGTGCGGGTCGTGGTGACGCGCCTGCGCAAGGAGGGCTGGCTCTCGAGCCGCCGCGACGGCCGCGAGACGGTGTACGCCCTGACCGACGCCGCGTGGGCGCTCCTCGACGAGGGGCGTGAGCGGATCTTCCACCGGGCGCAGGGGCCCTGGGACGGCCAGTGGCACATGGTCCTCTACTCGGTGCCGGAGACCGAGCGGGGCCTGCGCGAACAGCTGCGCAAGAAGCTGGCGTGGTTCGGGTTCGGCCCGCTGTCGTCGGCGGTGTGGCTGAGCCCGCACGACCGGACCGGCCAGGTGCGCACGGCGTTCGCCGGCGAACCCGCCGTGCGGCTCGACGTCTTCCGGTCCCGTTCGGCGGGTGTCGAGGAGGACCGCGACGTCGCGGCCCGGTGCTGGGACCTCGCCGAGCTCGACCGGGCGTACGCCGGCCTGCTCGCGACCTACCGTCCCCGGCTCCCGGCCTACCGGGCGGGCGAGCTGCAGGGGGCCGACGCCCTGGTCGAGCGGATGAAGCTGATCCACGACTACCGGCGGTTCCCGTTCCGCGATCCCGACCTCCCGCCGGAACTGCTCCCCGAAGGGTGGAACGGCCGACAGGCCCACGAGGTGTTCCTCGAGGCACACGGCCTCCTGCGGGGCCCGGCCGAGGCCTGCGTGGACGCGCTGACACGGTCCGCCGCGATGCCGGACGAAGCTGCGGGATAGCTCCGAGCGGCGGGAGAGTGAAACGCCAGCATGGTGGCTTTACTGGCGTAATGCGCCAGCAAAGCCACCATGCCGGCATTCGGGGAGCGGGGGCTGGACGCCTGCCGCCCGCTGCGCCACCGTGGTGTGCCTCGCTCCACGACGGGGGTGATGGCCATGCCTGCCGTCAGCACCGGGGTGCGGCCGTGGTTGCGCCGCCACGACCCGCGGTTCGCCGCGCTGCGCCGCGCCGCGCGCGTCACCGTGGCCGCGTGCGTCGGCTTCTACCTGTGCCACTACCTGCTCGGCGAGTCCGTCGTCGCGCTCTACGCGCTGTTCGGGACGATCGCCCTCGGCCTCCTGTCCGACGTGGACGGGGCCCCGTCCGAGCGCACCCGGTTGCTGCTCGGCGCGCTGCCGGTGGGGCTGGTGCTCGTCACGCTCGGCACGGTCCTCGCGGTCGACGTCTGGGCCGCCGCGGCGGGGATGCTGCTCGTCGGCTTCGCGGTGGCGTTCTCGACGGTGGGCGGTCCGCGGATCGCCGGGCTGGCCAACGGCCTGCAGCTGTTCTACATCCTCCCCTGCTTCCCGCCCTACGACCCGGGCTCGCTGCCGGACCGCCTGGCCGGGGTCGTGATCGGGATCGTTTTGCTCGCGGCGGCCGACCGGGTTCTGTGGCCCGCCGCGGCACCCCGGGGTTTCGCCGACCGCCTCGCCTGCGCGACGGAGCCGGTGGGCCGGTACGCGGCCGCCGTCGCCGCATCGACCGGCGACGCCGAGGTGCGGGCCCGGCTCGGCCCGGGTGTCGCCGCCGCGCTGGATGCCGTCGAGGCCTTGCGGCTCGACACCGTGCCGCGCGCCGAACGGCCCGTCGGACCGGGCGTTCGCGACCGCAGCCTCGGCGTCGCCGCGATCGCGCTCCAGTCGGTCACGGCGCGGCTCACCGACCTCGTCGCCCTGCTCGACGACCCCGCGCTCGGCCCGCAGGCGAGGGACGCGGTGGCCCGCCTCGTCGGGGCCGCGGGTGACGCGCTCGAGGCGTGCGCGCCCGCGCTGCGCGGCACGGGGCCCGCGCCCGCGATCGCACCGCTCGACGCCGCGCTGGCCGGGTTCCTGAGCAGGCGTGCCGCGATCCTGGCCGCGCGGGACGGCATCTCGCGGCGGCATCTGCGCGTCGGCGCGGAGGCCGTGATGGTCGCGCAGTCGACGCGGTCGGTCGTGGTGGGCACCCGGGCCGCCCTGGGCATCGCGGATCCCGAGCCGTTGGGCGGGATCGCGCCGGTCACGTTCGCCTACCTGCACTACTCGCCGGTGAAGCGGTGGCTGCGCAGGCTGCGGGTGCACCTGACCCCGCGTTCTGTCTACTTCCAGAACGCGGTGCGGCTCGCGGTGGGGCTCGCCGCGGCCCGGGTCATCGCCGGGCTGCCGGACATCACCCACGGCTTCTGGGTGATGCTGGCGACGCTGACCCTGATGCGCACGTCCCTCGTGGCCAGCCGCGCGGCGCTGGGCCCCGCGTTCGCGGGCGTGACCGTCGGCGCCGTCCTCGCGGGTGTCCTGCTCGTCGCGGTGGGCGATCGCACCGAGATCTACGCCTGGTTCCTGCCGTTGATCATGATCGTGGGCTTCGCGGCCGGGCCGCTGCTCGGCCCCGCGGCCGGGCAGGCCGGGTTCACGGTCGTGATCGCGGTGGTGTTCGCCCAGCTCGCGCCCTCGTCGTGGCACCTCGCCGAGACCCGCATGATCGACGTCATCCTCGGTGGGCTGATCGGCGCGCTCATCGGCGCGGCGGTGTGGCCCCGCGGCGGCGCGGGCGAGGTGCGCCGCAGTGCGGCGGCCCTGCTGCGGGCGGGCGCCGACGGCGTCGTCGCCACGGCGCGGCTGCTCACCGGGGAACCGGCGCGGCAACGCGCGGACCTGCCGAAGCTGCTGGCCCTGCTGGACGCGACGCACGCCCAGTTCCGCTCGGAGGGAGCGCCCGCCTCGGTCGGCCGGGAGGTCGACTGGCTGGCGGTGCTCGGGGTCAGCCACCGGCTGGTCGACGACGCCGACCTGCTGCGGGGCCGCTACCCGGAACCGGACCCGCTGCCGTGGCCCGCGGTCGGTGCCGCCTTGATCGACGCGGCCACCGTGGTGGCGCACGACCTGCAGGTCACGGCCGCCGCACTGGCCACCGCGGGCGCGGCACCTCCCGACGAGAGCGGCCCCGTGCACGCGCGGCTCTCCCCGCACCCGCCCGTCGCCGACTACGGGCGCGCGCCCTCCGACGCGCTGCGGGTGGTGGACGTGTGGGGCTGGGTGCACGGCCTCGCGGACGACGTGCACCGGCTCCACGTGGCCGTCAGTTCGCCGGGCCGAGAGCGTCCGTTCGCCGGTACACCGCCGGACGCCGGCGGCGCTAGCGTCCGCAGGTCGAGCGCACCGCGGGAGGACCGGTCATGATCTCGCGCGTCATCGCCGCCCTGTCCGCTGCGGCCGTGCTGGTGACGGCCGCGTGCGCCGCGCCACCCGCCCCACCTCCCCCGTCCGGCGCGAGCCTGCCCGCCTACGCGGAGACGTTGCAGCCGGAGCTCGAACGCCTCGCCCGGGACATGCTCGTGACCGGCCTGGTCGCCCAGGTGCGGTCCCCCGACCTCGGGGACTGGACCACCGCGATCGGCACCCGGACGTTCCGCGGAACCGAACCGGTGCGGGCCGAGGACCACATCCGCATCGGCAGCGTCACCAAGACCTGGACCGGCACGGTGGTGCTCCAGCTCGTCGACGAGGGCGCGCTCCGGCTGGAGGATCCGGTCGCGACCTACCGGCCGGACGTGCCGAACGGCCAGAACATCACGATCGAGCAGCTGCTCACGATGCGCAGCGGCCTCGGCAACTACACGACCTCGATCGAGCTGAGCCGCACCATGGACACCGCGCCCGCGACGGTGTTCTCGCCCGACGAGCTGATCGCGATCGGCCTGGCGATGCCGCCGCAGTTCCCGCCCGGCGCCGGCTTCTACTACTCCAACACCAACACCGCCCTGCTGGGACGCATCGTCGAGCAGGTCACCGGCAACCCGCTCGAGACCGAGATCCAGGGTCGGATCCTCAACCCGCTCGGCATGACCGGGTCGTCCTTCCCCGCCCGGACGTCCGCATTGCTGCCCGACCCGCACCCGCAGGGCTACACCTACGGCACGAACGTCGAGACCGCCGAGTCGAACGTGCTGTCGCCGGAGAAGCAGGAGGCCGCCCGCGACGGCACGCTGGCCCCGCTCGACGTCACCAACACCAACCCGTCGTGGGCGTGGGCCGCCGGGGCGGGCATCTCCACCACCGACGACCTCGCCCGCTACGTCGAGGCACTGGTCGGCGGCGGGCTGCTCAGCCCGGCGCTGCAGGAGGCACGGCTGAACAGCATCCAGCCGATCGACCCCGCGGCTCCCGACGGGCCCGGCTACGGCCTCGCGCTCGCCCGGTTCGGGCCGTTCTACGGGCACACCGGCGAGCTGCCCGGGTTCAACACCTTCGCCGGGTACGACCCGGAACGCAGGACGACGGTGGTGGTCTGGACGTCGCTCGCCCCGTCCCCGGACGGACGCGACCCCGCGGCCGAGATGGCCAGGACGATCATCGGCGAGCTGTACGGCACCGGCAGCTGACCCGTCGTCGTGAGCGTCGGCCGGCCGGTGCCCGGTGACGCGGACGCGCCGTGGTCCACCCTCGGCGACGTCGACCGGGCGGCACTGCTGGGCACGGCGCTCGCCGCGACCGTGGCCCTCACCTTCGGGGTGAGGGCGAGTGGGACTGGCTGGCCACGAGCGTCGGCGTCGCGCTGCTGGCCGTGCTGGCGGCGTTCTTCCGGCTGCCGCGCACGTCCCGGACGTCCGCGGCGCTCGCCGAGCGGACCGCCGAGGGCCGGGGCTGCCGGGCCGCCGCGGCGGTGGCGTCCGCGGTGGTGCTGCTCGACGAGCGGCAACGGCAGGGCGCGATCCAGGCGGCCGAGCGCCTCGCGGGCGACAGCGGCCCGGCCACCTCACGGGTGCTGTGGGTGCCCGCGCTGATCTTCGGGTCGGCCGTCTTCGGCGTCGCCTGCTGGCGTCGAGCGCACGGCCGTCACCACGGCACCGCACACCACCGACGTCGCGCGCTGCGACCGGCTGTGGGACGAGAGCGCCCGCCTCGTCGGCATCGCACCCCCGCGCGGCGCCACCGGAGTCCGGTCCCGCGGGCATGATCAGGGCTTTGGCGCATTATCGGGCGAAATCGACCCGTGAATGCGCCAGCTCTCTGATCATGGGCCCGCAGGTGGCAATTCTGCGCCCCGGGGGGCGAGATCCGCCGTCTCCTGGGGGGACAGCCTCCTGGTGGCGCCGCGCGCCAGGTCAGGCAGGCCCCCGGCCTGCCCGCGGAGCCTGCCGTAGGGGCCGCAGAGGCTCGCGAGTCAGGGGCGCGAAGCGCTCGCGCAGCGACGCCGAAGGCGCCCTTGACCGGGGTCCTCGTATGTAGCTACACCGCGTTAGCCGCCATCCGGTCAAACCGGTGCACAGTCCGGTCGAGCGGTTCCGCGCGCCGTGGACGCGCACGTGCGCTTCCACGCCCGACACCGCCTCGAGGCGTTCGTCGGCAACGGCGAGATCCGCAGCCTCGTCGAACCGCACCGCGCCACGGTGCTCGCCCAGCGCGCAGAGTACGAACTCGGCTTCCGGACACTCATCAGCGAGGGGGTCGACGCGGGCCGGTTCTCGGTCGGATCCGTGCGGCTGGCCTCGTACGCCGTGCTCGACCTCGGGATGGGCGTCTCGGCCTGGTACCGCGAGGACGGCGAGCTGTCGGAGAACGAGGTGGCCTGGCAGCACACCGAGTTCGCGCTGCGGATCGTGGGCGCGTCCTGAGCCGACGGCGCGCCGCTCACTGGATGCGCCGTTCCCGGCCCGCCCACGCCTTCTCGCGCAGCACGTACTTCTGGATCTTCCCCGTGGAGGTCTTGGGCAGCTCGCCGAACACGACGTGCTTGGGCGCCTTGAACCGGGCCAGGCGGCCGCGGACGAACTCCACGATCTCCTCCTCGGTGGCCGACGCGCCCTCCTGCAGCGTCACGTACGCCGCCGGCACCTCGCCCCACTTCTCGTCCGGCACCGCGATCACGGCGGCCTCCAGCACCGCGGGGTGGTCGGCGAGCACCTGCTCCACCTCGACCGAGGCGATGTTCTCGCCGCCGGAGATGATCACGTCCTTGCTCCGGTCGCGCAGCTCCACGTACCCGTCCGGGTGCAGCACTCCCAGGTCGCCGGTGCGGAACCAGCCGTCCGGCGCCGCGGCCCGGGTGGCGTCCGGGTCCTTGAAGTAGCCGAGCATCACGTTGTTGCCGCGCAGCGCGATCTGCCCGATCGTCGCGCCGTCGGCGGGCACGTCGCTGCTGTCGTCGGCGATCACCCGCGCGGTGCAGGCGATCATGTTCCCGACGCCCTGGCGGGCCTTCAGCCGCGCCTGCGCTGCCGGGTCCAGGTCGTTCCACTCCGGGCGCCAGTCGCAGATCATCGCCGGGCCGAACGTCTCGGTGAGCCCGTAGAGGTGCGTGACGTCGAAGCCGAGCTCGCCCATCCGGCGCAGGATCGCGGGCGACGGCGGCGCACCACCGGTGGCCACCTTCACCGTGCGGTCCAGGCGCCCGGCCTGCGGGGCGTAGGCGAGCATCGACAGCACCGTGGGAGCGCCCTCGAGGTGGGTCACGCCCTCCGCGCGGATCAGCCGCCACACCTCCTCGGGATCGACCTTCGGCAGGCACACGTGGGTGGCCGCCGCCGCGGTGACCGCCCACGGGAAGCACCAGCCGTTGCAGTGGAACATCGGCAGCGTCCACAGGTGCACCGCCGACGGGGACAGGCCGGTGTGCGCCACCATCGCCAGAGCCTGCAGGTAGGCGCCGCGGTGGTGGTACATCACGCCCTTCGGCCGCCCGGTCGTACCCGACGTGTAGTTGATCGACAGCAGCCCGCGCTCGTCGGTCGGCCGGATCGCGGTGGGCTCGGCGCCGGCCAGCAGCGCCTCGTACTCCTCCCCCGCCCGGATGCGCTCCGGCGGGTCCGGCAACCCGGCCAGCGCGGCGTCCACCAGCTCGTCGAAGGCCGGGTCGTGCACCAGCACCGCGGCCTCGGAATGCTCGAGGATGTAGGCCACCTCGGCAGCGGCCAGCCGGGTGTTGATCGCCACCAGCGGCACCCCCGCCCACGGCACCCCGAAGCTCGCCTCCAGCAGCACGTGCGTGTTCGGTGCCAGCACCGCCACCGGCCTGCCCCGCGCGGGCCCCACCAGGCCACCGGCGAGCCGCCGGCAGCGCTCGTGCAGCCCGGCGTAGGTCCACCTGCGATCCCCGTCGACCACCGCCACCCGGTCGCCGTGCGCGGCCGCCGCCCGGTCCAGGTAGGACACCGGCGTGAGCGGCTCGAACGACAGGGCATCGAGCTCGCCTGCCATCAGGCTCCTCCCTCCGCGCCGCGGGAGCGCTGCACGCCCCAGCGGTTCCAGTGCACGACCTCCTCGACGGGCCGCCGCTTCGGCTGCGCCCAGCGCCCCTTCGCCGGGTAGCCCATGGGCACCAGCGCCATCGTCAGCGCGTCGGCGGGCAGGCCGAGCAGCTCACGCAGCTCGTCCTCGTGCCCGCCGTACAGCGTGGTGAGCGAGGTGCCGATCCCGTACGCGCGCGCGGCGAGGCACAGCTGCTGCACCGCACCGTAGATCGACGAGCCGGTCCGCGGGTTCGTCGACCCGGCCGCGTCGCGCAGCACGGCGAACACCCAGACGGGCGCCTCCTGGATGTGGCGGGCCAGGTGGTCGGCCCCGAGGAACCCCCGCCTGCTCAGGCCGCCGGTCGGGGCGCCGGAGAGGAACTCCTCCCGACGCCTGCCGTAGGCAGCCTCCCAGTTCTCCCGGTACCAGGCGGCCACCCGCTGCTTGATCTCGTCGTCGGTGACCACGACCCAGCCCCAGCCCTGGGCGTTGCCGCCCGACGGCCCGCGGATCGCGGCGTCGAGGATCGCCCACAGCACGCTCTCGGGGATCGGGTCGGGCGCGAGGTAGCGCCGCGCCGGGGTGGAGTGCAGGGCGCCCAGGACGTCCAGCGCCCGCTCCGGTGCCTCGCTCGATTCCGCCGTCACGCATCTCCTCCGATCCCGGGTGCGTCCCGGCCGTCACGACGAGGGACGAGAACCCATCCTCGTCCGCGGGCACCGCAACCCGCGACCCCGCGGGACCGCTCGTGGCGTGGGTGCATCGCCGCTGCTCGCGGGCGTGTCCAAAAAATCTCGGCCTTGACCCTCTCCTCGAACACTGTGTACTGCATACAATCATGCCGCGTCATGTTGCAGCGGCAGAGAGCGGAACCGACACCCAGGAGGACTCGAGCCATGACCGACACGGCAGCCGAAGCGGGACCCGACGACGAGCCCGCCCTGACGGACGGGATCCACCTGGTCGTCGACGCGCTGAAGCTGAACGGGGTCGAGACGATCTACGGTGTCGTCGGCATCCCCATCACGGACCTGGCGCGGCTGGCGCAGGCGTCCGGGATCCGCTACATCGGGTTCCGGCACGAGAGCGACGCGGCGCACGCGGCCGCGGCGGCGGGGTTCCTGACCCAGAAGGCGGGAATCTGCCTCACGGTCTCCGCGCCGGGCTTCCTCAACGGCCTGGTCGGGCTGGCCAACGCCACCACCAACTGCTTCCCGATGGTGCAGATCTCCGGGTCCAGCGAGCGCCACATCGTCGACCTGCAGCGCGGTGACTACGAGGAGATGGACCAGCTGGCGGTCGCCCGGCAGCTCTGCAAGGCGGCCTACCGGGTGTCGCGGGCCGAGGACATCGGGCGCGGCATCGCGCGGGCGATCCGCACCGCCGTGAGCGGCCGGCCCGGTGGGGTGTACCTGGACATCCCGGCCGCGGTGCTCGGCGAGATCATCGACAAGGAGAAGGGCGACAGCTCGCTCTGGGAGGTGGTCGACCCCGCGCCGAAGCAGATCCCGGACACCGCGGCCGTCGACCGCGCCGTCGACCTGCTGGCCGGCGCCCAGCGCCCGCTGATCGTGCTGGGCAAGGGCGCGGCGTACGCCCGGGCCGACGACTCGATCCGGCAGTTCGTGGAGTCGAGCGGCATCCCCTACATCCCCATGTCGATGGCCAAGGGACTGCTGCCCGACGACCACCCCCAGTCGGCGGCCACCGCCCGCTCGCTGGCGTTGAAGCAGGCCGACGTCGTGATGCTGGTCGGGGCCCGGCTGAACTGGTTGCTGGGACACGGTGACGCACCGCAGTGGAGCCCGGACGCGAAGTTCATCCAGGTCGACATCGCGGCCAACGAGATGGACTCCAACCAGCCGATCGCCGCCCCGCTGGTCGGCGACATCGGCTCGGTGATGGACGCGCTGGCGGAGCGGACGAAGCCCGGGCAGATCGCGGTGCCGACGGCGTGGCGCGAGGCGCTGGGCGAGAAGTCCGCCGCGAACGTGGCGAAGATGGCCAAGCGGTTGGAGGCGGCGAAGACCGCGCAGCCGATGACGTTCCTGGGCGCGCTGCAGGCCATCCGCGACGTGTACGCGGAGCACCCGGAGGTGTACCTCGTGAACGAGGGCGCCAACGCCCTCGACCTCGCACGCAACACCATCCCGATGTCCGTGCCGCGCCACCGCCTGGACTCCGGCACCTGGGGCGTGATGGGCATCGGCATGGGCTACGCCATCGCGGCCGCGGTGGAGACGGGGCAGCCGGTGATCGCCATCGAGGGCGACTCGGCGTTCGGCTTCTCGGGGATGGAGACCGAGGTCATCGCCCGGTACGACCTGCCGGTGATCACCGTGGTGCTCAACAACAGCGGCGTGTACCGCGGTGACGAGGCGTCCCCGTCGGGTGACCCGGCGCCCACGTACCTGAGTGCGCGCCACGACCGGCTGATGGAGGCGTTCGGCGGCAAGGGCTACCAGGCCACCACCCCCGACCAGGTCGACGAGATGCTGCGCAAGGCGCTCGCGGAAGGCAAGCCCGCGCTGATCGACTGCATCATCGACCCGGCCGACGGCACCGAGTCCGGCAACATCAAGCACCTCAACCCGAAGGGGCTCGGCGCGAAGCGGTGAGCCGGGCGGACACGTCGGCCTGCCTGCGGTGCTCGGCCGGCACAGCAGGCACCGCGGGGCAGGCGACGGCGTGGGGACGGGACCTGCACGAGGGCGGGCGGGTTCAGCGGAACTCGCGGCACCAAGGCCCATGATCACCGCCATGGTGCGAAACCCGACACCTGGCGTCGGGAAACGTGCCAATCCGCCGATCAAGCCGCAGGCGGGGGCGGCGAACCCTGATCGACCGATTGACCGGCCGATGCGCCGGGAGCCCGCGGCGGCGCACACTCGGAAGGTGAGCCACCCCACCCGCACCGCCGGAGTACCGATGAGCAGCCCGACGACGGCCTGGCCGAGCCTGCGGGTGGCGGACTGGACCCCCACCCGCGACACCCTGCACATGTGGACCCAGATCGTCGGCAAGATCCGCATGGCCCACGCCCCGCTGCTCAACCACTGGTGGCAGGTGCCCCTGTACGTCAGCCCCCGCGGTTTGACGACGTCGGCCATCCCGTACGGGGCGGGCGCCTTCGAGATCGAGTTCGACTTCCTCGGCCGGCAGCTCGAGATCCGCAGCAGCGACGGCGGCACCGGCGGCCTCCCGCTGCGCGCGATGCCGGTCGCCGAGTTCTACGCGCGGCTCATGGCCGAGCTGGACCGGCTCGGGATCGAGGCACCGATCCGGCCGCGCCCCAACGAGGTCGACCCGGCCATCCCCTTCCCCGACGACCACGACCACGCCTCCTACGACGGCGAGGCCGCCACCCTGTTCTGGCGGCAGCTGCTGCAGGCCAACCGGATCATCGGGGAGTTCCGGTCGCACTTCGTCGGCAAGGTCAGCCCGGTCCACTTCTTCTGGGGCTCGTTCGACCTCGCCTGCACGCGCTTCTCCGGCAGGCCCGCTCCCCCACACCCCGGCGGGGTGCCCAACTGCGGGGACTGGGTGATGGTCGAGGGCTACTCCCGGGAACTGTCCAGCTGCGGGTTCTGGCCCGGCGGCGGCGACGAAGGCGCCTTCTACTCCTACGCCTACCCCGCACCGGACGGCTTCGCCGACCAACCCGTCGGCCCCGACGGCGCGTACTTCAGCGAGAAGTTCCAGCAGTTCCTGCTGCCCTACGAGGCCGCCCGCACCGCGCCCGACCCGGACCGCGCCGTCGCCGAGTTCCTCCACACCACCTACGCCGCCGCCGCGGACCTCGGCGCCTGGGACCGCGCCGCGCTGGAGGACGATCCCCACCGGTGGAATTGAGCGATCGTCGTGGCGCCGGCCCACACCGTCGCTCACACATCGGTTGTGGGGCTCGCACACCGATTGCAGTCGGTGTGCGAGCGCCCGAGGTGGTGTGCGAGCACGCCGGGGCCGCCTGGACGGCACCCGTCCGGGACGACGGCCGGACCGTCAGCCTCCAGGACCCCTGGGCCAACGCCATCCGCGTCGACGTGGTCCCGCGCTCGCCCGCCGACTCGTAGCGATCACACCTCCGGCCCACGCGCAGCCGCTTCCCCCGCCGGAGCCACGAAGACCTTGTCGACGTCGCCGCGGCGCTGCGCGGCGAGCGCCTCGCCGAACTCGTCGAGGCCGTAGAAGGCGGTCGTGAGGCGGTGCAGACCCAGCCGGGGCAGCAGCGCGACGGCCCGCTGGTGGGTCCACGGGTTGATGACCGAGCCCAGGAGTGTGAGCTCGCGGCTGAAGAGGTCGTGCGGGCGCACGGCGGCGACGTCGTCGGGAGAGGCGACGCCGAACTCCAGCACCCGGCCGCCGCGGCGTGCCAGCGCGATCGCCTGCTCGAGCACGGCGGCCGAGCCCACGGCGTCGACGACGGCCGGGTAGCCCTCGCCGCCGGTGCGGTCGACTGCCGCGCGCAGCTGGTCGGGGTCGCGCGGGTCGATCGCCACGTCGGCGCCCATGCGCAGCGCCAGGTCGCGGCGGCCCTCGCGCGTGTCCGCTGCGACGATCGGGGTTGCGCCGAGCAGGCGGCCCAGCGCGATGAGGACGGCGCCTGCCGGGCCGGAGCCCAGCACGAGCAGGGCCTCCCCGGCCACGACGGCGAGGCGGTCGACCGCGTGGACGCAGCAGGCCACCGGCTCGCAGAGGGCGCCGACCCACGGGACGGTGCCCGGCGGCAGGACGTAGGCGATGCGCGCCGGCACCACCATGGACTCGGCCATGCCGCCGTCCAGGCGGACGCCGTAGCCGCGCTTGCCCGCGCACAGGTGCTCCTGGCCTGCGCGGCACCACGTGCACGCGGTGCAGTAGCGGTGCGGCTCGACCGTGACGAGGTCACCGACGCGGGGAGCGTTCGCGTCGTCGAGTCCTGCACCGATCTCGACGACGCGGCCGCAGACCTCGTGGCCGAGCACCACGCCCGGCTCCGCGGGGAACGAGCCCGCGACGATGTGGGCGTCCGTCCCGCAGACGCCGACGGCGAGCGGCCGGATCCGGACCTCGTCGGGGGCGAGGGCGCGCTCCGGGCCCTCGCCGAGCCGGACGTCACCGGGGCCGTGGAAGCGCAGCGACCGGGTTCGGACCCGGGCGTCAGGCATCGGCACGCAGCAGCTCCCTCAGCCGGGCGATGTGGTGGCGGGCCGCCGCCTCGCCTGCGTCCGGGTCGCCGGACGCCATGGCCTCGAAGATCCGCCGGTGGTCGGCGACGGCCTGGACCATCCCGCCGCTGACGCTCGTGGAGCGCATCGCGACCATCACCTGGCCCTGGATCTCCTCGAGCATCCGGGCGAGCACCGGGCTGCCCGCGATCCGGCGGATCTCGCGGTGGAAGGCGGCGTCGACCTCGATGTGGCGCGTGAAGTCCCCGGCGGCGGCGATCTCGTCGTGCTCGGCGAGCAGGTCGCGCAGCCTGCGCCGCACCGACGGCGTGAAGCCCGCGGTGGCGAGGCGGGCCGCCATGCCCTCCAGGGCCTCGCGCGCGTCGTAGAGGCTGATGAGGTCCTCGCGGCTCATCAGCCGCACCACCGCGCCCCGGTTGAGAGTCTCCTCGGCGAGACCTTCCCGGACGAGCTGCAGGACCGCGTCCCGCAAGGGGCTGCGGCTCACGCCGAGCTCGCGGGCGATCGCAGGCACCGACAGCCGCGACCCCGGGGGCAGCGCGCCGGTGAGGATGCGGTCGCGCAGGAGCCGGTGCACCCGCTCCCCCACACGCTCGCTGCCGTCGAGGAGCAGCGATTCCCCGGCCTGCTCGGTCACGCCGACGACCTCCCGGTGGCCGTGAGGGGCTCGTCGTGCGGGGACGCCTCGCGGAAGACGTCGACGAAGTGGCGGTACCGGGCGGCCACCGTGGCCACGGCAGCAGCGTGGTCGGTCTCGCCTGCCAGCAGCCCGCGCACGGCGTCCCACCAGATGCTGCGGCCCACCGCGAATCCCGCGAACCCGCTGCGGGCCGCGCGGGTGAGCCAGTCGTCGACGCGGTCGGCCGGGGCGCCCGCGCCGAGCAGCAGGCACGTGGCGTCGTGCGTCGCGGCGAGCGCCACGGCGTCGGCGTAGGCCTGCTCCGGACCGAGGCTCTCCAGCTTCCAGACGTCGACGGGAACGTCGGCGACGATCTCCTCCATGGCCCGCAGGGTCAGACCGGGCCGGATCTCCTCGGCCCAGCCGTCCGCGTCGCGCTGCTGCGGGGTGGGCGGGACCAGCAGCTCGAACAGGAACCGCGAGCCCGCCTCGTGCACCGCGCGCGCGGTGGCCGCGAGGCGTCTGCGCTGCAGCGCGTTGGCGTCGGCGTCGCCCTCGGGGTTGTAGCGGACGAGCACCTTGGCGAGGTCCGGGGTGTGATGGGCGAGGTAGGCGGCGACGTCGGCGGGCGCGTCCTCGTACACGTCGAGGCCCGCCCGCTCGAGCGGCACGCTGACGGTGACACCCGCCGCCCGCGCCCGTTCGGCGACCCCCGGCCCGAGCTCGTCGTCGACGAGCAGGCCCGCGGTCTCGCGCGGGACGCCTGCGTCCACGGCGGCGAGGAGCCCGTCGAGCACAACGTGCTTGGCGCGGGTGGCCGCGGCCCGCTGGTCCGGGGTCGCGGTGCCGGTGTGGCCCCACAGTGCCTGGGTGAGCCACGGCCGCTGGTCGACGGCGAGGACGAACAGGTGCGGTGCGTTCATGCCGGGGCTCCCGTGACGATGTAGGGCTTCAGCAGGTCGCCGGCCACGAACTTCTCGAAGGCCTCGGCGAGTTCGGGCAGGGTGAGCGGGTGCGCGAGGACGTCGCGCAGCGCCGGGCCGCAGCGGCGCAGGAGGTCCCAGTTGCCCTCCACCTCCGCGAGCGGGAAGTAGAACGACCGCACGGTGAAGCAGTCGGTGCGTCGCCACCGCGGCGTCGCCAGCATCGTGTAGGGGTCGTTCGACTCCCCCAGCGCGAGGACGGCGCCACCGGGCACGACGACACGCTGGGCGAGCGCCCGGGCGGGAGCGGCGCCGCTGACCTCGACCGTGACGTCGTACTGGTTCTCCGACTCCAGGTCGACCCGGGTGCCCGCGCCGAGGCGCCCGGCGAGCGCGAGCCGTCCGGGGTGCGGGTCGTAGGCGTCGACGGCCTCGACGCCCATGGCGCGGGCCACGGCCACGACGCCGAGGCCGAGCGGGCCGCACCCGACGACGAGCAGGCGTCGCGGGGGCCCGTCCTGCGTGCGCAGGGCGAGCCGGAGGCCGTGCGCGGCCGTGCCCACGGTGTCCAGGCCGAGCACCGCGACGTCCTGGCCGATGTCGGCGGGCACCGGCAGCGCGCACCGCTCGGGGACGTCGACGACGTCGGCGAACCCACCGTCGCGCTGCCACCCGATGAGCTCGCGCAGCTGCAGGCACCGGTTGGTCTGCCCGCGCACGCACTGGTCGCACGCGCCGCAGAAGACCGGGATGTAGACGATGCAGCGGGTGCCGGCGGGCAGCGAGGTGCCCTCGCCCGTCGCCACGACCGTCCCGGCGATCTCGTGCCCGGGAACGACCGCGGACCCGCTCGCGAGGAGCCGCTTGTCGGACCCGCAGAGCGCGCAGACGTCGACGCGCAACCGCACCTCGCCCGGTGCGACCTCGCGCAGGTCGTCGTCGACGAAGTCGATGACCGCCTCGCCGCGGAACCGGGCCGCGTGCCGCCCTGCCGGGACCGTCACTTGACCGCCCCGCCGGTGAGCCCGCGCACGAGCCAGCGCTGCGCGAAGACGGTGAGCAGGAGCGCAGGCAGCGAGATGAGCGTGCTGGCCGCCATGAGACCTCCGTAGTCGCTGGAGCCCTGCCCGATGAAGTTGAACGCGATCACGGGCAGGGGCAGCGTGTCGGCGTTCGCCAGGGCGAGGGCGAAGAGGAAGTAGTTCCAGGAGAAGACGAACGAGAGCGTCACGGCGACCGAGAGCCCGGGCAGGACCAGCGGCACGACGACGTGCCGGAAGCGCTGCCACACCGTGCAGCCGTCCAGCATCGCCGCCTCTTCCAGGCTGATGGGGATGTCCTCGAAGAACGGCACCAGCAGCCAGATGCACAGCGGCAGGGTGATGATCAGGTGCGCCGCGATCAGCAGGGCGAAGTTCAGCCCGTTGTCCGACGGCGCACCGATCTGCACCGACAGGATGAACAGGGGCAGCACGAAGAGCACGCCGGGCGCCATCCGGGCGAGCAGCATGAGGAAGCCGATGCTCGCCGCGCCCCGCCGCACGATGACGTAGGCCGCCGGCACGCCGAGCGCGAGCCCGAGCAGGGTCGACCCGCCGGCGACGATGAAGCTGTTGCGGATGTAGTAGTAGAAGACGAACCGGTCGAACAGGTTGGTGAAGTTCTCCAGCGTCAGTGGCGTGGCGACGTCGAAGATCGATCCGGTGATGTCGACGTTGCGCCGGAACGCCGACCACAGCATGAACAGGACGGGCCCGAAGAACACCAGCGCGGCGAGCAGGTACAGCGCGTAGACCTGCACGAGCCGCCGCCGGCTCGATGCGACGGCATCAGTGCTCAATGCTCCTCCTCCTGCGCCAGAGGGTGAACGCGCCCGCCATGATCACGACGAGCAGCAGCAGGCTGAGCTGGAGCGCGGCCGCGTAGCTCGCCTCCTGGTCGATGAAGGCGGCGCGGTAGCCGTAGACGTTGAGGGTGTTGGTGGCGTCCACCGGTCCGCCCTGGGTCATGATGTAGACGGTGTCGAAGAACCGCACGAGGTCCACCGTGCGCAGCAGCATCGCCACCGAGATCACGGGCATGAGCAGCGGCAACCCGACGTGGCGCGCCTTGGCCCACCCCGACGCCCCGTCGATGGACGCCGCCTCGAACGGCTCGGCCGGCAGCGAGCGGATGCCCGCGGCGATGATCAGCGCCATGAACGGCGTCCACTGCCAGACGTCGACGATCGCGATCGACCAGAGGGCGATGTCGGGGTCGCCGAGCCACACCACTGGGTCGAGCCCGACGGCGGTGAGGATCTGGTTCGCCGCGCCCAGGGTGGGGTCGTAGACGAGCATCCAGACCAGGGCCACCGCCACGGACGCGGTGATGGCCGGGATGAGCATGAGGCCCTGGAAGAGCTTGCGCCCGGGCACGTCGATGCTCAGCAGGTAGCCGAGCGCGATGCCGAGCACGGTCTCCACGAGCAGGCAGACGACGAACAGCACGAGCGTGACCCGCACCGAGTTCCAGAACTCCGGTGACTGCGCCATGCGGGCGAAGTTGTCCAGGCCGACGAAACCGGCGTTGGTCCCGTCCCGGCGGCGGTCGGACAGCGACAACCAGACGGTGTAGAGGACGGGGAGCACGACGAGGGCCAGGGTGACGGCCATCGCCGGCACCAGCAGCGGCCAGACGCCGCGGGCCACGGGGGTCGCCCCGCCGCCCCGGTGACGCCGGGACTGCGAGGTAGCCGGTGGTGGGACGGCGGGCGGCGCGGCTTCTCGCGTGCGCGTGGTCACGGCGGTCATCCGCCCGCCAGCTGGGACGCGAGCCCGGTCTGGATCTCCGCGGCGGCCTGCTCCGGGGTCGCCTCCCCGAGGATGACCTTGCCGACGGCGTCGCCGATGGTCTTGCGCATGGCGGGTGCGTTCGCCCCGACGGGCCCCACCTCGACGTCGCCGTTCTCCTGCAGGTCGGCCACGGCGGCGCGCCACTGCTGGTGCGTCGGGGTGTTGCGCGCCTCGACGTAGGCCGGGTCCTCGGCGACGGACTTCCGCGGCGGCGCGATGTCGGCCTTCGCCAGCTCCAGCTGCGTCTCGGGGCTGGTGGCCCACTGCATGAACCGCCACGCGGCGTCCTTGTTCTGCGAGAACGGCGACATGGCGATGCCCCAGGACAGCACGGTGGGCGCCGGACCGGCGCTGCCCGCGGGCACCGGGACGACGCCGACGTGGTCGGCGACCGTGGAGCTGCCCGGGTCGACGACGCTGTTGAGCTCGTTGCTCGACTCCACCTCCATCGCGGCCTTGCCCTGCGCGAAGAGCGTGGAGGACTCGGTGAAGGAGTAGTTGATCACGCCGGGCGGTCCGTACTCGCGGGCCAGCGTGGCGTACTGGTCGATCGCCTCGGCCGCCCGCGGGTCGTCGAAGGTCGGCGCGCCCTGCTCGTCGGTCCACTCCAGGCCGGTGCCGTGGAAGAAGGGCCCGAAGGTGAAGGGCAGCGCCGCCGACGAGCCACGCAGCGTGATCGGCGTGACGTCCGCCGCGCGGTCCTTGATCGCCGCGGCCGTGGCCATGAGCTCGTCAACCGTCTTCGGCGGGGTGAGGTCCCACTGCTCGAACAGGTCCGTCCGGTAGTACAGCACCGGGCCCTCGACGTTGATCGGCAGCGCGTACGTGGTGCCGTCGACCTTCATGCCGTCGATGGCGCCGCGGGAGAAGTCGGCGGCCTCGTACTCCGCGGGTGCCTTCGCGAGGTAGTCGTCGAGGGGCTCGTAGTAGCCGGACGACGCGAAGACCGGTCCCTCGCGCGACGGCAGGGTCATGTAGACGTCCATCGCCGCGCTGCGGGACTGCAGGTTGAGCTGGATCTTGTCGCGCGTCTGCTGCTCGGCGAACGTCTGCACGTTCACCGTGATGCCGGACTCCTGCTCGAACCGGTCGATGAGGGGCTCGATCCCGCGCTGCCACGGGTGGTTCGACATCACCAGGTTGATCGCGTCGCCGCCACCGGAAGCGGCATCGGTGGGGTTCCCGCAGGCGGGCAGGGCGAGCGCGGCGGCGGCGAGCACACCGCCGAGGACGCGGATCCGGGTTCTCATATCGCCTCCAGGGCGGTTGCGGCAGTGCAGGCTGCCTGGGGGGTGGTGACGAGGGGCGCGAGCCAGGCGTGGAAGTCCCCGAGCCGGGCCGGGTCGCGCGTGCGCCAGCGCTCCGGAACGGTGCGCACCCGCGACGCCACGTCGGCGAGCGGGACGAGCGGGTGGTGCGCGCGGTAGCCGGGCCCGGGAAGGCGCTGCAGGCCGACCATCGTCGCCGTCGGCGCGGACGGGTCGAGCAGCGTGCGCGCCGCCAGCTCGCCGACCTCGGCCGCCTCGACGGCGTCGGTCGTGCTCACCAGGTGCGACGCGCAGCGCTGGGCCACGCCGAGCACCTCGCCGCGGGCGGGCAGGCCGAGCCGGGTGGTGACGAGCTCGGCGAGGCGGCGCGCGACCCCGCCCACCAGCAGCGTGGTGTGGTTGGCCGCGTGGACGGGCGCGGCGGTGAGATCGGCGGCCGTGCCCTCGCTGACGACCACGAGCGCGCGGCCCCGCCGCTCCACGAGGCCCGCGACGTCGGCGAGGAACTCCTCCACGTCGAAGCCGAGCTCGGGCGGGTACACGCGGTGCACGACGTGCTCGTCGTCGCCCGGCACAGGCAGCGTCGCGGCGAGCGCGAGCCAGCCGGTGGCCCGGCCCATCGTCTCGACGATGCGCACCGGCTCGATGCCCGCCATCGCGCGGTGGTCGCGTGCGATGTCCTGCACCACGGTCGACACGTACCGGGCCGCGGACGCGTAGCCCGGGGCGTGGTCGACGCCGTCGAGGTCGTTGTCGATCGTCTTCGGCACGCCGGCGGTGCGCAGCGGCAGCCCGCGCTCGGCGGCGCGCCGGGCGACGGCGTCGAGCAACGCCATGGTGCCGTTGCCGCCGACGAGGCAGAGCCCGTCGACGGTACGCGCGGCGAGGCCGGAGACGATGGCGTCGACGTCCTCGGGCGTGGTGGCCCGGCGTCCACCACCGAGCCACGAGCCCCCGCGTCCGACCTCGTCGGCCGGGATCCCGCCGGGCGGCAGCGGGTCGAGCTTCGCGCGCACCAGGGCGTCCGGACCCCCGCGGGCGAGGAGCACCTCGTGCCCCGCGGCCCGGGAGAGGAAGCCGGCGACGCTGCGGTTGACGACCGCGGTGGGTGCTCCGGTCTGCCCGATGACGAGCCGCATCACGACGCCGCCCCACCGACGACCGCGGTGGTGCGCCACGTCTGGAAGGCCTCGAGGCCCTGGGGGCCGCCCTCGTAACCGGTACCGGAGAGCCCGAGCCCGCCGAAGGGCGCTCCCGGGTAGTTGGGCGTGCCGGTGTTGATGCCGACGATCCCCGCCCGCAGCCGCCGGGAGACCTCGCGCGCGGCCTCGACGTCGGTGCCGCAGACGTAGCCGGCCAGCCCGTAGCCGGTGGCACGGTGCTGAGCGACGGCGTCGTCGAGGTCGTCGTAGGTGCTCAGGGCCGCGACCGGCCCGAACACCTCGTCGCGGGACGCCGCCGCGGCGGCGGGGACGTCGACGAGGACGGCCGGGGCGAACCAGTGGCCGTTGTCCGGCACGGACGCCCGGGTGCCGGCCACCCGCGCCCCGGCGGCGACGGCGTCGTCGACGAGCGCGGCCAGCCGGGCCGGGTCGCCCGCGGGGGCGAGCGGGCCGACGTCGGTGGCGGCGTCGAGCGGGTCGCCGACGACGAGCCGCTCGGTGGCGGTGACGAACGCGTCGACGAAGTCGCCCGCCACCTCGCGGGCGACGAACACCTGGTTCGCGGCGATGCAGGACTGGCCGTTGTTGCGGTACTTCGCCACCAGCAGCGTCTGCACCGCGTGCTCGACGTCGGCGTCGGGGAGCACGATGAAGGGCGCGCAACCACCGAGCTCGAGCACGGTGCGCAGGAAGCGGGGGGCCGCCGCGGCGGCGACGAGCCGGCCGACCCGGGTGGAGCCGGTGAAGGACACGACCTGCACTTCCCCGTGGGCGAGCCACGGGTCCACGACGTCGGCCGGCTCGCCGAGCACCGTGTTGATCGTGCCCGCCGGCAGGTGCCGGTCGAGCAGGGTGGCGAGGACCATCGACGACAGCGGCGCCACCTCGGAGGGCTTGAAGAGCACCGGGCACCCGGCGGCGAGCGCGGGGGCGATCTTGCGGGCCGGAATGGACACCGGGAAGTTCCACGGCGTCAGCACCGCCGCCACGCCGAGCGGGCGCGGCTCGACGTGGTGCACGGCCCCGGGCACGGCTTGCAGCACCAGCTCCTGCTGCTCCTCGAGGAGATCGGCCATCACGCGGAAGTAGACGGCCGACAGCGCCAGCTCGCCGCGGGCCTCGGCGAGCCGCTTCCCGGTCTCCCGGCTGACGAGCCGGGCCCAGCCCTCGGCCGTGGACGCGGTGTCGAGGTCGCCGGCGACCGCGCGCAGCGCGGCGGCGCGCTCGGCGGCAGGCGTCGCGGACCACGCCGGGAGGGCCCGCGCCGCCACCTCCGCGGCCTCGCCGGCCTCCCGCGGCCCGCCGACCGCGATCTCCGTCCAGGGCAGGCCGTCGACCGGTGCGACGAGGGCCCGGCGCGACAGCGTCGCGCGGCGGCGGCCGTCGACGAGGACCGCCGTCGGATCGGCCAGAACCTCGTCGACGATCGCGTCGGTGCTGCTCACCACGGTGGTCACGGGGTCTCCTCCAGGTCGGCGATGGCGTCGAGGTCGAGGTCGACGCCGAGTCCGGGGCGGTCCGGGACGCGGACGGTCCCGCGGTCGGTCAGCAGGTGGTCGACGGCCTCGCGCAGCCGGTTTCCGCGCACGTCCCACTCGACCGCCGTGGTGGCCGCCACGGCGGCGGCGACCTGCAGGGTGGCCGCGGTGGCGACCGCGCCGTTGTAGAGGTGCGGGTTGACCGTGGTGCCCGTCGGCGCGGCGAGCGCGGCGACCTTGAGGTACTCGGTCGGCCCGCCGACCTTCGACAGGTCGGGCTGGACGATGTCCACGGAGCCCCGCTCCAGGTAGGGCGCGAACGCGGCGACGCCGTAGAGGTTCTCGCCCGTGGCCAGCGCGAGCCCGCCCCGGCGGCGCAGCGTCGCGAGCTCGCCCGGGTCGTCGCCCGCCAGCGGCTCCTCCAGCCACTCGACGCCCTCGTCCCGCAGTGCGGGCACCACGGCGAGGGCCTCCTCCAGCGACCAGGCCTGGTTCGCGTCGCCGTAGAGCCGCACACCGTCGCCGAGGACGCGGCGGGCCGTGCGGACGTTGTCCAGGTCCCGGTCGCGCCCGAAGCCGAGCTTGACCTTCACCGCCGTGTGCCCGGCGGCCAGGCAGCGTTCGGCGGTGGCGGCGACGTCGTCCGGGCCGAGGCTGGAGGCGTAGACGGGGAGCTCGGCCGGCCGCCCGGGACCGGCGAGCAGCACCGCGAGCGGCATGCCCGCGTGCCGGGCGGCCAGGTCCCACAGTGCGGTGTCGAGGCCGCTGACGGCCTGGTGCACCGGCCCCGGCGCACCCCACTGCCGACCCAACGGCCGCAGTGCGGCCATGAGCAGCTCGTGCGCCTCGACCGGCGTCGCGAACGTCCGGCCCTCGAGCAGGGGCGCGATTCCCTCCGCGACGGTGGCCGCCCGCTCGCGCCAGGCCCAGGACGGGTAGTTCGCCCACGTCTCGCCGACACCGCGGCTGCCGTCCGCGAGCTGCACCTCGACCACCGCCATCACGCGATGGCCCATGGGTGCGAAGGACATCGCCACCCCGTCGCGGACCGGGCTGCGGAACACCCGCAGCCGGACGGCGGAGACGGGCGACGCGGGCAGCGGTGGCGCCGGAAGCGTTTGTTCGGAACTGAACATTGCATGCAGTCTGAGTGGAGCCGACTGATGCTGTCAAGGGGCGTGGAACGTGCGCGTCAGCGAGCGACGACGACGCGGGTGCCCGCCTCGTGCAGGCGCCGGGTGAGCGCGGCGCTCAGCGGGGCGTCGGTCACCACCGTGTCGATGCGCTCGAGGTCGCAGACGCGGACGGTGCCGGGAGCACCCTCCTTGGAGGCGTCGCAGACCAGCACGACGTCCTCGGCGGCGTCGAGCAGCGCCTGCTTGACGCCCAGTTCGAGCTCGGAGCGGACGTAGACGCCGCGGGCGTCGATGCTGGTGGCGCCGAGGACGAGCAGGCGCAGGCGCAGGTCGCGCACGAAGCGGGCAGCGCTGGGACCGATGAGGGCGTGGTTGTCGTGCGACATCTCGCCGCCGATCCCGATCACGCGGGTGTCACGGCGCGTCACCATGGCCGCCAGCACCGGCACCGAGTTCGTGACCACGCAACCCGCGAAGTCCTCCGGCAGCGCGTGCGCCACCTCCACCGCCGTGGTGCCCGAGTCGATCCCGACGGTGTCGTCGGCCGCGACCATCCGCGCGGCCGCGGCGCCGATCCGGCGCTTGCCCTCGGCGTTGACCTGCGCCCTCGCGACGAAGACCGGACGGCCGTGCGACCCGGCGGGCAGGCTCGCCCCGCCGTGCACGAGCGTGGCCTCGCCGGTGGCGGCCAGCCGGCGCAGGTCGCGACGCACGGTCATCTCCGACACCCCGAGCGCCTGGCTCACCTCGGAGACCGAGACGTGCCCGCTGGCCCGCAGCCGCTCCAGGATGGCCTCGCGGCGGCGCGGCGCGGCGTCGTAGCGCAGGGCCGGGCTCGTCGTGTCGGTCACGCCACAGATGGTAGCCAGCACGCAGATCGCACACTGGATGATACTTTTCTAACAACCATCCGTTCGCGCCGTCACCGTGTGGAGGGTCCCGCATGACCGCTCGCCCCGCCCTGAAGCGCCTCGCCCGCCCCTCCGGCGGCCTCGCCATGCTGGCCGTCGACCAGCGGGAGGCGCTGCGCGCGATGATCGCGGAGCGGACCGGCGCTCCCGTGCCCGACGAGGACGTCACCGCCTTCAAGGTCGCGGCCGCGCGGGCGCTCACCCCCGACGCGTCGGCCGTGCTCGTCGACCCGCAGTTCGGCTGGGATGCCGTCCTCGCCGCCGACGCCGTCGACCCGGCGTGCGCGCTCATCGCGGCGGCCGACCACTTCGTGCCGGGCGAGACCGAGTTCGTCCACGACGCCGTCATCGACGAGTCCCTCGACCTCGACGCGCTCGCCCGTCAGGGCGCCGTCGCGCTCAAGCTCCTGGTGGTCTGGCGCCCCGACGGGGACCGCGACCGCCGGGTGGCGATGGTCGAGGACTTCGTCGCCCGCTGCCGCCTCCGCGACCTCGTCAGCATCATCGAGCCGGTGTCCCGGGCACCCCTCGCGGGCGGCGACTTCGATGCCGACACCGGCATCCTCGCCGCGGCGCACGAGCTCGGCTCCCTCGGGGCCGACGTCTACAAGACGGAGGTTCCCACGCACGGCCGGGGCGGTGACAGCGAGGTCCGGGAGGGCTGCCGGCGCATCGACGACCTCGTCGACGGCGCCTGGGTGGTGCTCTCCTCCGGCGTGGCGGCCGAGCGGTTCCCCGACGCCGTGCGGCTCGCCTGCGAGGCCGGCGCGTCCGGGTTCCTCGCCGGGCGCGCGGTCTGGGCGTCCGTGGTCGGCAGTCCCCGGCTCGAGGAGGACCTCCAGCGGGTCGCCGTGCCGGCCCTGCAGCGCCTCGTCCGGGTCGTGGACGACACCGTCGGTCGCTGACCGGCGCCGCCCCCGTGGACCTGGCCGTGGCGGTCGCCGCCGTCGTCACCGGAGCGACGCTGCAACGCAGCACCGGGCTCGGGTTCGCCCTCGTGTCGGGCCCCTTCCTCGTTCTCGTGCTGAGCCCCTACGAGGGTGTTGCCCTGGCGAACCTGCTGTCGCTCCTCACGGCCTGCCTCGTCCTGGCCGCCACTTGGCGGACCGTCGACCTGCGCACGGCGGTGCTGCTCAGCGCGGGCGTCGCCCTGGCCATCGCACCCGGTGCGGCGCTCGCCCGGGCCCTGCCCGACCCGGCACTGCTCGTCGTCGTCGGCGGGCTCGCCACCGCGGCGGCCCTCCTCGTCGCCGCCGGGTTCCGCATACCCGGGCTCGCCCGGCCGGCCGGGAGCCTCGCGGCGGGCTTCGCCTCCGGGTTCAGCAACGTCACCGCCGGCGTCGGCGGGCCGGCACTGGCCGTCTACGGCGCGAGCACGCGGCAGCCGCACACCAGTTTCGTGCCCACCGTGCAGGTGGTCGGCATCGTCGCCAACGCGCTGTCGCTCGTCGCGAAGCACGACGCGCACCTGCCCGGGACGCTCGTCCTCGGCTGCGTCGCCGCCGTCCTCGCCGGCACGCTCGCCGGCCGGTGGACCAGCCGGCTCGTCAGCGAGCGGGCCGGCCGCACCCTCGTGCTGGCGCTGGCAGTCGCCGGCGGTCTCGTATCGGTGGTCAAAGGCGTTCTCACCTGGTGACGGTGGCGCGCGTGGCCGGCATGGCAGCCGCGACGAGTAGCTGGCCCAGTGCCAGCCCGCCGTCGCCGGGAGGGACCTGCCGGTGGCGCAGCACGGTGAACCCGGCGTCCCGCAGCGCCCGGCTCGTCGAGGCAAGCAGCAGCGCGTTCTGGAAGACGCCGCCGGTGAGCGCGACGTCACGCAGGCCGAGCTCCCGGCGGGCCCGGCCGGCCAGGACCAGGACCAGCGCCTCGACGGCGGCGTGGAAACGGGCACCCGCGGTCCCGGCGGGCACGCCGGCTCGCAGGTCGGCCACGACGGCCCGGATCACCGGCGCCGGGTCGGCGATCAACGGTTCGCCGGGAGCCCTGTCCTGCACGGCGAACGCGTACGCGCGGTCGCCGGGGCTCGCGCCGCGCGAGCGGTTCTCGAGTTCGATCGCCGCCTGGGCCTCGAAGTCCACCACCTGGCGGATGCCCAGCAGCGCGCTCACCGCGTCGAAGAGGCGGCCCATGCTGGACGTCGGGGTGCAGCCCAGTCCGCTGTCGAGCTGGTGCGCCAGCACGTCGCGCTCGGCCTGCGGGCACGCCGCGACCGGGGGCAGGTCGTCTTCCCACGCCACTCCGGCGGCGCGGATGTGCGCCAGCGCCATCCGGTACGGCCGCCGCACCGCGGCGTCGCCACCGGGCAACGGCACGTAGGCCAGGTGCGCGAACCGGCGGAACCCGGCGTAGTCGGCCACGAGGACCTCGCCGCCCCACACGGCCCCGTCGGTGCCGTAGCCGGTGCCGTCGAACGAGATCCCCACGACCGGGCGCGACCCGTCCAGGCCGTGCTCCGCCATGGCCGAGGCGACGTGGGCGTGGTGGTGCTGCACCGTGGTGAGCGGGCGGCCCTCGGCGTGCCGCTCCGCCCAAGCGCGGGAGCGGTAGCCCGGGTGGGCGTCGGCGACGAGGTAGCGCGGGGTCACCCCGGTCAGGTGTTCGAGGTGCCGCTCGGCGGTCGCGAAGGCGGTGAGCGTGGCCAGGTCGTCCATGTCGCCGATGTGCCCGCTGAGCCAGGCCGACCGGCCGGAGCCGAGACCGCAGGTGTTCTTGAGGTCCGCGCCGACCGCCAGGGTGGGCGGCACCTCGACGGGCAGCGCCACCGGCAGCGGCGCGTGGCCCCGCGAGCGGCGCACCGGCAGCTCGGCGCCGTCCACGACCCGGACCACCGAGTCGTCGCAGGGGACGTGGATCGGGCGGTCGTGCCGCAGCCAGCCGTCGACCAGCGGCGCGAGGCGCTCGAGCGCGTCCGCGTCGTCGAAGGCGATGGGCTCCCCGCCGAGGTTGCCCGACGTCATCACCAGCGGCCCCGGGCCGGGCGGGTCGCCGGGCAGGCCCAGCAGCAAGTGGTGCACCGGCGTGTAGGGCAACAACAGCCCGAGGTCGGGGTTCCCCGGCGCCACGGCCGCGGCGACCGGGGCCAGCACGTCCGCCCGCCGCGCGACCAGCACGATGGGCCGCGCCGGGCCGGTGAGCAGCGCCGCCTCGAGGTCGTCGATCTCGGCCATGTCGCGGGCGGCGGCGAGGTCGGCGACCATCACCGCGAACGGCTTGTCCCCGCGGCGCTTGCGCCGCCGCAGCGTCGCCACCGCGTGCTCGTCCGTGGCGGCGCACGCGAGGTGATAGCCGCCCAGGCCCTTCACGGCGACGACGCCGCCGTCGGCGAGCAACCCACGCGCGGCGGCGAGTGCGTCCTCGCCCGTCGCGCGCCGCCCCGCGGGTCCCAGGAACTCCAGGCGCGGACCGCAGGCCGGGCAGGCGATCGGCTGGGCGTGGAAGCGCCGGTCCGCCGGGTCGGCGTACTCGCGGGCGCAGTCGGCGCACATCGGGAAGCGCGCCATCGTCGTCACGGGCCGGTCGTAGGGCAGATCGGTGATGATCGTGAACCGCGGCCCGCAGTTGGTGCAGGTGATGAACGGGTGCCGGTAGCGGCGGTCCGTGGGGGCGACGAGCTCGCGCAGGCAGTCGGCGCAGGTGGCGACGTCCGGCGCCGCGGCGGTGCGTCCGCCGCCCGAGCTGCGGGAGTGGTCGATGACGAACCCGCTCGCCCCGGTCGGTGGCAGGTCGGTGGCCGCGACCTCGGCGATCTGCGCGAGCGGGGGCGCGTCCGTCCGCAGGCGGTGCGCGAACCGGTCGAGCCCGGCGGCCGGGCCCTCGACCTCGATGACGACGCCACCGGTGTCGTTGCGCACCGAGCCGGCCAGCCCCAGCCCGGTGGCAAGGGTGTGGACGAACGGGCGGAAGCCGACGCCCTGCACCAGGCCGCGCACGACGAACCGGCGCCGCACGGACGTCGAGAGCGTGCCGGTCACGGGTCGGCGAGCGCGCGCTGCACCAGCTCCCACAGCACGTGGTACGTGGTGGTCTGCGCCTCCTGGATGCGGTGCACCGACGCCGAGGGCATGACGAACAGGTGGTCGATCTCCCCGCGCCCGGCGGCCTCGGCCATCGCGCCGCCGGAGTAGCCGGCCAGCCCGACCGTGAGCAGCCCTCGCTCGTGCGCCGTGGCGAGCCCGCGCAGCACGTTCGCCGATCCACCGCTGGTGGACAGGCCTAGCGCGATGTCCTCGGGACGGCCCGCGGCCGCGATGGGCCGGGCGAAGACGACCTCGAAGCCCACGTCGTTGGCCAGGGCCGACAGCGTGGCGACGTCGGCGGTCAGCGCGATCGCCGGCAGCGGACGCCGCCCGGGCCCGGGGTCGCTGCACAGCGCGACGATCCCGGCGGCGTCCGTGCTGGAACCGCCGTTGCCGAACGCCAACAGCCGGCCGCCGCGGTCGAACCGCTCCGCCATCGCCGTGGCGCAGGCCACGAGCTGCTCGTCGTAGGCCGCGAGGACCTCCCGGCGCAGCCGGCCGATCTCGGCCACCTTCTCCGCCGTGGACCGCGCCACGTCGGCGAGCAGCGCCTCCTTCCGGGCCGTACCGGTGTGCAGGAACGGGTACAGCGACTCGATGCTCATCACGGCGTCCCTTCCACTCGCGCGATGGCCTCACCGGCGTGCACGAGCACGACATCGCCGACGCCGGCGTCCACCAGCGCAATGCTGACCTCCTCCTCGGTGCCCGGCCCGGCGCCCGTGTCCACCAGCGCGAGGCCGTCGCCGAGCAGCGCGGTGACGGTGACCGCGACGGCGGAGTCCGAGCACGTGATGCAGACCTCGCCGGGACGCTCGTCGTGGATCACGCCAACACCTCCGGTGCGTCGAGGAAGACGTGCACCAGCTCCCAGAGCACGTGGTAGGCGGTCACGTGGCCCTCCCGCACGACCCGTGGGTCGCCGGAGCGCAGGGCGATGACGTGGTCCAGGCCGGGCGGGAGCGCCACCCCGTCGGCGCCGCCGACCAGCGCCAGGGTGAGCATGCCGCGGTCCCGGGCGGTGGCGAGCCCGTCGGAGACCCGGTCGTCGGGGTCCGAGGCGATCCCCAGCGCGATGTCCTCGTGCTCACCGAACAGCTCGAGCTCGGTGCGGAAGTCCGGCCGGCCCGACAACCCCAGCGCGGGCAGCGCCCGCTTCCCGATGATCACCGGGTGCACGAACTCCACCACGACGTGCGCGGCGTCGGCGGCCGAGCACCCCGTGCCGAACGCGAGCAGCCGCCCGCCCTGGTGGAACCTGCGGGCCATCGCCCAGCAGGCCTCGGCCAGCGCACCGGCATCCTCGGCCAGGCCGGCGATCGGCGCGTCGCGCCGGGCGAACAGCTCCGCGGCGTCCGCGGTGGCCAACCGTGCGGTCATGCGGCCTCCCCTCCGCTCAGCAGATCCGTGGCAGCGGGTCGCCCACCAGCAGGTCCACGATCCGGGTGCCGCCGAACGCCGTGCGCAGCAGCACGAGACCCGGCGGGTCGTCCTTGACCGTCCCGATCACCGCGGCACCGGCGCCGAGCGGGTGCGCGCGCAGTGCCGCGAGCGCCGCATCGGCGTGCTCCGGCGCGACGACGGTGACGAAGCGGCCCTCGCAGGCCACGTACAGCGGATCGATGCCGAGCAGCTCCGCCGCACCGGTGACGACCGGGCGCACCGGCACCGCGCTCTCGTCGAGCACCACCGCCACGTTCGAGGCGGCAGCGACCTCGTTGCAGATGGTCGCCACCCCACCGCGGGTCGCGTCGCGCAGCACCCGCACGCCCTCCCCCGCCGCGTCGAGCAGGCCGGCGGTGATCTCGTGCAACGGGGCCGTGTCGGAGGTGATGTCCGCCGAGATGTCGAGCTCGCCCCTCGCCAGCATCACGGTGACGCCGTGGTCGCCGATCGGGCCGGAGACGAGCACGGCGTCGCCGGGCCGCGCGGCCGCGGCCGACAGGGTGATCTCCCGGTCCAGCAGCCCGACGCCCGCGGTGTTCACGTAGCAGCCGTCGGCCTTGCCCCGCTCGACGACCTTGGTGTCGCCGGTGACGATCTGCACGCCCGCCCGATGCGCGGCCGCGGCCATGGACGCGACGATCCGTTGCAGGTCGGCGACACCGAAGCCCTCCTCGAGGATGAACCCGCAGGACAGGTGCAGCGGCCGGGCCCCGCACATGGCGAGGTCGTTGACCGTGCCGTTGACCGCCAGATCACCGATGTCGCCTCCGGGGAAGAACAGCGGCGACACCACGTAGGAGTCGGTGGTGAACGCCAGCCGCCCGGCGTCGGTGGAGAGCGTCGCGCCGTCCTCCAGCCGCTCCAGCACCGGGTTGCGGAACGCCTCGAGGAACACCGCCTCGATCAGCGTCTGCGTGGCCTTGCCGCCCGCGCCGTGCGACAGGGTGATCCGCTCGTCCTTGATCTTCGCCTTGCGGGCCCGGGCCTTGGCGATGCGCTCCAGCACCTGCTCCTCGCGGGTGAGGTGCTCGGCGCCGGCGTGAGCGGCGACGGCCTCCTCCGCCCAGTTCGCGCGGCCCGTACCGAGATCCTGCATCATGCGCGGGTCGCCTCCTTGACCCGTTCCCGGCTGAACCGGCCGAAGTTGTAGTAGGCGGCGCACGCGCCCTCGCTGGACACCATGCACGTGCCGATCGGCGTCTCCGGCGTGCACGCGGTGCCGAAGACCTTGCACTCCCACGGCTTGAGCACGCCCTTGAGCACCTCGCCGCACTGGCACGCCTTCGGGTCCGCCACCCGCACCCCGGGAACGTCGAAGATCCGCTCGGCGTCGAAGCGCGCGTACTCGTCACGCACCTGGAGTGCGGAGTGCGAGATGAAGCCGAGGCCGCGCCACTCGAAGTGCGGGCGCAGCCGCATGACCTCCCCGATCACCTGCAGCGCCCGCGCATTGCCGTCCCACGGCACCACGCGCCCGTACTGGTTCTCGATCTCGCAGCGGCCCTCGCGCAGCTGCAGCATCAGCTGGTGGACGGACTGCAGGATGTCGAGCGGCTCGAAGCCCGAGCAGACGAGCGGCTTGCCCTCGTCGCGGGCGATCCACTCGTACGGCCGGCACCCGATCACCGTGGACACGTGGCCCGGTCCGAGGAAGCCGTCCAGCCGCAGGTCGGGCGAGTCCAGGATCGCCTTGATCGCCGGGAGGATCGTCACGTGGTTGCAGAAGATCGAGAAGTTGTCGATGCCTTCCGCCGCCGCCCGCAGCACCGTCATCGCCGTGGACGGTGCCGTGGTCTCGAAGCCGATCGCCATGAACACCACGCGCTTGCCGGGGTTCTTCCGGGCGATCTTCAATGCGTCCAGCGGCGAGTACACCATCCGGATGTCGGCGCCCGCGGCCTTCGAGTCGAAGAACGAGCCGCGGCCGCCGGGCACGCGCATCATGTCCCCGAACGAGGTCAGGATGACGTCGTCGTGCTCGGCGATCGCGATGGCGTCGTCCACCCGGCCCATCGGGATCACGCACACCGGGCACCCCGGCCCGTGCACCAGCGAGACGGCGTCGGGCAGGTAGTCCTCGAGGCCGTGCTTGTAGATCGTGTGCGTGTGCCCCCCGCAGACCTCCATGAACTTGTAGTGCCGGCCGGGCTCGCACAGCTCGGCGATCCTCGCCGCCAGCGCGCGCGCCGTCCCGGCATCGCGGAACTCGTCGACGAACCGCATCCGACCGGCCCCTCTCGTCAGGTGATGTCGCTCTGCGCGAGCGCGTCGAGCTCGTCGGTATAGGCCTGACCCAGGCCTCTGAGCAGCTCCAACGTGGCGGCTGCCTCGCCCTCGTCGATCTTCGAGATGGCGAAGCCGACGTGGACGAGGACCCAGTCCCCAGCGGTCACGTCGTCCAGCAGACCGATGTTGACGCCGCGTTTGACGCCGACGACATCGACCATGGCGAGATCGGGCTGGTCGTGCAGCACTTCGACGATCTCGCCCGGGATCCCGAGGCACATGTGCCGCCGCTCCTTCCCGATCTCACATCTTGAGGATCTTGATCTCCCGCTTGATGCCCGGCAGCTCGGTCAGGATCAGCGCGACCACGGCTCCCAGTACGAGCAGCAGGAGAAGTTTCCTGCTCATCTGGCACCTCCCTCCTAGCCCGGAGAAATGTTCGGCATGACGTCCAGGATCGCGTTGTGTTTCTTCCAGTGGATTCCCGTCGAACGGCGGGCGTCGGCCGTGCCGTCCTCGTGGTGACCGGGCTGTCTGCCGCCCGCGTTGCCCTGGTTGGTCCCCTCGACGTGCGACGGGGTGTCGGGTCGCACGTCCGGCTTCCCGACGCGTATCCGGCCCATCTCGTCCTCCTCAGTGCCGCTCGGTCAGCTCGTCGAAGAACCTCTCGATCTCCGGCCACACCGTGCTGCCTCCCGACAGGCCCTTCCACTCCCGGCGCACCACGGCGACCAGGCGGAAGCAGTCGTCGATCGGCACGAGCCAGTGGTGGGAGGCCCCGCGAGCGGTGTTGACCAGCAGTGCCTCCACGTCGGCCTCGAGCCCGCCGAGCTCGGGGCGGGCTCCGACGACGTCGCACCACGCCTGCTCGTCGACCTCCCACTGCGTAGCGCCCGCCGGGCTGGGGTAGTGCGCCACGACCGCCCCGTCGGCACCCCGCACGAAGAACGCGAGCCCGACCGGGACGCCCAGCGCGTCGGTCGGCACCGACGACAGCCGCAGCCGCCGCCGGGGCACCAGCCGGTAGTGCCCCTCGCTCGCCCCGCCCGGGGAGAACAACAGCGCGCAGGCGCGGCAGGCGCACCGCACCTCGTGTCGCGCGGTGTCGAGCAGGTGGCGGTGTCCCGGCGCCACCGGTTCGCGGCACAGGTCGCAGCGTTCGACGGGACCGGCCCGCTCGCCGCGCCCCCGCCGGATGATCCGCGCCAGCGCGGCCGTCGTGGAGCTCACGGCCGGCTCATCAGGGAGTCGAGCGGGACGAAGGTGGGCGTGCGCGGCTCGGGCGCCCGCCGGACGTCCGTCAGCTCCGGAGCCATGGCGAGCACGCCGTCTCGCACCGCCTCCTCCACGCCCGCCGACCCGCACCCCTTCGTCGTCAGCCGCACGCTCGCCACCCCGTGCTCGTCGATGCCGGTCAGCTCGACGTCACCGCCGTGTTCCTGCAGCACGGGCCGCAGGCCGTCGACGGCCCGCGCCGCACGGCTCTCGACCGGATCGGGGTGGATCCCGTGCAGCACGAGCAGGTGCGCGAGCAGCTCGTCGCCGGTCACGGCCTCCAGCACGGCGGGCGCGCCCGAGGCGTAGGCGGTTACCCGGGCCAACGCCTCGCCGTAGACGTCGGCCAGCGCCGACACGGCCTCCAGCGCTACCTCACCCGCCGGGCCGGGGGTGGCCTCGACCTGCGCCAGCAGCCCGTCGAGGCGGGCGAGCCGCTCGCGCACGGCGGCGTCGGACGGGGGCCCGCCCGCACCCTCAGCCATGGCTCGCGGCACCCCACATCGGCGCGTGCACCTTGTCGATCTTCTTGCCGTTGCCGAGGTACATGTGCACGCCACAGGGCAGGCAGGGGTCGAAGCTGCGCACCGCGCGCATGATGTCGACGCCCCGGAAGTCGTCCTGGCCGTTCTCCTCGAAGATCGGCATGTCCTGCACGGCGTCCTCGTACGGGCCGGGCGTGCCGTAGGTGTCGCGCGGGCTGCCGTTCCACGGCGTCGGCGGGTACGGGTGGTAGTTCGCGATCTTCCCATCCTTGATCACCAGGTGGTGCGACAGCACGCCCCGCACGGCCTCGTGGAACCCGCAGCCGATCGCCTCGTCGGGCACCTCGAAGTCGGTGAAGATCCGGGTGTCGCCTGCGCGGACCAGTTCGAGCCCGTCGTTCACGAACTGCACGGCCATCGCCGCTGCGTACGCGACGAAGTAAGCCCTGGCCCGGTTGCGCTCGATCGCGTTCGACCACTGCGGGATGGTCCACTCCAGCGTCATCTCGGGCAGCTGGTCGCTGCGCGGCAACGAGATCCGCACGCTGCGCCCGTCCGACCGGATGTAGTCGGTGTTCACCATGCCGTTGAGCGCGACGGCGTACATCCGCGCGAAGGCGCCGCCGCCGGTGTCCAGCGCGAGGTGCTCGCCGCTCTTCGGGTCGAGCCAGCGCGGGCTCATCACCCAGCTGTACTTGTCGGCGAAGTCCCGCTTGCCCGGCACCGGCACCGTGGTCTGGTTCCACGGGTGGCGCATGTCGACCGGGTTGCCGAGCGGGTCGTGGGTGACGAAGGGCTCCTCGCCCACCCAGTCGTCGTAGTAGGAGCTGCCGAGCAGGATCCGGAGGCCGAGGTTGATGTCGATCAGGTTGTTGGTGACCACCTCGCCGTCGACGATGACGCTGGGGGTCACGTACATCGCCTTGCCCCACTCGTTCATCGACGCGTAGCGGTAGTCGCAGGCGTTGTAGTCCTGCCACGCACCCCAGCAGCCGAGCAGCACGCGCCTTCGGCCGACCTCCTCGTAGCCGGGGAGCGCCTCGTACCAGAAGTCGAACACGTCGTCGTTCATGGCGACGGACTTCTTGACGAAGTCGAGCACGCCCAGCAGCCGGGACAGGTAGTCGGTGTAGAGCGTGGGCGTCGGCTGGGTGCCCACACCGCCCGGGTAGAGCGTCGAGGGGTGCACGTGGCGCCCCTCCATGAGGCAGAACATCTCGCGCGTCACGCGGCTGACCTTCAGGGCCTCCTTGTAGACCGAGCCCTCGAACGGGTTGAACGCCCGCATGATGTCGGCGATGGTGCGGAAGCCGTGCACGTTCGCCCGGGGCGCCTCGGTCCTCTCCGCCGCGGCCAGCACACCCGGGTTGGTGTCCTTGACCATCGCCTCGCAGTAGTCCACGAACACCAGGTTGTCCTGGAAGATCGTGTGGTCGAAGATGTACTCCGCGGCCTCACCGAGGTTCACCACGTTCTCGGCGAGCGGCGGGGGCTTGATCCCGTAGGCCATCTGCTGCGCGTAGTCCGAGCAGGTGGTGTGGTTGTCCCCGCAGATCCCGCAGATCCGGCTGGTGATGAAGCCGGCGTCGCGCGGGTCCTTGCCCTTCATGAACACCGAGTAGCCCCGGAACAGCGACGACGTGCTGTGGCACTCGGTGACCAGCCGGTTCGCGAAATCGATCTTCGTGTAGATGCCGAGGTTCCCGACGATCCGGGTGATCGGGTCCCATGCCATGTCCACGATCTGCGGACGCTTACCCTTCGCGCCGCCGGCCCGCGCTTCGGTTGCCGTCATGTCGAGATCTCTTTTCGTGGTGGGAGAGACGTCGGGGAATGCGCACTACGGGCGGTAGTGCGGGTCGTACCCGGTGGTCAGTGCGTCCCGGTTGTGGCGCCACTTCGGTTCCTTGTTCACGACCGCGTTCGTGATGCCGCGCATACGCCGGATGAACGCGCCGTAAGGCTTGATGAGCACCGAGGACAGGCTGCCGCCCGGCGGCTCGTCCATGAACGGCATGAACTTGTCCGGGAAGCCGGGCATGGTGCAGCCGATGCATATGCCGCCGACGTTCGGGCAGCCGCCGATGCCACCCATCCAGCCCCGCTTGGGCACGTTGCAGTTGACGACGGGGCCCCAGCAGCCCACCTTCACCTGGCACTTCGGCGAGTTGTAGTCCTTCGCGAAGTCGGCCTGCTCGTAGTAGGCCGCCCGGTCGCAGCCCTCGTGCACGGTCCGCCCGAAGATCCACTGCGGGCGCAGCATCTCGTCCAGCGGCGGCGGCGGTGCCGCGCCCGCGGCGTGGAAGAGCACCCAGGTGAGGGTCTCCATGAAGTTGTCCGGCTGGACCGGGCAACCAGGGATGTTGACGACGGGCAGGCCCGCGGTCGACCGGTAGTCCCAGCCCAGGTAGTCGGCCAGGCCCATGCTGCCGGTGGGGTTGCCGGCCATCGCGTGGATGCCGCCGTACGTGGCGCACGTGCCGACCGCGACGACGGCCCACGCCTTGGGGGCGAGCTGGTCGAGCCACCAGTTGAGCGTGAGCGGCTCGCCCGTCTGCTCGTCGTTGCCGAACGAGGTCCAGTAGCCGTCGCCCTCGATGATGTTCTGGTTCGGGATGGACCCCTCGATCACCAGGATGAACGGCCGCTCGGCCGCCCCGCGCGCCGCGGCGCGGAACGGCGCGAGGAACTCCTCACCGCCGAGCGTCGGCGACAGCACCTTGTTGTGCAGGTTGACCTTCGGCAGGCCGGGAACGAGGCCGAGCACGACGTCCTCGATCGCGGGCTGGGCCGCCGCCGTCACCGCCACCGAGTCGCCGTCGCAACTCATCCCCTCGGAGATCCAGAGGATGTCGACCTCGTCGACTCCGGGCCGCTGCTCCGCCCCGCCCCGCCCCTGGGCCACGTGCTGGGATCCCTGGTCGACGCTCATGTCAGTGACCTCCCTCGCATCGGGTCGCGGAGCCGGACGTGGCGCCGAGCGCGCGGTCGCGCCCGCGTACCAGGTCGCCGACGGTGTCGAGGACCAGCGCGACCGCCTCGTCGACAGCGCCCGCCACGGCGTCCGACAGCTCCATGCGTTCGTCGAGCACGGCGGGCCGGCACCCGACGACCAGCACCCGGTCGACCGATCCGCCCAGGTCGTGCAGCAGCCGCAGCACCGATTCGGGATCCATCCCGTGCGCGTCGGCCACGGCGGCGGCACCGTCGGCGCGCGCCGCGCGGCGCCCGGCCGGGTCGACCTCCAGCAGCGCCACCGTGCCCGCCGGCCCGTCGAGTGGGACCGCGTCGACCAGCACCAGCGTGTCGACGCGTCCGTCGAGCAGCTCGTAGGCCAGATGCATCCCGCGGATCCCGTAGTCGGCGACGACCACCCCGTCCGGCAGCCACTCCGGGTCGATCCGGCGCACGACCTCGACGCCGAACCCGTCGTCACCGAGGAAGACGTTGCCGATACCGGCCACGAGGACGTGGCGCTCCGCGGTCACGACGGCGCCCCGTCGCCCACCGGGTCGATCTCCTCGGGCGTGAAGTAGTAGTAGCGGCGGTACCACTGCTTGATCTCGGCGCCGGGGTCGTCCTCCAGGGTGACCGCGACGTGCCGGGCGTCGTCGACGTCGAGCAGGACGGCCTGCACGCGCGCCAGCAGGCCGTCGAGGAACCGGTCGTGCGCGTCGGTGCCGTGCGGACGCGGGTGCAGGCGCACCAGGCTGCCTCTGGCGACCGGGACACCGGCGACGAGGACCGCGTCGGTCTCCGGGGACACCGAGGCGTCGGCGCCGGGATCCCACCAAGGCACCGTCGGCGTCGGGAAGGCGGGCGGCTCGCTCATCGGGACATCGCCCCTGGCGGCCGTGGCGCTCACCGGGCACAGCGAGCGGATCGCGCCGTGCAGGCGCTCCATCATCTCGGGCGGGAGCCCGTCGACCCGGTCGACGATCGCGGCGGCGCGCGGATCCGTGGCCCTCGCCTCGCGCTTCTCCTCGTCGGTGAGCGTCAGCGTGCGCAGCGACAGGATCTCGTCGATCTCGGTGGCGTCGAACAGGTCGCCCGGGCTCTCGGGTGCCACCTGGGGGTGGTCGTACATGAGGATCGGTGACGACAGCACCACGTCGCACGCGCCCGCCTCGCCGGCCAGCACCGGGAACGTGTGCAGGTTCGTGCACTCCCGCGCCGCGGCGGCGGCCCACGCGGGTGGATCGAGCAGGCTGTGGAACACCCCGTCGCGCACGCCCAGCAGCGTGTGCGCGGCGACCAGGCTCCGGCGCAGCACCTCGGCGCGCGCGACGTCGGATCCGACGTCGTCACCACCGGCGTTCTCGGTGACCAGCCGCAGCCGGCGCAGCGGGAACGGGGCCGTCGCGTCGGTGAGCGACAGCCGCACCCGCACCGCCAGCGGCCAGCGCGTGCGCACCACCCTGCCGGCGTCACCGAGCGACTCCGTCTCCTCTCCGCCGGGGATGCCGAACTCCCGGACGTGCGGTTCGGCGAGGGCGGCGAGCGGGAGGTCGAGGTCGATGTCCCGCGGAACGGCCTCGTCGAAGGTCAGGTGGCGCTGCCCGCCGGCGTCGAGCGCGTCGACCTCCCGGAAGCCCCCGTCACCGTCCGGCTCCTGCACCGACCGGTGCTGCAGCTGCAGGAACCGCAGCCGGACGTGCAGGACGGCGGATCGACCGGTCTCCAGGAGGCATTCGGTCTGCTGGCGCCAGGCGTCGGCGGAGCCCGCGACGCTCTCCGGACCGGGCTCCCGCGCGGCGGTCCACGCCCGCGGCGTGAGGACCCCGAACTGCCAGCGCACCCGGTTCTTGGGTGAGGAGCGCCGGTACGGGTAGAGGAGGTAGCCCTCGTAGAGGACGGCGTCGGCCACGGCGCGGGCCGCGGCGAACGTCGGGGCGGATGACTCCGGCCGGTCCGTCATCACCGGCGCCGGTGCGCGTCGCCGTCTCGGTGGCCCACAGTCGCCCCCCGTCCAGGCGGCGGCGCACGGACCGCCACCGGCGTGTGATGATCGTCACATTGCCCGATCGAGGGTACGCCGCCAGGGGAAACAGTCAAATCTCGGGTTCGCAATAGATCGTTATGGCCCGCTTCCGCAACCACGCGCACCATTCGGGCAGGCCGGCGCCCCGTGTCGCGGAGACGTGCAGGACGTCGGCGCCCGGGTTGATCCGCCGGATCTGCTGCGCGCACCGGGCGACGTCGAACTCGACGTGCGGGAGCAGGTCGATCTTGTTCAGCAGCACGAGGTCGGCCGTCCGGAACATGTGCGGGTACTTGAGCGGCTTGTCCTCGCCCTCGGTGACCGACATGACGACCACCCGCGTGCTCTCGCCGAGGTCGAACAGCGCCGGGCACACGAGGTTGCCGACGTTCTCGACGAACACCAGCGACCGCGGGGCGAGGTCGAGCTCGCGCAGCCCGCGCTCCAGCATCGCGGCGTCCAGGTGGCAGCCCTCGCCGGTGTTGATCTGCACGACGGGGCGGCCCGTCGCCCGGATGCGCTCCGCGTCGAGCAGCGTCTCCTGGTCGCCCTCGACCACCGCGACCGGCACGCTGTCCCCGAGCTCGCGGATGGTCCGCTCGAGCAGCGTGGTCTTGCCCGACCCCGGCGAGCTCATCAGGTTGACCGCATGCACGCCGCGCTCGGCGAGCAGCCGCCGGTTGGCCGCGGCGAGCTGGTCGTTGCGAGCCAGCACCCGCTCCTCGAGCGGAACGGTGCGCGCGCCGGCGCCCCGGTCGTGGGGATGGTGGTGGCCGTGGGAATGGTCGTGGGAATGGTCGTGCCGCAAGGCGGTGTACCGGGTTCCCGCCGGGTCGCCGCACCCGCACGTCGTGCACATCGTCACTCCACCTCCACCGAGCGGATCAGCAGCTCGTCCCCGCCCAGCACATCGATCTCCGCGCTGCCGCACGGGCACAGCACGACGAGCCCGTCGCACGCGAACTCCGCGGCGCACGCCCGGCACCTCGCCCGCCCGGCCGGCTCCTCGATGTCCAGCCGCGCGCCCTCCACCGGCGACCCCGCAGCCACCAGCTCGAAGCAGAACCGGACGGCATCGGGCACCACACCCGAGACCTTGCCGATGACGAGGTGCACCGCCGTCACCCGCGCGTTCTCCGTGCGCTCGAGAATCGTGTCCACGACGCTCTGCGTGATCGCCAGCTCGTGCATCGGCGGCTCCTCGGCACGGGTGTCCGACAGTAGGCCGGACGCACCGCCAACGCGAGGTGTCAGCTCGGCCCAGGCCCGAACCCGGCGAGCAGGTCCTCCGCAGGCGGAACGGCGAGGCCTCCCAGGTCGCCGGTCCAGCTCGTCTGCCGAGCATCCCCCTTCGCACGCCCCCTTGTCCCGACCGCCGGCACCCTCCGGCGGTTGGGGTCATGCAGGGATTCGGTCCGTCACCGAAGGGCGTCGAGGTCCATCAGGTTGCGGTCGGGGTCGGCCGGGTCGTAGAGCACCCGGACGTGGGTGCGGCCGAGCAGGCCGGGCCCCGGGTCCTCACGGAGGTGCTCGCTGGTGGCGACGTGGGTGCGGCCGGTACCGCCGTCGTGCCACGTGGCGTGCACGACGTAGGGGTGGCGCCCGTTGATCCGCATGCTGAAGTCGACGCCCACGTCGGCGATCTCCGCCCAGACCTCGCGGCCCTTCTCCAACAGCCACTTGCGCTGCCGCTGGACCTTCCGGCCCTTGACGAAGAGGACGGTGCCGAGCGGGGCGAAGACGATCCCGATGCCGCCGAGGATGATCGGCGCGAGGTACGCCGACCAGAAGGACGCGATCTGCGCCTCCGACGGATCGGACGGGTCGTAGGCCACGGGAACGGTGTCGCCCTCGTCGTACGACGGCGGGTTCGTGCCGCCGGAGCTCTCGAACGAGTACCGGCGCCCGTCCACGGTGTACTCGACGGTCGGGTACCACGCGGTGCTGCGGCGGCCGCTGTTGCTCGTGGACGTCCGTTCGGTCAGCGCCGCCACGGTGCCCTCGGTCCGCTCGGCCGACGCCTGGAAGGTCGCCGTGGAGACGGCGAGCGCGGTCCCGATGCCGAGCAGCAGCACCCCGATGGATCCGAAGATGCCCCCGACGATCGTGAAGAGCCGTCCCCTGGTCATGGCACGGGATCATGCAGCAGACTCGCCCGATGCCGCGCGTGCGGACGGGGGAATCGGTGGTGGCCCGCGTGGTGCGGGTGCTGGAGGCGTTCACCACCGACGAGCAGGCGCTCTCGGTCACCGAGATCGCCCGGCGCTCCGCGCTGCCCGTCGCCACGGCCTCGCGGCTCGTCGCCGAGCTCGCCGCGCACGGCCTGCTGGTGCGCAGCGGCGGGGCGGTCCGCGTCGGCGTGCGGATGTGGGAGCTGGCGCAGCGGGCCTCCCCCACCCTGTCGCTGCGGGAGGCGGCGATGCCGTTCCTCGAGGACCTGCACGCCGTGATCGGCCAACACGTGCAACTGGGGGTCCTCGACGGCGACGAGGTGCTGTTCGTCGAGCGGATGTCGGCCCCGAACGCGGTGGTCAACTACACGCGAATCGCCGGGCGGCTGTCGCTGCACGCCTCCTCCTCCGGGCTCGTGCTGCTCGCGCACGCCCCCGTCGATCAGCAGGAACGCGTGCTCGCCTCGCCGCTGCAGCGCCTCACCCCGCACACCCCCACCCGGCCGCAGCAGGTGCGCGCCACGCTCGCCGACATCCGCAGGCAGGGCTACGCCCTGTGCCCGGGGTTCATCCACGTCGACGCCACCGGGGTGGCGGTGCCCGTGCGGGACGGCTCCGGCGCCGTGGTCGCGGCGATCGGCGCTGTGGTGCCCAACGACGGCAACGCCTACGTCCACGTCCCTGCCCTGCTGGCGGCGGCTCGGGGGATCGGGCGCGGGCTCGTCTCTCATTGATTGAGAACGCCGTATCGCCCCGTTCCGGTGCCCACGGATCCTGCCGGTGTGAACGATGCTGTCGCGGCCGACGTCGTCTCGCTCGAGGTCGTCTCCAAGGAGGTCGCGGCCGACGGCGTCGTCGCGCTGACGCTCGCCCGCCCGGACCGGCGCCGGCTGCCGGACTGGACGCCGGGCGCGCACATCGACCTCGTCCTCCCGGACGGGTGCACCCGCCAGTACTCGCTCTGCGGCGACCGGTTCGACGCCCACACCTACCGCGTCGGCGTCCTGCGCGAACCCGCCGGCCGCGGCGGTTCGGCGTACGTGCACGACGTGCTCGCGCCCGGGGACGTGGTCGGCGTCGGAGGGCCGCGCAACAACTTCCCGCTCGTCCCGTCGGCGTCCTACCTGTTCGTGGCAGGCGGGATCGGCATCACCCCGCTCCTGCCGATGATCCACCAGGCCGAGCTCCTCGGCGCCGACTGGCGGCTGCTCCACGGCGGGCGCACCCGCGCGTCGATGGCGTTCCGCGACGAGCTCGCCGCCCACCCCGACCGCGTGCGGCTCGTCCCGCAGGACGAGCACGGCCTGCTCGACCTCGCGGCCTTCCTCGGCACGCCGCGCGAGGGCGTCAAGGTGTACTGCTGCGGCCCGGAACCCCTGCTCGCCGCGGCGGAGCGGGCCTGCGCCGACTGGCCGCCGCACACGCTGCACCTGGAGCGGTTCGTCGCGCAGGAGCAGGCCGCACCGGCCCGGTCCGGACCGTTCGCGGTGGAGCTGGCCCGCGCAGGCGTGGTCGTCGACGTGCCGCCGGGCGTCTCGGTGCTGGACGCCGTGCGCGCCGCGGGCGTCGACGTGCTGTCGTCCTGCGCGCAGGGGATCTGCGGCACCTGCGAGACCACTGTGCTGGCCGGCCGCCCCGACCACCGCGATTCGCTCCTCTCCGACCACGAGCGCGCCGCGAACGACTGCATGTTCCCGTGCGTGTCGCGCTCCTGCGACGACCGGCTCGTGCTCGACCTCTAGGAGGCTCCGTGACCACCGCCCCCGCGACCGCCCCGCCCGGGGTGCCCGCCGTCGACGCCGACCCGTTCTCACCCGACGTCCTCGAGGACCCGCTCCCCCTGCACACGCGGCTGCGCGAGGCCGGGCCGGTCGCGTACCTCACGCGGTACGACGTCTACGCGTTCGCCCGCTACGAGCAGGTGCACGCGGCCCTGACCAACTGGCAGGGGTTCGAGTCCGGGGCCGGGGTGGGCCTGTCGAACTTCCGTCACGAGAAGCCCTGGCGCCCGCCGAGCCTGCTGCTCGAGGCCGACCCGCCGCGGCACGACGCACCGCGGCGGGTGCTGTCGACGATCCTGGGCGCGCGGGCGCTGCGCAGGCTGCGCGAACAGTGGGCTGCTGCGGCAGACGACCTGGTGGAGCAAGTCCTCACCGGCGCGGACACCGAGCTCGACGTCGTCCCCGCGCTCGCCGAGGCGTTCCCGTTGCGCGTGTTCCCGGACGCCGTCGGCCTGCCCCCCGAAGGCAGGGAGAACCTGCTGCCCTACGGCGACCACGCGTTCAACGCGTTCGGTCCGAGCAACGACCTCGTCGCCAAGGGCGCGCCCCGGGTGGCGGAGCTGTCGGCGTGGGTGAACGCCCGGTGCGCGCGCGAGGAGCTCGCCCCCGACGGGTTCGGCGCCCGGATCTGGGAGGCGGCCGACCGCGGCGAGATCACCTACGAGCAGGCGCCGCTCGTGGTCCGCTCCCTGCTCACCGCAGGCGTCGACACCACCGTCCACGGGCTGGGCGCCGTGCTGCACGCGTTCGCCACGCACCCGCAGCAGTGGGATCGGCTGCGGGCAGACCCCCGGCTCGCGCGGGTGGCGTTCGACGAGGCCGTGCGCTGGGAGTCGCCGGTGCAGACGTTCTTCCGCACGGCCACCACGGACGTCACCGTCGCCGACGGCGTCGTCGTGCCGGAAGGGCGCAAGATCCTCATGTTCCTGGCAGCGGCGAACCGCGACCCCCGCCGCTGGACGGACCCGGACGCCTTCGACCTGGCCCGCGACCCGTCCGGGCACGTCGGGTTCGGCATGGGGATCCACCAGTGCGTCGGCCAGCACGTGGCCCGGCTCGAGGCGGAGGTGCTGCTCACCGCCCTCTCCCGGCGGGTCACCCGGATCGAACCCGCCGGACCGGCCCGGCGTCACCACAACAACACCCTGCGGGCGTGGGCGTCGCTCCCGTTGCGACTGTGGGCCTGATTCCTGCCGGCTCAGAGCTCCGCTCCCGCTGTGAACCCGCCGTCGACGTTCAGCACCTGACCGGTGATGAACCCCGCTTCCGCCGAGGCGAGGAAGGTGATCGCGGCCGCGATCTCGGACTGATCGGCGTAGCGCTTGATCACCATCAGCCGGTGCCAGGCGGCCCGGGTCTGCGGGGAGTGCGAGCGCACGAGCGGCGTCTCGACCGGGCCGGGGGCCACCGCGTTGACGGTGATGCCGCGGTGGCCCACCTCGACAGCGGCGGCCCTGGTCAGCTGCACCACGCCGCCCTTCGTCGCCCCGTAGGCGCCGCGGAGGCTGATCCCGCGCACGCCCGCGCTGGACGCGAGGTTGACGATGCGCCCGTCGCGGTGGTCCGCCATCGCCCGCAGCGCCGCGCGCATCATGTGGAAGCAGCCGCTCAGGTTGGTCTCGACCATGCGCTGCCAGTCCGCGTCGGTGGTCGTGGCCAGCTCGGTGAGCACCGCGACCCCGGCGTTGTTGACCAGGACGTCGAGCGACCCGAACGCCGTCACGGCCGCGTCCACGAGCCGCTCGCAGTCGGCCGGCCGGGAGACGTCGGCACCGACGGCCACCGCCTTCGCTCCCCGCTCCTCGACCGCCGCGACCATCGGCTCGAGCGCGTCCACCGCGAGATCGGCCAGCACGAGCCGGGCGCCCGCGCCGGCGAACCGCAGCGCCGTGGCGGAGCCGATCCCGCCGGCCGCACCGGTGACGATCACGGTGCGGGCGGCGAACCCCGCGGTGTCCCTCATCGCCTGGGCCATCACGTGAGGGTCGTCCCGCGGGTCTCGGGCAGCCGCCGGATGACGAAGAAGGCCAGGACGGCACCGGCGGTGACGTACCAGAAGAAGATGTCGGTGGCCCCGGCTGCCGCGAACACGCTCATCAGGAGGGGCGCGGTACCGCCGAACAGGGCGACGGTCATGTTGTACCAGGCCCCGACGCCCAGCCCGCGCAGCTCGGTCGGGAACAGCTCGCTCACCACCGCGGGCAGGATCGACGTGACGAAGCTGTAGATCGCGAGCCCGCTCACGAAGGCGATGAGCAGGGAGCCGAACCCCGGCCGCACCAGTGTGGACAACGGCACGGTGACCAGCGCGGTCGCCGCCGCCGACCCGAGCAGGACGGGCTTGCGCCCGATGCGGTCCGACAGCGCCGCGGTCGGGTACTGCAGGGCGACGAACACGGCCGTGGCGATCGACAGGGCCAGGAACACGTCCTCGGGCGCCGCACCGCGCGTCCTGGTGGCGAACGGCGTCAACGCGGCGAAGTAGGTGTAGTAGACCAGCGTCGACAGCATCGTCACGGCGAACACCTGCAGCACCGCTCCGGGGTGGCGGCGCAACGTGGTCAGCAGCGGACGCCGCACGCGCGGGGCCACGTCCTTCTTCTGCTCGAAGACCTCGGTCTCGGCGAGGCTGCGCCGCAACCAGATGCCGATCATCCCGAGCACCCCGCCCACGACGAACGGGACCCGCCAGCCCCATGCCGACATCACCTCGGCGGGGAGCGCGCGGGACAGGAAGTACGCGGTCAGCGACGCCAGCAGCACCGCCGACGCGGTGGAGCTCTGGAAGAAGGAGGCGTAGCGCCCGCGGTAGTCGGGCGGGGCCATCTCGCTGAGGTAGGTGGAGGCGTTCGAGACCTCCCCGCCCACCGCGAGCCCTTGGGCGATGCGCGCGAGCAGCAGCAGGACGGGGGCGAACCAGCCGATCTGCTCGTAGGTGGGCAGCAGCCCGATCCCGGCCGACCCGGCCGCCATCAGAACGATCGTCAGCAGCAGCGCCGGGCGGCGGCCCCTGACGTCGGAGAAGCGACCGATGATGACGCCGCCCACCGGGCGGAAGAAGAACGCCAGCGCGTACGCGGCGAACGTGTTGATGAACGCCAGTTCCTCGTGCCCGGGCGGGAAGAACTGCCCGGCGAAGTAGATGCTGAACAACCCGAAGACCGTCCAGTCGTACCATTCGAGCGCATTTCCGACGCTCGCCGCGAACAATCGTCGCATCGGCAGCCGGTGCTTCTGTGAAGTTTGGGCACTCGTCGTCTCTGCCACCTTGCACCTCCGAATAGCGCCGACGTCACCGGCACGGCACGAGCCGGGTGACGTTTGTCGAGAACCTGAAAGCCCGGGAACGAACGACGCGGGAATGCGCGTTACGCCCCGGCCGCCGGTACTGCCTCCGCCACGGCGTCCGAGATCGCCAGAAGGAGCGCGCAGAGCTGCGACCGCGACATCGCGCCCGACGGCGCCGCGTCCGGAAGGTCGGCAACGGCGCCGAGGACCCGCGCGACCTGCCTCAACAGCTGCACCGCCTCCGTGGCGGTGGGCTGCCCGGAGGCCCGCTGCGGGAGCAGCCGCGGGCCGGGGTACAGCCGCAGGAGGTCCGGAACCGGTTGTTCGGCGCCGAGCCGCCGCAGGCCGAACAGGTCGACCCCGGCCCGCGTCGAGAAGTCGTAGAGCGACTCGAGCCAGCGGAACGCCGGATCGCGGCGGCGGACGTGCTCGAAGTGCTCGCCGGTCACGCTGACCGGCAGCCCGAGGCAGCGCACGGTGAACTCGGCCAGCTCCGCCCAGGTCACCGGCTGGTCGGGGAGGAACAGCCAGTCGTCCACCCGGGGGACGACACCGTGCAGCGCGGCCCACTGGACGGCCTCGAAGTGCTCGTGGTCGTAGCCGACGTCGCCGAAGTACGTCAGCTGCACCCGGCTCCTCAGCAGCTCGCGCTGGACCCGGCCGAGCGGCACCTCGACGGGCAGCACCCCCAGCGCGGTCGCGAGGGCCGCCGCCACGCCGGCCGCCGTCCCCAGGTGGATCCTGGTCGACTCCACGCGCACGGCCCCGGCCGCCAGGTGCGTGGCGCTGACGGGGCCACAGACCACCACGTTGTCCACATCGCGCGGCAGCAGGCAGCCGTAGGGCACCTGGTAGGGCGCCTGCGCCGTCCGGTTGAACAGCCACCCCTCCGGGAAGGTGCGCCCGGGCTCGATCCCGTCGCGGCAGGCGCGTGACTCGAGCGGCCAGTCACCGATCGCGACGGAGTCGGGCCGCAGCGGGGGGCGGTGGTCGTCGCCCGTGATGTAGGGCGAGACGTCCGACTCGGTCATCCGGTCGCGCCCGACGAGGCGACGCCCTTCGCGCACGTAGACGCGGTACGGGATGCCGCCGTTGTCGGCGAAGTCGTCGGTGAGCCCCAGCTGCGGGCACCCTCCGTCGGTCTGCACGAAGTGCAGGAATGCGAGCGCGTGGTCGACGAACAGCTGCCGGTACCGCCCGCGCTCGCGTGGATGCGCCAGCACGTAGTCGCGGGCGGGGCCCGACAGCTCGTTGCCACCCACCGGCCGGTTCAGCAGGACCCGGTTCCCGACCACCACGTAGATCCCGGCGAACCAGATCGGCTCGCCGCCCGGCCCCCTCCCCTGCGGTTTCCAGGAGAACCGGGCCGGGTCGTACCCCGGCGGGGCCGGCACGCGGTGGGCCGCGTCCGGTGCCGGGTCGTCGTACCAGCGGCAGTGCAGCCGGGCGGCGAAAGCCATGATCGTGTCGTCGGCGGCCCCGGTGCTCCCGGGCAGCACCGAGTGCGCGAGGACGCCGTCCGGCCCCGGGTCGCGGTCGGACGTGTAGAGGATGCCCGCGTGCGGTTCGGCGGCGCTGCGTGCCTCGCGCCCGATGTCGTACGGGATCGACGCCCACTCCAGCAGGTCGCCCTCGTAACTCGCGTCGACGACGATCCGGGCGCGCACGACGTGGACCACGGTGTCGTCCGGGTCGACGTCGCCGCTCGGGTTCGCGGCACGCTGCCACCGGATCTCGGTGACGAGCCTGCCCTCGCGGGTGGCCCCGACCGGCACCGCCCCGGTGATCACCGAGAGGTTCCGGGTGCCCCCGGTCAGGGTGGCCCAGGCCGTGGCGTTGACGTGGCTCTCCCACACCTGGTCCGCGCGCCTGGCGAACAACGGATCGTCGACGCCGGCATCCGCGTAGTGCTTCCGGATGATGTCCTGGATCTCGAGGGCGACCCCGCCGAGCGTTCTGGGGTCAGAGGCGTCGAAGGCGAACACGCCGTTGGCATTGTGCCCGCCGAGCGTCGCGGTGGACTCCAGGACGAGCACCCGGGCTCCGGCGCGGGCCGCGGTCACGGCCGCGGCGCAGCCCCCGGGGTTGCCCCCGAGCACGACGACGTCGTACTCGACCGGGTCGCGGTGCTCGCTCATCGCGGGCTCGCCGGGCTCGGCCCGTCGACCGGCGGCAGGTCCAGGCGGGCGACCCGGCCGGCCAGGTCGGGGCGGGCCGGCGGGTACCGGTCGATCACCGATGCCTCGTGCCCCGGCACGAGCAGGTCGGGATCGGGGGCGAGCCGGTTGAGGGCGTCGTAGTCCTCGAACGTGCGGCGCAGGTCGGAGAAGAGCGGGTACGGGCGCCGCTCCCGCGCGTTGGCGGCGATGTGGCTCGCATCCCCCGCGAGGAGCAGCCACCCCCGCGCCGTCCAGATCTGCACGGCCATGCTGCCCGGGGTGTGTCCGCCCATCTGGTGCAACTCGATGCCGGGCCGCAGCGTGGTGCTGCCGGTGAGCAGGTGCAGTCGTCCCTCGGCCGCGGCGGCCTGCGCGGCCGCCACGTGCTCGGTCGCGTAGGCGAAGGCGAGCGCCGGTTCTCCGACGTGCCATGCGGCGGCGGGCAACTCCGCCTCGTGCACGTGGATGGTTGCCGCGGGGAAGGCATCGAGGTTCCCGGCGTGGTCGTAGTGGAAGTGGGTGAGCACGACATCCTCGACGGACCCCGGCTCGACCCCGAGGTCACGGACCACCTCGACCGGGTCGCACAGGAAGGTCCGGCCGAGCCGCTCGCCCAGCTCGGGCGAGTAGCCGGTGTCGATCACGATCGTCTCCTGCCCGCTGCGCGCGACCCACATCGAGTAGTCCATGTCGATCGGGTCGTCGGCCGTGGCCGGTGGGCACAGCAGCAGGGCGTCCCGGCGACGGCGGTGCAGCCGGCTGAATCGGATCGCGTAGACCTCCCACGGCTGCGCGGGGAGCGAGGGGGGTTCGGACATCGCCGTTACACCCTGATCACGAAGGGGTCGGGGATGTCGGTGCCGAGCTCGCACCAGACGCTCTTCGTCTGCAGGTACTGGTGGATGGCCTCCAGCCCGTTGTTGCGGCCGGTCCCGCTGTCCTTGTAGCCGCCGAACGGCGAGTTGTACGCCAGCGCCCGGTAGGTGTTGATCCACACGGTGCCCGCCTGGAGGGCCCTTGCCATCGTGTGGGCCCGGCGGACGTCCCGGGTCCACACGCCGGCCGCGAGGCCGAAGTCGCTGTCGTTGGCGAGGGCGACGACCTCGGCGTCGTCGCGGAACGGGGTGACCGCGAGCACCGGGCCGAAGACCTCCTCACGCATGATCGTGTGCGCCGCGGCCGCCCGGTGCAGGATCGTCGGGGCGTAGAAGAACCCGTCGGGGTGGTCCGGCACCGTGACGCGGGCTCCGCCGTGGAGCACCTCCGCGCCCTCGGCGACGGCCTTCTCCACCAGCGCCTCGTCCTTCGCCAGCTGCGCGCTCGTGGCGACCGGGCCCATCTGCGTGCGCTCGAGCAGCGGGTCGCCGAGCTCGATGGAGCCCGCGCGGTCGACGATCCGGCCGACCAGCTCGTCGTAGACCGACTCGTGGACGTAGGCCCGCGAGCCGGCCACGCAGGTCTGCCCCGCGGCCGCGAAGATCCCGGTGAGCAGGCCGTTCTCGGCGAGGTCGAGGTCAGCGTCGGCGAACACGATGTTGGGGCTCTTGCCGCCCAGTTCGAGCGTGGAGGTGATGAGCCGCCCGCCGGCCCGGGCGCCGATCGCCCGGCCGGCCGGCACGCTCCCGATGAAGGAGACCTTCCGCACCTGCGGGTGGTCGATGAGCGCCTCTCCGCACTCCCGCAGGCCGGTCATGACGTTGACCACCCCCTCCGGCAGCCCGGCGGCCAGTGCCAGGGTCGCGAGCTCGACCGCCGACGCGGAGGTGATCTCGGACGGCTTGATCACCACGGTGTTGCCCGCCGCGAGTGCAGGGGCGGCGGCCATGACCGTCATGAAGGTCGGGGAGTTCCACGGCAGGACCACGGCCACGACCCCGAGCGGCTCGCGCAGGGTGTAGTTGAGCACGCTGCTGCGTGCGAGCGGCACGACGCTGCCCTCGACCTTGTCGGCCAGGCCGCCGTAGTAGTGCAGCCAGTCCTCCGAGACGATCGCCTGGGTGCGCATCTCGGCGAGGACCTTGCCGTTCTGGATGCTCTCCAGCCGCCCGACGAACTCGGCGTTCTCCGCGATGAGCGCGCCCCACCGCGAGAGCAACCGTCCCCGCTGGGTCGGCGACATGGCGGCCCACGGCCCGTGGAAGGCCCGGTCGGCCGCCCGCACGGCGGCGTCGACATCGGCGGGGCCGGAGAGGGCGAACGTCCCCCACTCGCGGCCGGTGGTCGGGTTCGTCGAGGTGAAGGTCTGCCCGTCGGCGGCCGGGGTCTCCTTGCCGTCGATCAGGTTGGGGTACTCGCGCGGCGCCCCGTCGTGCGTGACGATCATGCTGCCCACTCCCTCTTCGCCTCGACGTCGAGCGCCGGATGGCGCTGCCGGAACCGCCACCCGCCGTCGTCCTCCTTGACGATCTCGTCGTGGTAGACGTAGTGGGCGGTGATCACCGGGGCCGGGCCGCTGACGTCGACGGTCATGCCGTAGCAGGTGCCCTCGACGTAGCCGTCCTTCTCCTCGAACACGTAGTTGGTGGTCCAGATCCGGGCCTGCGGGTACTCGTCGGGCCGGGTGTCGGCGAACGCGCGGATCTCGTCGTGCCCGCGGTAGGGCGTGCCTGCGGTCGGTCCCACCGAGGGGACGAACTCGCCGTCGCGCGTCCAGCACGTCACCCACGCGGCGCCGTCCATCGCGTCGACCGCGTGGGAGTAGCGGGCGTAGAGCTCCTGGATCTCCAACCTGTCCTGCACTGACAGCGGCATGGCGCAACTCCTTGAGGTTTTCGATTCTGGGCTGGTCACATGGCGGTGTCGGTCGGCCCGGCCGCGTGGATGCGCTTCAGCAGGGGGATGACGGCGAGAATCGTGATCACGACGTAGGCGATGCCGAGTCCGATCACCGCCCAGATGTTCCCGGTGGTGGCGAACAGGAACTGGCAGAAGAACGGCGCGGTTCCGGAGAAGAGCGTCGAGCACAGCTGGTAGCACAGCGAGATGCCGGTGTAGCGGATCTCGGTGGGGAACGCGGACGAGAGCACTCCGGCCAGCACCGCGTAGTACATGGCGTGCGGCAGGGTCGCGAGCGCCATTCCCAGCGCAGCCAGCCAGAACGAGCCGGTCTGGAGCAGCAGGAACATCGCCGGGAAGAGGACCAGCTCGGGCACGAGCATCCAGTAGACGGCGGTGCGCAGCCTCACCCGGCTGCCGAGGACCGCGCCGAACGGCTGGCCGACCACCTGCACGAACAGCGCGATCGTGAGCATCGTCAGGAAGGTCGATCGGTCGAACAGGTCCACCCCGTCGCTGGTGACCCACGACAGCGCGAACGTGCTCTTGATGTAGCTCAAGGCCACCGCGGCGACCCCGGCGCAGACGCCCAGCGTGATCAGCGTCGGGTAGCGGGTCAGAGCGACCTTGGCCGGTAGTCCCGTCGCCCTGTTCTGCTCGAGGACCTTCGCCATCTCCGGCGTCTCGGCGAGGCGGAGGCGGATGAAGAGCCCGACGATCATCAACGCCGCGGAGGCAATGAACGGAACCCTCCAGCCCCAGGAGACGAAGTCCTCGTCCGGCAGCTGGGCGACAGCGAGGAAGGCCAGGGTGGCCAGCAGGTTCCCGGTCGGCGAGCCCTGTTGCGCGAACGCCCCGTAGATCAGGCGCTTCCCGGGCGGGGCGTACTCGGTGGCGATGAGGACCGCGCCGCCCCATTCGCCGCCGACCGCGACGCCCTGGATCATGCGCAGCACCACCAGCAGGATCGGCGCGGCGGCGCCGATCTGGGCGTAGCCGGGGAGCAGGCCGATCAGGACGGTGGCACCGCCCATCATCATGAGGGTGACGATCAGGGCGGACTTGCGGCCGTACCGGTCACCGAAGTGCCCGAAGACCAGCCCGCCGAGGGGCCGTGCGAGGAAGCCGACCCAGAAGGTCCCGAAGGCCGCCAGCGTGCCGATGGCCGGTGGCGCCCCGGAGAAGAAGACCTCGCCGAAGACGAGGGCGGACGCCGACCCGAAGATGAAGAAGTCGAACCATTCGAGTGTGGTGCCCGCGAAGGCACCGACTCCCGCACGCCGCGCCTGCCGTCTCGTCGATTCCTTGCTGGATGATTCGACCGTGTCCTCGATCACAGCTGCTCCTCTCTGAGCAGTAGGTCATTTCCAGAGGGGGCAGGCCGACTCGCCCTTCGTGGGCCATGCCGCCTCGCCCTCGACCGTTTCCACGAGGCGGTAGTAGTCCCACGGCTCGGCGGACTCCCCCGGCTCCTTGACCTGGAGCAGGTACATGTCGTGGACCATGTGGCCGTCGCCGCGGATGTACCCGTTCTTCGTGTAGACGTCGTTGATGCGCGTGTTCCTCAGCCGCGCGAGCACCGCATCGGCATCGTCGCTCCCGGCACCCTCGACCGCGTTCAGGTACTGCAGCGCCGCCGAGTAGTCGGCCGCCTGCAACGACGTCGGCATCCGCCCGAACTCCGCGAAGAACCGCTCGCTCCACGCGCGTGTCTCCGCATCACGGGTCCAGAACCAGCCGGCCGGGACGTACATCCCTTGCGCGTGTTCGAGGCCGATCTCGTCCAGTTCCGTGATGAACAGGTGCATCCCGACGACCGCCACGCTGTCGCGCAGCCCGAGCGTGTTCACCGCGGTGAGGGCCCGGGCCAGATCGTCGTGCCCGCTCGCCAGCCCGATGACCTCAGCTCCGCTCGCGTGGGCCTGCTGGACGAGGGGCGTCAGGTCCGGGGCCCCACGGGGGTGGTGGGCCGCGCCCGCGACGGTGCGGCCCGCGGACGTCACGTACCGCGCGGCGGCGTCGTGCATCTGCCGGCCGAAGGCGTAGTCCGCAGTGAGGAAGTACCAGGAGGCGTCGTCGCCACCGGCGCGGCCGGCGATCCTCCCCCACGCGGTGGTGCTGTAGGCGTAGTGCACGGTGTATGGGGAGCACTGCTCGCCGGTGTGCGAGGAGTCGCCGGCACCGACCGCGACGAAGGGCTTGCGCCGTTCGCGGGCGACGGCCGCCATGGCCAGGCTGCTCCCGGAGTTGACGCCTCCGATGAGGACGTCGACACCCTGGCGGTCGAAGAACTCGGTGGCCTCGGCGGCCGCGACGTCGGCCTTGTTCCGGTGATCGGCGACGATCACCTCGACCGGCGCACCGCCCACGGCGCCGCCCTTCTCGGCGACGGCCTTCCGGACCATCTCCGCACCGGCCGGGCCGTCGATCCCGACGTACGGGCCGGACATGTCGGTGATGAAGCCGATGCGCACCACGTCGCCCGAGATCCCGGGGGCGTTCCCGGCCGCGACCGACGAGGCACACCCCGTCAACGCCACCGCGGTGGCAGCGAGAAGGGCGGTTGCGACCCGAGCGTGGCCGGCGCTCACCACCGGGCCTCCTGCACCGCGCGCGCGTACTCCTCGTCGGAGACCTCAGCGAACCACTCGGCCGTGGTGCCGAACGAGTACGCCCGCTGGACCCAGAAGCTCTCGGGCCCGGCGCCGTGCCAGTGCAGCTCCCCCGGCGCGGTCCACACGCTCTGCCCGGCCTCGACCGGCCCGCCGTAGCCGTCGGCGCGGACGACCCAGCCCCGCCCGTGGCTCACGACGATGAGCTGCCCGCCGCCGTGCCGGTGCCAGTACGTCCGTGCGCCCGGCGTGAAGACGACGTCGTTGACGAACGGTTCCTCCCCCGGCGTCGAGGCCGGGTCGGCGAACACGGCGCCGGTGAGTGTGTCGGTGCGCGGGACGGTGGGACGACCGGAACGGGCACGGATCATGTGCATGGCGATCCTCCAGAACTGGATCGGGATGGATGGGGAGCGGAGAGCGGGGCGGTCAGTCCGCCCGGACGAGGGTGTCGCCGGCGAGCAGCTCGCTGAAGCGCGCCATCTCGGTGTGGTCGTGGCCGGGGCCGGTCACTCGCGCCGCTGCCGTCCACAGCTCCGCGCACAGCGCCGAGAACGGCGCCGACGTGGACGTGTCGCGCGCGATCCCCATCGCGATGGCGAGATCCTTGACCATGAGATCGAGGCCGAAGCCGGAGTCGTAGGTGCCGGAGAGGACGAACTGGCGGAACTTCCGGCGCGTCGAGTTGGTCATGCCGGTGGAGGAGTCGAGCACCTCGACGACCGTCTCGGGAGCGAGCCCGAAGCGCTTGCCGATCAGCAGCACCTCGAGCCCGATCAGGAAGCCACCCGCGGAGGCCAGGTTGTTGAGTGCCTTCATCGCGTGCGCCGACCCGACGTCCCCGGTGTGGCGCACGCCGGCACCCAGGACGTCCAGCACCGGCCGCACGCGCTCGAGCACGGACTCGGGCCCGCCCACCATGATGGTCAGCTCGCCCGTCCGCGCGCGCGGCACGCCCCCGGAGACCGGCGCGTCGATCATGTCGATCCAGAGCTCCGCGGTTCGCGCCGCCATCGCGACCGTGGCCGACGGAACGCCGGAGCTCATCTCCACGACCACCGAGCGGGCAGGCATGGCCGCGACCGCCCCGTCGGAGCCGAAGAGCACCTCCTCGACGACCGCGCTGTCGGGCAACATCGTGATCAGCAGGTCGCACGCCTCGCCCGCTTCGCGCGGCGTCTTCCCGAGGCGCGCGCCCGTCGCGGCGGCGACGCGCTCGGCCGCCGCGGGGTCCGCGTCCACCACCACGAGCCGGTGCCCGGCGACGGCCAGCCGCTCCGCCATCGGGGCGCCCATGCTGCCGAGCCCGACGAAACCGATGCGCACCGCTCTCACTCCCCCGCACCGTTCGACGGGAGGACGCCCGCTTCCGCGAGCACGCCGTGGGCGGCCTTGAACGCGTCGAGGCCCGCCGGGATGCCGCAGTAGACGGTGGCGTGCAGGAGGATCTCCTTGATCTCCTCCACCGTGACGCCGTTGGTGAGCGCGCCGCGGACGTGCAGCCGGATCTCCGGGATCCGGCCCAGCGCGGTGAGCATGGCGATGTTCAACATGCTGCGAGTGCGGTGGTCGAGACCGTCGCGCGACCACGCGTACCCCCAGCACCACTCGGTCGTGATCCGCTGGAAGGCGCCGAGGAAGTCGTCGGCGCCTGCGACGGAGGAGTCGACGTAGTCCGCTCCGAGCACGCTGCGCCGGATCTCCAGGCCGCGCTCGTAGAGGCCGTCGACCGTCGGGCTCCCGCCCGTGCTGTCCCGCTCTCCCATGCTCTTCCTCCGTCGTCACCTGTTGCCGCTGGTTGACCCTGAGGCCGCGGCAGATTAACTTATTGTCAGGCAATCAGGCAACGAACAATCGTGGAGGTCGCGGATGACCAGCAGTTCGAGCACCGTCGCCGGGCACTGCGATGCCGCCTTCGACCCGGTCGCCGAGGCCTTCGCCGAGAACTTCGCCCGCGGGGACGAGGTCGGGGCCTCCTGCGCCGTGGTGGTCGACGGGCGGCTCGTGGTGGACCTGTGGGGCGGCTCGACCGATCACGGCGGCCCCGCCTGGCAGGCCGACACGATCGTGAACATGATGTCGGTGGCCAAGGGCGTGGCCGCGCTGGTCGTCCACATGCTCGTCGAGCGCGACCTGCTGGACCTGGACCGCCCGGCCGCGGGCTACTGGCCGGAGCTCGCCGCGAACGGCAAGGAGACCGTACTCGTCCGGCACGTCCTCGCCCACACCGCCGGTCTCGAGGTCCTCGACGAGCCGCTGTGGCCGGGGGCGGTCTACGACTGGAACGCCATGATCGGGGCGATCGAGGCGCAGGCCCCGCTGCACGAACCCGGGACCCACCCCGCTTACCACACCGTGACGATGTCGTTCCTCGTCGGCGAGCTGGTCCGGCGCGTCACCGGGAAGACCTACGGCCGGGTGCTGCGCGAGCTCGTCACCGGGCCGCTGGACCTCGACTATCACGTCGGGCTCTCGCTCCCCCACCACCACCGGTGCGCGCGCTTCCTGCGCTGGGCGGGCTACAACGAGCCGGGCAAGGACGCGGACGGGCCCAGCGAGCTGCTGGTGCGCGCGTGGGCGCAGTTCGACCCGGCCCGGGACGACGGGTACAACAGCGAGCAGTTCCGGCTCGCGGAGATCCCCGGGGTCAACGGGCACGGCAACGCCCGTGCCGTCGCCCGCCTCTACGGCGAGCTGGCCCGTCCGGACCAGAAGCTGATCGCAGGCGAGCGACTGGACGTCGCCACCACCGCGCAGTGGGCCGAGCGGGAGCCCGTGCTCGGCCACGACTACCGGATGGGGCTCGGGTTCACCCTCAACAGCCCGGACGCCTACATGGGGCCGAGCCCGAACGCCTTCGGCCACGTCGGCGCCGGCGGCTCCACGGGCCTCGCCGATCCCGACGCACGGATCGGCTTCTCATACGGGATGAACCAGATGCACCCGCACCGCGACAACGGACCGCGCGCCCGCCGCCTGCTCGACGCCCTCTACTCCTGCCTGTGACGGGGAATCTGACCTCACGACCGGACGCCGACAGGGAGAATGGCGACATGGACGACTCCCTGCGCGTGAAAGCCACTCCCAGCCTGCGCGAGCGCGTGGTCGAGAGCTTGCGCGACGCCATCGCCGATGGACGGCTCGCGCCGGGTGAACGGCTCGTCGAGAGGGAGCTGGTCGAGCGCCTCGGCGTCTCGCGTCCCTCCGTCCGCGAGGCACTGAGCCAGCTCGAGAACGAGGGACTCGTCACGATCATCCCGAACAAGGGACCTCTCGTCACCGTCGTCGGGATCGAGGACGCCGAGGACATCTACCAGGTCCGCACCATGCTCGAGGGTCTTGCGGCGCGCCTGTTCGTGCGCCGCGCGACCGATGCGCAACTGCGGGAGCTCAAGAGGACGGTCAAGGAGCTGGAGAAGATCTACGCGAAGTTCGAGGCGCGCCCCTTCCTCGAGGCGAAGAACGAGTTCTACCGCGTGCTGCTCGAGGGTGCGGGCAACAAGCAGGTCACCGCCATGCTGCGCACCGTCCACACGAAGGCCTCCCAGCTGCGCGCCACGTCGCTGTCGAACCCCGAGCGCGCGCAGGCCTCCATCCAGGAGATCCGCGACCTCGTCAAGGCGCTCGAGGCCCGCGACGAGGACGCCGCGTGGGTCGCGTGCACGACGCACATCGAGAACGCCGCGGTCGCCGCGCTGGCCGTCCTGCGGGAGCAGAACTCGGAAGCGGCGCCATGACGGACCGCCCATGAGCGCGACGTACGAGGTGTACGCCCTGCGCTACGCCACGCTGCCGGACCGGTCCCGGCGCGAGAACTTCCTGCACTCGCAGGGCGCCGACGACGAGCCGATGCCACTGGACTACTACGTGTGGCTGGTCCGCGGCGGCGGACGGACGATCGTGGTCGACACGGGCTGCACGCCGCAGGTCGCCGCCGCCCGCGGGCGCACGTTCCTGCACACGGTGCCGGACCTGCTGGCCGAGGTGGGCGTCACCGCCGCGGACGTCGCCGACGTCGTGCTCACCCACCTGCACTACGACCACGCGGGCGGCACGGGCTGGTTCCCCGGCGCGACGTTCCACGTCCAGCGCTCGGAGCAGTCGTACGCGACCGGGCCGCCGATGGCGCATCCCCTGCTCGCGCAGCCGTTCGAGCCCGCCGACGTGAGCGAGGTCGTCCGGCTCGTGCACGCCGGACGGGTGCGCCTCCACGACGGCCGCGCCGATCTCGCGGACGGCGTCGAGCTGCACCGGATCGGCGGCCACACCGGCGGTCTGCAGGTGGTGCGCGTGCGGACGGACGCCGGCTGGCTGGTGCTGGCGAGCGACGCGCTGCACTTCACCGAGAACCGCACCACCGGCAACCCGTTCCCCCTCGTGGTGGATGTGGCCGAGATGCTCGAGGGGTTCCGCACCTGCGAGCGCCTCGCCACCCGCGACGAGCTGGTCGTACCGGGGCACGACCCGGCGGTGCGCCATGGCGCGCAGGGCACGAACCCGGACGTGGTGCGGCTCGCCTGAGCAGCCTATGAGGACGAGGTCAAGTCCAGTCTTGGTGTGGTGAGGGCGTGGGGGGTCACCGCGGTGGCGTGTGCCGCCGTGGTTGATCGTGTTTGTGGTGGTCGTTGACGTGGGCGGGGTCCG